>CAXNLR010000007.1:0-5143 GCA_964203475.1 Candidatus Planktophila sp. | reverse complement strand
CTCTTAGAACTACATTGTTGTAATTCAGCCCACAAATCAGTTGCGTTTTACGCTGAAAATCGAAGTTGCGAGCAGGACCGCAAGGCCAATAAAGACCGCCCCTGCCCCAGATGCTGCAGCCAATGAACCTGCCAGCGCCGGCACCAAGAATTGCCCAAACCGATTACCCATCAAGCGGGCTGAAACAGCCAATGCACGCTCAGAACTTTCAGTCTTTTGGGAAACAAGAGACATTGTTAAAGGTTGTCCAACACCTAATGAAAATCCTGCAATAAAGACGATCGCTCCCAAGGTGATTGGTGTGTGGGCAAATGCCATCGCAACACAGCAAAGTGTGGAAATTATCGTGCTCCACCACAGTAATTGGAATGTACTAAATCGATTGCTCAGGCGTCCTAAGAACAATCGTGACATCATCGTTGTGCCGGCACGTATAGCCAAGATGGCACCAATTGCATATGGTGAAAAGTTATTTTCAGTACCAAATAAAGGTAAGAAAACAACCAGCACATCTGCAACGGATGAAATTGCTAGTGAGATATAGATTGCGGCCATAATCCCTGGACGCTTCACAAGATTTACCGCAGCCCTAAATGTGCCTTCAGAGTTTTCTTTTCCTTCCACAGTTGGCTTTTCATTGCGCCATCTGATCACCGGAACAAGGGCAATAATCGTTAGAACAACACCGAGTAAGAATGCATTTGATGTTGACTTCGGCAATGTTCCGTTTGAGCCGGCAACGATGGAGGCAATGATTGGTCCAAGCATGTGTCCGACAGATGCGCTAAAGGTATAGAAACCAAAGTACCGGTCATAACTCTGACGCGGTGCACGCAGTGCAACCATAGATTGCCCACCAACCATGCACGCTAAGTGAGCTAGTCCCGCTGCTGCAGTTGCAATAGCTAAAGTAACCAGCGAATTAGAAAATATAAGGGCTGCTGATGTAAACATCATCGCCACAGTTCCATAAATTACAAACTTTGCTTCACCTAGCTTGCCAACCCATGAACCAAATTGAAGTGCCAGGATTACCGGAAATAGTGCATACAGCGCAGCAATCAAACCAACTTGAGCCGCGTTGGCATCTAATTCGATTGCGCGATAAGTAATCATTGGGCGAAGAACGTAAATCGTTGCTTGCGTCAGGGTGGATGAAAGCAGAAGTGGCTTAGCCCAAGGAAGAAGCTTTTCTGCTGACATTTACTTCTTTACGGCAAACTGCTTCTTAAAGTTCCAAACAAGTGGACCAATGATTACCAACAATAAGATGCCGTAAATGACCTTAGGAAACACTCCAGCAATCAAAATATGCCAGTCCCCTTGGCTAATTTGCAACGCTCTCTTGAAATACAGCTCTGATAGCGGCCCAAGGATTGCACCGATAATCAAAGGTGTAATTGGCACTCCAAATCTACGGAACAAGAAACCAATAACTCCAATAACAAGTGCTACCTGCAAATCAAAAGTTGAGTTGTTCAGTGCATAGGCACCAAGGAGTGCAAAGGTCGTAATTCCTGCATATAAATAATGTGATGGAATTTTAAGAAGCATTACCCAGAAACGAATAAGTGGAAGATTGAGCACCAGTAACAAGAAGTTTCCGACAAAGAGTGATGCGATCAATCCCCAGACAATTTCAGGGTTTGTCTGGAAAAGCATTGGTCCTGGCTGGATATTAAATGATTGAAAGGCAACAAGTACTACCGCTGCTGTTGCAGATGTTGGTAAACCGAGTGCAAGCATAGGAACAAGAACACCTGCAGCATTTGCATTGTTTGCTGCTTCTGGTCCAGCAACGCCTTCAATAGCACCCTTACCAAACTCATCCTTATTCTTCGACAACGCTTTTTCAACACCATATGACAAGAAGGTTGGAACTTCTGACCCACCTGCAGGAATTACACCTAGTGGAAAACCAATTGCAGTTCCACGAAGCCATGGTTTCCATGAGCGTTTGAAATCCTCACGAGTCATCCATGCTTTTCCATTAATCTGTAAGACAGAGGCTTTGATCATTGTGTGGCGACTTGCTAGATATAAAGTTTCACCGAGAGCAAAAATGGCAACAATGACAGTTACCGTTTCAATGCCATCAATGGCATTGAGATTGCCGAATGTAAGTCGCAGTGCACCTGATTGAAGATCTGCTCCAATTAATCCAATAACTAGACCCATTGAAAGAGCGACTAAGCCTCGAAGACGTGATGTGCCAAGCAAAGTTCCTACAGTGGCAAAGGCCAAAATAATGAGTGATAAATACCCTGCAGGCTGAATAGTGAGTGCAAATTCAGCTAATACCGGAGCGCCAAATGCAAGAAGTAATGTGGCAATAGTGCCGGCCACAAATGAGCCAATAGCAGCAGTTGCTAGCGCTGCACCTGCTCGGCCAGCCTTTGCCATCTTGTTGCCTTCTAAGGCAGTGATAACAGATCCACTTTCCCCGGGAGTATTGAGCAAAATAGAGGTAGTGGATCCTCCATACATCGCGCCGTAAAAAATCGCGGCAAACATAATCAACGCTGATGTTGGATTAACAGTTAAAGTAATTGGTAGCAACAAACCAATGGCAAGTGCTGGCCCGATGCCAGGTAAAACACCAACGAGGGTTCCAAGGAAAGTTCCTAGAAGGCCAAACATTAGATTTGTTGGCGTAAAGACGGTTTGGAAACCGTCTAATAACATTGCAAAGTTATTACCCATTACTTGAGGATCCCTTCAAAGAAACCTGAAGGCAAATTAATATTTAAACCCTTGCTAAATGAGAAATAAACAATGAGGGCAAAAACTGCGCTAATACAAAAATCTTTAAGAATCTTGCGAGATCCGAAGGCATATGCCACTCCCCAGAAACAAACGGTGGCGGCGATTACATATCCAGCGATCTCAAGCAAAATAACATGTAGTCCAATTGCGGTGGCAACAATGGCCATCGTCTTTAAATTCAATGGTGTAAACGGATCTCCTGGCTCATCGCCATCTGGAGTTCCGTGATTTCCACGCAAGACACTGACAATTAATCCCAATCCCACCAGTGTTGCAAATGCAGCAACCATGTATGGAAAAGTTTGTGGACTAACAATTGAATTGTCTTGCGGGATATCCATTCCTTTGGTGTCCCACGCAACAAAAATACCCAGCAGGAAGAAGGAGCTGGCAAATACCAGCTCCCCCTTTCCGTGCTGAGTAACTTTGTTAAGAATCAATTAGATTCCTAGACCCTTCATAACGCCGTTAATTTCAGGAATGTGCTTCTCAAGGAATGTCTTGAAAGCTGTTCCTGCAGCGAATTCGTTGTCCCAGTTGTTCTTCTTGAGCTGTGCCTGCCATGAAGGTGAGACATGCATGATGTCAATTACCTTGATCAGGTTGAGGTAATCAGCCTTTGGAAGATCTGCTGGTGCCATGATTCCGCGCCAGTTTCCGTAGACAAGGTCATATCCCTGTGAAACAAAGGTCTTACCCTTGAATCCTGTAAGTGCCTTTGCAGATGAAACACCAAGCACGCGTAGCTTGCCTGAAGAAACAAATGCGTTGAACTCAGATGAACCTGAGATACCAACTTGTGTTGATCCACTGAGAACAGAGGTAATAACTTCTGGTCCACCAGAGAACACAACGTAGTTCAACTTAGTTGGATCAATCGATGCCTTCTGTGCAAGCAAACCAATAACCTGATGGTCAATTCCACCCTTGCTACCACCAGCGATTGCAACGCTGTTTGGCTTAGCAACTAGGTCATCCATCAATTGCTTCAGTGTGCGGTACTTAGAGTTAGCTGGAACAACGATTGCATCGTATTCACGAAGAACCTTTGCAACTGGAGTTGAAGCTAGAAGATTGAGAGGTGACTTGTTTGAATACAGTCCACCGGTCATTGCAATTCCAGTAACCAATACTGATTCTGGCTTTCCCTTAATTTCTTGGAATGCGCCGAGTCCAACAGCTCCACCAGCACCTGGCTTAAATGTTGATGTGTAATTATCAAGCAAGCCTTCAGCCTTTAGTGTGTCGCTGATTGCATTACTTGTCAGTGAGTATCCACCTGGGTTTGCTGGAATAGTCCAGTCCATATTCTTTAGTGGCTTTACATCTTTGTACCACCACTTATTTTGTCCTTTGTAAGAACCAGTTGGTACAACCATGCATGTTAAATCTGAACCATCAACGCCGCGACCCTTAGCAGATTTGCCAACTGACGCTGCGGTGCAGTCATCTCCAACAGTTGCTTTTGCAGCTGGCTTAATTGCAGCCTGTGCTGAAACTGTTGTGCTTGCTAGTAGAGCAACTGCAGTTGCCGCAACAGCCAAGCGAATAAAAGAAGTTTTTCTCATCGATGAGTTCTCCGTAGTTTCTTGCCCTCGAGGGTGAGGGATGGAGAAAAAATAGTCGTATTTGTCGTATTTTGTAAGGAGTTTGGGTCTCAAAAAGGTAACAAAATTGTGAGAATTACAGGAGCTCTGAGACCTCTACGCCAAGCCTTGATAGCTCTGATTTGCCGCCATCAAATGCTGTTAAAACAAAGGGTTTTCCATCTGGCATCACCGCATAGGTATGTTCAAAGTGTGACCCACGCGACTTATCTGCAGACACAACTGTCCAATCATCTGCCAGCACTTTAGTGCGAGCAGATCCTCGAGTAATCATTGGCTCAATTGCTAAAACAAAACCAGGAACTATCACTGGACCGTTGCCAGGTTTTCCAAAATTTAGAACGTGTGGCTCTTGGTGCATCTCTGTGCCAATTCCGTGACCACCGTACTCTTGCAATATTCCGTATGAGCCTTGAGATTTGGTGTACTCCTCGATGGCATGGCCAATATCAGAAAGCTTTGCACCGTTCATGCCAGCTGCAATCCCCCGCCACATCGACTCTTCACACACATCCATCATCTTTTGATCTTCAGGATCGATCTTTCCAACACCAACTGAAAATGCTGCATCTCCATGCCAGCCTTCAACTATTGCGCCGCAATCAACTGAAACAACATCTCCATCATTGATGACACGATCACCAGGAATTCCGTGAACGATTTCATCATTGATTGAAACGCAGATTGTTGCTGGAAAGCCGTGATATCCCTTGAAGTTAGATGTTGCGCCATGACGCTTAAGAACTGCCTCTGCTACCACATCTAGTGCG
>CAXNLR010000006.1:0-12546 GCA_964203475.1 Candidatus Planktophila sp. | reverse complement strand
TACCTGTTCTTCCTATCTATTGAGCCTGCCCACGCGTAGATTTCCAGAGTCCGAAGGCTTTGACCCCTCAAAACCCGATGACCTTCGAAGGCTCAAATTAATAGAAAAGGACGATGATGTCAGATCTAAATAATGGCATTTCCCGCCGCTCAGTACTTAAGGGTGCTGCAGTTGGTGGTCTCGGATTAGCAGCAGGTGGATCACTACTAGCTGGTTGCGGCGATAAAGCAACTGGCCCACTTGCATACGGTGCACGTTCCGTTGATGCTGGTCCAACAGCACAGAACGAAGCTTTGATTGCTGCATACACAGCAAAGACAAAGAACGAAGTTAAGTACAACGCAACTGAATCAAATGCATTCCAGAACAACCTTTCACAGTATCTACAGGGAACACCTGACGATACTTTTGAGTGGATGGCTGGATACCGTATGCAGTTCTTCGCAGAGCAGGGTCTGCTCGCAGATCTAACTGGTGTGTGGGATGCAATTGGCGATCAGTACACAGAGAGCTACAAGATTGCTTCAACAGGTCTTGATGGCAAGCAGTACTTCGTTCCAAAGTCATGGTACCCATGGGGTCTTCACTTCCGTAAGTCAATGTTTGCTGACTTAGGTTTGAATGCAGACAACGTAACAAACTGGGATGAATACCTAAAGATGCTTGATGGTATGAAGAAGAAGGGTCTTGTTGGTTTCGCTGCCGGAGATAAGGGCGGCTGGGAAGCAATGGGAACATTCGACATTCTTAACGCACGTATCAACGGTTACCAGTTCCACGTAGATCTACTTGCTGGCCGCGAAAAGTGGACAGATGCAAAGGTCACTGAAGTATTCACATACTGGTCACAGTTGATCCCTTACATGAATCCAAACGTTCTAGACCTCGAGTGGGATGGAGCTATGCAGCTTCTTCTACAGAAGAAGGCTGGATCAATGCTTATGGGTTCATGGTTCGGTGGAAACTTCAAGGAGCAGTCACAAGCTGACTACGACGATCTATCGATCATTCCTTTCCCAGAAATCAATCCAGAGCACGGCCGCGACACAATCGATGCACCTATCGATGGTTGGTGCGTAGCTGCAAATGGAACTAACAATGATGGCGGAGCAGACTTCTTGAAGTTTGCTGGCGACATGGAAGGTGTTAACGCAACGCTGGCTGCAAAGGATGCAAACGGAGCTCTTATTCCGATGACATCTGCAAACAGTGGACAAGACACTGCTTCATACGATGCATTCCAGAAGGAACAGCTAGCAGTTATGGCTGAAGCAAAGTACATCACTCAGTTCCTTGATCGCGATACTCGTCCAGACTTCGCAGGCCCAGTTGTTGGTCCAGCAATCCAGTCATGGTTCAAGAATCCAAAGGATGTTGCAAAGATCCAAGATACTTTGCAATCACAGTGGGAAGCACTACCTCCTCTAGCGTAATCAGTTTTAATTCAAGGAATTGAATTAACAATTTAGATTAAATAGAGATAGGGTTACAAGTATGAGCTCGACGGCGAAAGACATCAAAACAGTCTCTCGCCGTCGGGCCTTTTCCAAGGCAGATCGCACAACCCTGAGTGCATTCGTAGGTGTTCCACTCTTCTTCCACTTACTTCTAGTGTGGGTTCCAGCGCTTCTAACAATTCTTCTTTCATTTACATACTGGTCTGGCATTTCAATCAGCCGCATTAAGTGGGCCGGGCTTGCAAACTATAAAAATATTTTCTTTGATACCCCAGCATTTTGGGAAGCGGTAAAAAACAATATTATTTGGCTGGGTTGGTTTGGATTAATTGCAACCCCAATTGGCATTTTGCTTGCCTACCAAATTGATCGTCAGATTCGCGGTCACAAGTTTTACGAGACTGCCTACTACCTTCCGGTAGTTCTTTCACTTGCTGTTACTGGAATTATCTGGAACTTCTTGCTTCGCCCAGATGGTTTCGTTAACGGACTCTTTGGTCGCGACATTGATAATGCAATTTCATTTTTTGGTAATTACGACATCAATATTTATGTGATTTTAACTATCGCCTCCTGGCGACATATTGGCTACATCATGCTTTTGTATTTAGCTGGCTTGAAGTCCGTTGATGCTTCACTTCGTGAGGCATCAGCACTTGATGGAGCCACTGAATGGCAGACATTTAAGCGTGTGGTTTTCCCGTCTATGAAGCCTGTAAACATCATTGTTATCGTAATTACGATCATCGAATCACTTCGAGCTTTTGACATTGTTTACATTATTTACGGCTCATCGGCTGGATTCCCGATCCTTGGAACCTTAGTCTTCCAAAATATTGCAGGTGAAGGCGCATCTATGAAGGGCGCCGCCTATGCGGTAATCCTCTTTGTTCTATCGATCGGACCAATCATCGCCTACCTACGCACAACCTTTAAGAGTGATGTCCAATGAGTATTGACGTAGAGCTTCAGCAAGCAGCTGTTAAGTACAAGAACAAGCAGAAGGTAAAGGATCGCTTTATCTCTGCCTTCATTGGTGTTTTTGCCATTGTGTGGATCTTCCCGATTGCTTGGACTATTTGGACCTCACTTCGTCCATATAAAGATGTCCGTGCAAATGGTGTTTTCTCAATTCCAAAGACTTTGAACTTAGATAACTACACAGAAGCAATCTCTCGCATGGATCTGCCTTTGTATTTCTGGAATACGGCAGCGATCACGATCCCTGCAGTCTTCCTAACTCTTTTCTTTGGCTCACTGATTGCATTCGTAGTTAGCCGCTACTCCTTTAAATGGAACGTTTCATTACTTCTACTATTTACAGCAGGCAATCTACTTCCAGCACAGCTGGTCTTCATTCCTGTTTTCAAGATGTACATCACCCTTGGTAAAGCTATTGGTATTCCAAGAGTTTTGTATGACTCTCACTGGGGTGTTGTTCTCATTCACGTTGCATTCCAGATGGGCTTTGCAACATTTGTTTTATCCAGCTATATGAAGACTGTTCCAAAAGAGATTTCTGAGTCTGCAATGGTTGACGGTGCAAGCGTTTTTGTTCACTACACAAAGGTGATGCTTCCATTGCTTCGCCCAGCGTTGGCATCACTTGGCGTTTTGATGACGACGTGGATCTATAACGACTTCTTCTGGGCGTTAGTACTTATGTCCACCGACTCCAAACGACCGATTACATCTGCATTAGGACGTTTGCAGGGTGAATTCGTAACGGATTACAACCTCTTAGCAGCTGGTGCGACTATCGCAGCGTTGCCTACATTGGTTGTCTTCTTCGTACTACGTAAGCAGTTTGTTTCAGGCTTGACTCTCGGCTCAACAAAGGGATAAACAATGAAAGCAATTCAGATCACCGAATTCGGTGGTCCAGATGTCATGCAGCTAGTTGATTTAGAAACTCCAACTGCGGGTGCTGGGCAAGAACTTATTAAAGTTTCAGCAATCGGTATCAATTACGCAGATACTCACCAAACTGAAAATTCATATCTATCTCCGCAGAAACTCCCATTAATTCCAGGTATTGAGGTTGTAGGAACAACAGCAGCAGGAGTTCGCGTTCTCGCACCTGTCGATGGTGGGGGATATGCCCAACAAGCAGTCACGCATTCAGCAACAATGATTCCAATTCCAGATGGTGTCACAGATGAACAAGCGTTATGTATGTTGGTTCAGGGCTCAACTGCCTGGCACATTTTAAAAACTGTTGGCCACGTGCAACCAGGTGAGACAGTAGTTATTCACGCAGCAGCTGGTGGCGTCGGAACAATTGCAGTTCAATTAGCAAAAATGTGGGGCGCCAAGGTAATTGCAGTTGCATCATCTGAAGGCAAGCGCGCACTTGCAACTTCACTTGGCGCAGATGCCGTAGTTGAGGCAACCCATGAAAACTTGGGAGATGCAATCAAAGCAGCAAATGGTGGTAAGCGTGTTAATTTGATTCTTGAAATGGTTGGCGGAAAGACATTTGACGACAGTCTTGAAATTCTTGCGCCATTTGGTCGCTTGGTCACATTTGGAATGGCATCACGCGTTGCACCATCAATGATTCAACCTGCAACACTCATGGGTGGAAGCAAGACAATTACAGGATTTTGGTTGTCCCACTGCTTTGGTAAAAAAGAATTAATGAATGATGTGATCGAACAACTATTTGCTTTGGTTGTGGAAGGAAAGTTGAAACCAGTAATTGGTGCGACGTATCCAATGAGCCAAGCAGTAATCGCTCATAAAGCGATGCTCGGCCGTGAAACAACGGGCAAAATCACGCTAGATCCAAAGGGGTAGTTCGAAGTTTTTTGCCATTCCTCTGTATAGAGGTAGGCTCAGGTCTTGCCTTAGTACTGAGATCATGCCCCCCTAGCTCAGTTGGTAGAGCGTTTCCATGGTAAGGAAAAGGTCACCGGTCCGATTCCGGTGGGGGGCTCGAAAGAGTTCTTCACTCAATGAAGACTTTTTTACAAGCACAACCCTTGGCGGGGTAGCTCAGCTTGGTAGAGCAAGCGGCTCATAATCGCTGTGTCGTGGGTTCAAATCCCGCCTCCGCTACTAGTTCAACAAGCGTGAATTTCGCGCTACGAGATGGCTCAGGTAACCTAAGCCCCTCGCAATCGATAGAAGGAGTAAGACCATGGCAAGTAAGAGCGCGGACGTCCGTCCAAAGATCACCATGGCATGCGTTGATTGCAAAGAGCGTAACTACATCACAAAGAAGAACCGCCGCAACGATCCAGACCGCATGGAACTTAAGAAGTTCTGTCCACGTTGCAAGTTGTCAACACTTCACCGCGAAACTCGCTAATGATCAATCCCGATTCGGTCGGGCGCACCTTTGAAGGTGCAGGATCTGTAACTGTTTCACAATCTGAAATTGATGCCTTCTGTGCTGTCATCTCAGAAACAAATACAACTGTTGCACCCCCTACCTTTTCTATTCGAATCTCGTTGTCACAATATGAATCAATCCTGACTCAACCTGAAATTGGTGTTGATTGGACTCGCTTAGTTCATGGTGATCAAAAGTTTGAAATCTTTCGCCCAGTAGTTGCCGGCGATGTCTTTAAGTGTTCAGCAACAATTGAAACACTTAGGGTTGCCGCAGGAAATGAAATTGTCTCGGTGCGCTCTGATCTACATAACGGAGCTGAATTAGTTGTTTCTTCTTGGTCCACTTTGGTGGTGCGCGCATGATTGAAGTTGGCACAGTATTAGAGGAGCAGGTTTTTTACCTAGATCGCGCCATGCTTAAGGCATATGCAGATGCAAGTGGGGATCAAAATCCAATTCATCAAAATGAAGAGTTTGCACTCTCTGTCGGACTTCCTAACGTGATTGCACATGGAATGTTAACGATGGCTTTGGTTGGAAAGTATGTGACCGATTGGGCAGGCGGATCAGCTGCAGTTAAAGAGTATTCGGCCCGCTTTATAAAGCCTGTGATTGTTCCGGCGGATCAAAAGGTTGATTTAACTGTCTCAGCAACTGTTGCTGAAGTAGATGGCGATCGGATTTCAATAACTTTGAGTGCAACATCTGCTGGCGTAAAGGTTCTAGGTATGGCTAAGGCCGTGGTGATTAAGTGAGCATTCCAGATTCAGTAACTGCGTTAGCACAAGCCCGCATGGATGCACGTGCTGCAAAAGACTTCGCCCTAGCCGATAAGTATCGCGATGAATTACTACAAGCAGGTTTTGAAGTTGTAGATGTTGTTGGGGGATATGAACTAAAGCCTAAGAAGCCGTATATAACTCTTGCCTACCCGCGCGATATTCGCACTATCGATCTTGAAAAAGATGTCACAGTCGGATTAATCGTTGATGGATTTACAGAAGATGCATTAGAGACTGTTAAAGCAATAAAAGCCAACAGTGATTGCGCTGTGGCAATTATTTCAATTGGCGATGCTGGCTCCTTGTTTGAGCAGATGGATAAGCGCACATACTTAATTTCAGTTAATCCAGGTGCTGCCTGGGGAGATTGTGCAAATGTGTTCCTAGAAAAAGTACAAAGCAAGTATGTAGTCATTATGGATCCTTCAACGCGCTTTACAGGCGATGCAATTACTCCAGTAGTACAAGAGCTTGAAAAGGGTGAATACGTCGCCGTTGGTTGGCGTGGAGGATTAGTTAACACTGAGGATGAATGGCGAAGTGTTGATGACAAGGGTCCTGGCGAAGTCGATGTTCTATTTTCTTACTTCATGGCATTTAATCGAGTAGCGATGAAAGAAGTAGGCGGATTTAATCCTCGCGCTGTGTATTACCGAAATGCAGACATGGAATATTCCTTAAAGATCCGTCAAGCAGGTGGCAAGTTGCTACAAATGGAGTTGCCACTAACGCAAGAGCGTCATCACGGATATCACGACGCAGATCCTGAATACCGCGAGGTGCAGTCCAAGAAGAACTACGACCGTATCTTGGATAAGTACAGAGGTAAAAGCGCAATTTTGTCCCCGCGCAGGTAACCTTTCTACATGACCGAGTTATCCCAATACACCAGCTTGCGCGTGGGTGGCCCGGCTACAAAATTTGTTCAAGTTTCAACAGAGGCTCAAATAATCGCTGCAATCGAAGAAGCAGGCGATACGCCAATTCTGATTATGGGTGGCGGCACCAATGTTCTGATTGCAGATAAGGGCTTTGAAGGAACAGTTATTCGAATCTCAAACAATTCTGTGCAATCCGAAGTTGATGCATGCAGTGGTGCAACGTTGACAATTGGCGCGGGTGAAGACTGGGATGTTTTTGTTCAAACAACTATCGCAAGTGGTTTTGCAGGTCTTGAAACACTTAGCGGCATTCCTGGCACGGTAGGTGCTTCACCGATTCAAAACATTGGTGCTTACGGTCATGAAGTTTCAGAGTTCATCACACGTGTTCGAACATATGACCGACAAGAAAAAGCATTAAAGACTTTCACAAATAGCGAGTGCCAATTTTCATACAGGAACTCTTTGTTCAAGTCGCACCCTGGGCGATATGTTGTTTTAGATGTGCAGTTCCAGATTCGTCGCGGAGAGTTCAGCGATCCAATCACCTATCTGGAACTTGCAAAAAAGCTTGGTGTGGAACTAGGAGATAAGGCGCCAGTTGCTGCAACTCGTAAGGCCGTTCTAGAACTTCGTGCAAGCAAAGGAATGTTGTTATCTCCAGATGATCATGATTCGTGGTCGGCTGGATCTTTCTTTACGAATCCAATTATTTCTCAGCAAGCAGCAGATGGATTGCCAGATGCTGCACCTAAATGGCCACTTAACGATGGTCGCGTGAAGATTTCTGCTGCATGGCTGATTGAAAATGCAGGAATGCATAAAGGTGATGAAGTCGGGGGTGCTCGTATTTCCACAAAGCATGTGCTGGCATTGACTAACGCAGGAGATGCAACAGCATCAGATATCGCAGAGCTGGCAAAGCGTGCACGAGATCAGGTTAAAGAGATATTTGGAATTACCCTTGAAGCAGAAGTAAATCTGATTGGGATCGAGATTTAGCCCTCTGTAAGTAGCTTTTTAATACGGCCGATACCTTCAACAATGTCTTCATCACTTGTTGCATATGAAAAGCGCAGGTATCCAGATGGACCAAATGCTTCTCCAGGAACCGCTGCAACTTCAACCTCTTCAAGTAACAAGGTTGCTAATTCTGCAGATGTTGTAGGTGTTTTTCCACGGATTGTTTTGCCCAATACACCCTTAACCGATGGGTATACGTAGAAAGCTCCAGTAGGTGTTGGACATTCAAATCCTGGAATTTCGTTAAGCAGATCAACAATTAACTTACGACGACGGTTAAATGCTTCACCCATTGTGTGAACAGCATCTAGGTTTCCAGTCAACGCTGCAATTGCTGCGCGCTGTGAAACATTGGAAACATTTGATGTTAAGTGTGACTGCAAGTTGGTGGCTGCCTTGATGACATCTTTTGGTCCAATCATCCAGCCCACACGCCAACCAGTCATTGCATATGTCTTTGCAACTCCATTAATGATGATGCATGTATCTGCAAGTGCTGGGACTACAACTGGAAGTGATGGCGCTTTAGCACCGTCATAAAGTAAGTGTTCATAAATTTCATCGCTAATAATCCAGATGTTGTTCTTAACAGCCCATTCACCGATCGCTTTAACTTGCTCTGCTGAATAAACAGAACCTGTTGGATTTGATGGAGAACAAAAAAGGAGTGCCTTTGTCTTTGGTGTGCGAGCAGCTTCTAGCTGCTCAACTGAGACCAAGTAGTTCTGGGTTTCATCAGCAAAGACTTCTACTGATACTCCACCAGCTAATTTGATGCATTCTGGATATGTGGTCCAGAAAGGTGAAGGGAGAAGTACTTCATCGCCTGGATCAATAATTGTTGCAAATGCCTGATAGACAGACTGCTTTCCACCGTTTGTTACAAGTACTTGGTCAACGGTGATGTCGTAGTTGCTATCACGCTTGGTCTTAGCAACGATTGCTTCACGTAGATCTGGCAAACCTGGTGTTGGTGTGTAACGGTGATTTGCTACAACCTTTGTTGCCGCAGCTGCTGCTTCAACGATGTAATCAGGTGTTGGGAAATCTGGTTCACCTGCACCAAAGCCAATTACTGGACGACCAGCTGCTTTGAGCGCCTTTGCTTTTGCATCAACGGCCAAAGTGGCTGATTCTGCGATAGCTGCGATACGGGCTGAGATACGTGGAGTCATAGGCGTAAGTCTGCCGTATTTCACGCGCGAGTTAGACCTGAACCCCACCTTGCCTCTACACTTCGACGCTCACGAGGGTTTGCTTTTCCCTATGGTTTTGCCATGCTCTCGCGAAGGGCAGTAGCTCAATTGGCTAGAGTTGCCGTCTCCAAAGCGGCCGGTTGGGGGTTCGAGTCCCTCCTGCCCTGCAAGAAGTTGTAATAAAGATGTACAGATTTAAACCGATGAAGTTCGAAAGGAATGACGATGACAGAGTCAGTTGAACAAGTAGCCGAGAAGCTCGGTCTATTTGCGCGCGTTGGACTTTTCTATCGCCAAGTAGTTTCAGAACTTCGCAAGGTTGTTTGGCCTACACGTAATCAGCTAACAACATACACAGCCGTTGTTCTTGTATTCGTGTCATTCATTATTGCCGTTGTATCTCTCATCGACCTTGTTCTTGGAAGACTTGTCTTCTGGGTATTTGGATAAAGGAAAATAATGACTGAAGAGATCAAAGCAGACGCATTTGAAGCAGCCCTTGCTGCTAATGCCACAGAGATTGCAACTCCTGTAGTTGAAGAAGAGATCGTTGAAGCACCAGTTGCTTCAACTGAGCCTGAATTAGCGCTCGCATCAGATGAAGATGGCGACATCGAATCAGATGAAAATGATCCAAATGCAGAATTCCGTCGCACGCTGCGCACAGCACTTGGCGACTGGTATGTAGTCCACTCTTATGCAGGATATGAGAAGAAGGTTAAAGGCAACCTTCAGAACCGTATCGCTTCATTAAATATGGAGGATTACATCTTCCAGATTGAAGTACCTGAAGAAGAGGTAAAGGAACTTAAGAACGGCCAGTTCAAGATGGTTAAGCGCAACATCTACCCAGGTTATGTTCTTGTTCGCATGGACTTAACTGATGAGTCCTGGTCAGCAGTTCGTAACACCCCTGGTGTTACAGGCTTCGTTGGCAACGCTCACCACCCATCTCCACTGAGCATGGATGAAGTTGAAAAGATTCTGGCACCACGTCCACAGAAGAAGTCAGAGAAGGATCAAATCCGTCTTATCGATTTCGAAGTAGGCGAGTCGGTAACTGTTATGGATGGCCCTTTTGCAACGCTGCCAGCGTCGATCTCAGAGATCATGCCAGAGCAAGCAAAGCTCAAGGTTCTAGTTTCTATCTTCGGACGTGAAACACCAGTAGAGCTTTCATTCGGTCAAGTACAAAAGATTTAATTAAGAAACCAAGAAAAAGAGGAAACAGAAATGGCACCAAAGAAGAAGGTAACCGGCTTCATCAAGTTGCAGATTCAGGCTGGAGCAGCAACACCTGCACCACCAGTAGGTCCTGCGCTAGGTCAGCATGGTGTCAACATCATGGAGTTCGTGAAGGCATACAACGATGCAACAGCATCACAAAAGGGCCAGATCATTCCAGTTGAGATCACTGTCTACGAAGACCGTTCATTCACATTCATCACCAAGACACCTCCTGCATCACGTTTGATCTTGAAGGCGGCTGGCGTTGATAAGGGATCAGCTGTTCCTCACAAGACTAAGGTTGCAAACATCACCATGGCTCAGGTCAAGGAGATCGCAACACAGAAGATGGCCGACCTCAATGCAAATGACATTGATCAAGCTGCCAAGATCATTGCGGGCACAGCTCGTTCAATGGGAATCACAGTCAACGGATAACTCAACAAATTTCTCTGCACCAAATTGGTGAAGAGATGTGGGAGAACCTCGCTGGTTCGCTAACCACAACCACTAGCTCTCTAACGAGAGGAATGAGGAAGAAATGAAGCGCTCAAAGAAGTACTTAGCGGCAGCTGAAAAGGTAAAGAAAGATCACCTATACACACCGCTACAAGCAGTAACACTTGTTAAGGAAACATCAACAGTTAAGTACGACGCATCTGTAGAAGTTGCTCTCGTTCTAGGTGTGGATCCTAAGAAGGCTGATCAAGCAATCCGTTCAACAGTTAACCTTCCACACGGAACTGGTAAGACTGCTCGCGTTTTGGTTTTCGCGAACGGTGCAAATGCTGATGCAGCTCGCGCAGCTGGTGCAGACATCGTCGGTGGAGATGAACTCATTGAGGAAGTTGCAAAGGGTCGTCTTGATTACGATGCAGTTGTTTCAACACCAGATCTCATGGGTAAGGTCGGTCGCCTCGGTAAGGTTCTAGGACCTCGTGGTTTGATGCCTAACCCAAAGACAGGAACAGTTACAACAGATGTTGCTAAGGCTGTTGAAGATATCAAGGGCGGAAAGATCGAATTCCGCGTTGATAAGAACTCAAACCTTCACTTCTTAATCGGTAAGGCTTCATTTACTGCAGATCAACTTGCAGATAACTATGCAGCTGCGATGGAAGAAGTACTTCGTGCCAAGCCAAACTCATCAAAGGGTCGCTATGTACAAAAGGCTGTAGTTTCAACAACGATGGGACCTGGAATCGCTATTGATCCCAACCTAGTTCGCGAACCATCAGCTAACTAATAAGTATTAAGAAGAGGGGCCCTCGGCATAGCGCCGGGGCCCTTTTTCATGCTCAATTTGACCCCAAAGGCTGCCCACCTTTAACCTTGGGCCATAACCAAAGACCGCAGGTCTAGATCAACCGCAAGGAAGATCTAAATAAATGAGGAAATCTCAGCCCGCGTAGGTGATCATGGTAAATCCGTGGCGCTTACGCGTTACGGATTTTTTTATTCCCTACGGTCACCAATGAAACAGGAAAGGTGAACCGAATGGCTCGCCCAGATAAGACAACAGCAGTTGCTGAACTTGCGGAGGATTTCCGTACAGCTAATGCAACAGTGCTAACTGAATATCGTGGTCTTTCTGTTACATCAATGAAGGAACTTCGCCGTGCACTTGGTACAACAACCAAGTACGCAGTAGTGAAGAACACTCTCACAAAGATTGCAGCAAAGGATGCTGGAGTAGAGATCGCAGATGATCTTCTAACCGGTCCATCAGCAGTTGCATTCATCAAGGGTGATCCAATTGATGCAGCAAAGAGCCTCCGTGATTTTGCAAAAGAGAATCCATTCCTTGTTATCAAGGGTGGTTTCTATGAAGGCAAGTCTGTAACACCTGCAGAGATCATGCAGCTCGCTAACCTCGAGTCTCGTGAAGTTCTGTTGGCAAAGCTTGCTGGTGCAATGAAGGGATCGCTTGCTAAGGCAGCGCGCATATTTGACGCACTTCGTATCAAGCTTGAATCAGAACAAGGCGCACCTGCGCCAGTTGCAGAAGCAGCACCAGCTGCTGAAGCAGTAGTCGAAGCTCCTGCAGAAGCAGCAGTTGAGACACCAACAGATGTAGCAGAAGCTCCTGTAGCTGAAGCAACAGAAGTAACTACAGAAGCAACTCCAGAAACAGAAGAGAAGGAATAACGAATATGGCAAAGCTCAGCACAGAAGATCTATTGGGTCAGTTCAAGGAAATGACATTGGTCGAGCTCTCAGAGTTCGTTAAGTCATTCGAAACTGAATTCGATGTAACAGCAGCAGCTCCAGTAGCAGCTGCAGCAGCAGGCGGCGCAGCAGCAGCAGGCGGCGCAGATGCAGCACAAGATGAGTACACAGTTATCTTGGAAAACGCTGGATCACAGAAGATTGCAGTGATCAAGGAAGTTCGCGGACTAAATTCAAGCCTTGGCTTGAAGGAAGCGAAGGACCTAGTAGATGCATGTCCAGCAACCCTTCTAGAGAAGGCAAGCAAAGAGACAGCAGACAAGGCAAAGGCAGCACTAGAGGCAGCTGGCGCGACTGTAACAATCAAGTAATTTCACTAATTACCGCGAAAGACCCCGTTTGGCCATCGTGCCAGGCGGGGTTTTTTCATCCACAAATTCTCCAAAAGGCCTGACAAAGCCCTGGCTTAGAG
>CAXNLR010000005.1:0-31823 GCA_964203475.1 Candidatus Planktophila sp. | reverse complement strand
TGGTGAAATTAAGTCACAGACAGTATTTATGGGTGACTTCCCAGTTATGACAGCTCGCGGAACATTCGTTATTAACGGAACCGAGCGCGTTGTTGTTTCTCAGCTAGTTCGTTCACCTGGTGTGTACTTCGAGCGCACAATTGAAAAAGCATCTGACAAAGATGTTTTCACTTCAAAGGTAATTCCATCACGCGGTGCATGGCTTGAATTTGAAGTTGATAAGAAGGATCTTGTTGGTGTTCGCATCGACCGTAAGCGTAAGCAGTCTGTAACAGTGTTCCTAAAGGCACTTGGTTGGACTGAAGAACAAATTCTTGAAGAGTTCGGCGAGTTTGAATCAATGCGCGCAACTCTTGAAAAAGACACAGTCAAGACACAAGATGAAGCGTTACTAGATATCTATCGCAAGCTTCGTCCAGGTGAGCCTCCAACTAAGGAAGCTGCACAGAACTTGCTTGAAAACCTTTACTTCAACCCAAAGCGTTATGACTTGGCCAAGGTCGGACGCTTTAAGGTAAATAAGAAGCTAGGTCTAGACCTTGAGCTTTCATCATCACTACTTACTATCTCTGACATTGTTGCGACTTTGCGCTACTTAGTAGCACTTCACCGCGGCGATCTATTGATGGAGTACGGCCGCGAAGTTCGCGTTGAGAAGGACGATATCGATCACTTCGGTAACCGTCGTCTTCGTACTGTTGGTGAATTGATCCAGAATCAGGTACGTATCGGTCTGTCACGTATGGAGCGCGTAGTTCGCGAACGTATGACGACACAAGATGTTGAGGCAATTACTCCTCAGACTTTGATCAACATCCGTCCAGTAGTTGCGTCAATCAAGGAGTTCTTCGGAACTTCTCAGTTGTCACAGTTCATGGATCAGACAAATCCTTTGTCAGGACTTACACACAAGCGTCGTCTATCAGCACTTGGACCTGGTGGTCTCTCACGTGACCGCGCAGGTTTCGAAGTTCGTGACGTTCACCCATCTCACTACGGACGTATGTGTCCAATTGAAACTCCTGAAGGACCAAACATTGGTCTTATTGGTTCACTTGCAACATATGGTCGCGTTACTGCATTTGGTTTCATCGAGACTCCTTACCGCAAGGTTTCAAAGGGTCGCGTTACAGATCAGGTTGATTACCTCACTGCAGATGAAGAAGATGAACACATCATCGCGCAGGCAAATGCACCACTAACAGATGACAGTCACTTTGCAGAAGCACGCGTACTTGTACGTCGTCGTGGTGGCGAAGTTGAATACATCCCAGCTGATGAAGTTGATTACATGGATGTTTCACCACGTCAGATGGTTTCTGTTGCAACAGCAATGATTCCGTTCCTTGAGCACGATGATGCAAACCGTGCGTTGATGGGTTCTAACATGATGCGTCAGTCAGTTCCTTTGATGCGTGCAGAAGCACCAGTCATTGGTACAGGTATGGAGTTCCGTGCCGCAGTTGATGCAGGCGATGTTGTAACTGCAACTAAGGCCGGCGTTGTTACTGAAGTTTCTGCTGATGAAGTAAAGGTCATGGCAGATGACTCGACGTACCAAACGTATTCATTACACAAGTTCACACGTTCAAACCAGGGAACTTCATACAACCAGAAGGTTGTTGTTTCTGAAGGCCAGCGCGTTGAATTTGGCTCAGTTATCGCTGACGGTCCTTGTACCGATCAGGGTGAAATGGCGCTCGGAAAGAACCTACTCGTGGCATTTATGTCATGGGAAGGTCACAACTACGAAGATGCGATCATCCTTTCTCAGCGCCTAGTTCAGGATGATGTTCTTACATCAATCCACATCGAAGAGTATGAAGTTGATGCTCGCGATACCAAGCTTGGTGCAGAAGAAATCACTCGCGATATTCCTAACGTTTCTGAAGAAGTTCTCTCAGATCTAGATGAGCGCGGAATCATTCGCGTTGGCGCCGATGTTGTACCTGGCGACATCTTGGTTGGAAAGGTAACTCCTAAGGGAGAAACTGAACTAACACCTGAAGAGCGTTTGCTTCGTGCAATCTTTGGTGAGAAGGCTCGTGAAGTTCGCGATACATCTCTCAAGGTTCCACACGGTGAATCTGGAAAGGTTATCGGCGTAAAGATCTTTGAATCTGAAGAAGGTTTCGAGCTTGCAGCTGGCGTTAACCAATTGGTTCGCGTTTATGTTGCACAAAAGCGCAAGATTCAAGATGGTGACAAGCTTGCTGGTCGCCACGGTAACAAGGGTGTTATTTCTAAGATCCTTCCAGTAGAAGACATGCCATTCCTTGAAGATGGAACTCCAGTAGATGTTGTTCTTAACCCACTTGGTGTACCTGGTCGTATGAACGTTGGTCAGGTTCTTGAAATGCACTTAGGTTGGGTAGCAAAAACAGGTTGGGATCTTTCAGGTGTTGATGAAGCATGGCAGAAGCACATGCGTGCAATCGGTGCAGAAAAGGGCGAACCAGGAACAAAGTTTGCTACTCCTGTTTTCGACGGTGCGCTAGAAGATGAAATCTCAGGTCTTCTTTCTGCAACTCTTCCAAATCGTGATGGTCTACAACTTATTGGTAAGAGCGGAAAGGCTAAGTTGTTTGATGGTCGTTCCGGCGAGCCATACCCAACACCAATTTCAGTTGGATACATGTACATCTTGAAGCTCCACCACTTGGTTGATGACAAGATTCACGCACGTTCAACTGGTCCATACTCAATGATCACGCAGCAACCACTTGGTGGTAAGGCTCAATTCGGTGGTCAGCGATTTGGTGAAATGGAAGTGTGGGCACTTGAAGCATACGGTGCTGCTTACACACTCCAAGAACTGCTCACTATTAAGTCAGACGATGTGCTCGGCCGCGTAAAGGTGTACGAAGCAATCGTTAAGGGTGAAAACATTCCTGAGCCAGGTATCCCTGAGTCATTCAAGGTACTTATCAAGGAAATGCAATCACTATGTCTGAATGTAGAAGTGCTTTCTTCAGAAGGTGTCGCAATTGAAATGCGCGATACAGATGAAGAAGTATTCCGTGCCGCCGAAGAGCTAGGTATCAACTTGTCACGAGTTGAGCCAAGCAGCGTTGAAGAAGTGTGAGAGGGAAAATAACATGTTAGATGTCAACTTCTTTGATGAACTACGTATCGGTCTCGCATCTGCAGACAATATTCGCGAGTGGTCTTTTGGTGAGGTTAAGAAGCCAGAAACCATTAACTACCGCACACTAAAGCCTGAAAAGGATGGCCTATTCGACGAGAAGATCTTCGGACCTACTCGTGACTGGGAATGTTATTGCGGTAAGTACAAGCGCGTTCGATTTAAGGGAATCATTTGCGAGCGTTGTGGTGTTGAAGTCACACGCGCAAAGGTTCGTCGCGAACGCATGGGTCACATCGAGCTTGCAGCTCCTGTAACTCACATTTGGTACTTCAAGGGTGTTCCATCACGCCTTGGTTACCTACTTGATCTTGCTCCAAAGGATCTAGAAAAGGTTATTTACTTCGCTGCTTACATGATCACAGAAGTTGATGCTGAAGCGCGTGAAGAAGATATGCCACAGATGGAAAAGAAGCTTGCTAATGATCGCAAGAAGATCGAAACACGTCGCGATAACGATGTAGATGTACGCACCAAGAAGCTTGAATCAGATCTTGCAGAACTCGAAGCAGAGGATGCAAAGTCAGATGTTAAGCGCAAGGTTCGTGAATCAGCAGAGCGCGAACTTAAGGCGATCCGTGATCGTGCAGAGCGTGAAATCACACGTCTAGAAGATGTGTGGGCACGTTTCAAAAACCTTAAGGTTCAAGATCTTGAAGGCGATGAAAACCTTTACCGTGAAATGCGTGACCGTTATGGCATGTACTTCAAGGGTGACATGGGCGCAGCTGCAATCAAGCGTCGTCTAGAGACATTTGATCTAGAAACTGAGCACAAGCTACTTACAGATCTATCTGAAAACGGCAAGGGTGCAAAGAAGACTCGTGCAATCAAGCGCTTGAAGGTTGTTAACGCATTCCTTACAACAAGCAACAAGCCAGCATCAATGGTTCTTGATTGCGTTCCAGTTATTCCACCTGATCTACGTCCAATGGTTCAGCTAGACGGCGGTCGCTTTGCGACTTCAGATCTCAACGATCTATACCGTCGTGTTATCAACCGTAACAACCGTTTGAAGCGTCTTAGCTGATCTCGGTGCACCAGAGATCATCGTTAACAATGAAAAGCGTATGTTGCAGGAAGCTGTAGATGCGTTGTTCGATAACGGTCGTCGTGGTCGTCCAGTTACAGGTCCAGGTAACCGCGCACTGAAGTCATTGTCAGACATGCTTAAGGGTAAGCAAGGACGTTTCCGTCAGAACTTGCTCGGTAAGCGCGTTGACTACTCAGGTCGTTCAGTAATTGTTGTTGGTCCACAGTTGAAGCTGCACCAGTGCGGTCTTCCAAAGCAGATGGCACTTGAACTTTTCAAGCCATTCGTAATGAAGCGACTTGTAGATCTAAACCACGCGCAGAACATTAAATCTGCAAAGCGTATGGTTGAGCGCGCACGTCCAGTTGTTTGGGATGTGCTTGAAGAAGTTATTGCAGAGCATCCTGTTCTGCTTAACCGCGCACCAACCCTTCACCGTCTAGGTATTCAAGCTTTCGAACCACAATTGGTTGAAGGTAAAGCAATTCAGATTCACCCACTCGTATGTACAGCATTTAACGCTGACTTCGACGGTGACCAGATGGCGGTTCACTTACCTCTATCTGCTGAAGCACAGGCAGAAGCTCGTATCTTGATGTTGTCTTCAAACAACATCTTGTCACCAGCATCAGGCCGTCCAATTACATCTCCTACACAGGACATGGTTCTTGGTCTTTACTACTTAACAATGGTTCGTGACAACGAGCTAGGCCAGGGACGTGCATTCGGTTCTATTTCAGAAGCGATCATGGCTCACGATCAGCACTCAGTGTCCTTGCAAGCGAAGATCAAAATTCGTTTGACTCCAACATCAGAGACAATTGAAACAACAATTGGTCGCGCATTGTTTAATGAAGCGCTTCCAGCTGATTACCCATTTGTTGATCTTGATGTAACAAAGAAGCAGCTTGGATCAATTGTTGATCGCCTTGCTGAGTTCTATCCAAAGGTAGTTGTGGCAGAAACGCTTGATGCGTTGAAGTCACTTGGCTTCCACTGGGCAACTCGCGCTGGTGCAACAATCGGTATCGAAGATGTTGTTACACCTCCACGCAAGAAGGAAATTCTTGAAAGCTACGAAACACAAGCTGACAAGGTTCAATCGCAATATGAAAAGGGACTCATCACTGATGACGAGCGTCGTCAGGAATTGATCGAGATCTGGACAAAGGCAACAGCTGAAGTGGGTAAGGAGATGGAAGAAAACTTCCCTCGCGTTAACCCAGTTTGGATGATGGTCTTCTCTGGTGCTCGTGGAAATATGATGCAGATCCGTCAGATTGCCGGTATGCGTGGACTTGTAGCAAATCCAAAGGGTGAAATTATTCCTCGCCCAATCAAGTCAAACTTCCGCGAAGGTCTTTCAGTACTTGAGTACTTTATTTCTACTCACGGTGCTCGTAAGGGTCTTGCAGATACAGCGCTACGTACCGCTGACTCTGGTTACCTAACTCGTCGTCTTTGCGACGTTGCTCAGGATGTCATCATCCGTGAAGAAGATTGCGGTACTGATCGCGGTCTTGTTCTACAGGTTGGTGTTCGTCAAGAGTCAGGTGGCCTAGTTAAGTTTGATCACGTTGAAACTTCAGTATTCGGACGTACATTGTCTGAAGATGCAGTTGTTGATGGCGTGGTAATTCTTCCAGCAGGTACAGATCTTGGAGATCGCAACATTGATGAACTCGTTGCAGCTGGTGTTGACGAAGTAAAGATTCGCTCAGTTCTAACTTGCGATAGCAAGGTCGGACAGTGTGCAGCTTGCTACGGTCGTTCACTTGCAGCAGGACAACGTGTTGCAGTTGGTGAAGCAGTGGGAATCATTGCAGCACAGTCAATCGGTGAGCCTGGTACACAGTTAACAATGCGTACCTTCCACACTGGTGGTGTTGCTGGTGATGACATCACTCACGGTCTGCCACGTATCGTTGAGCTCTTCGAAGCACGTACACCTAAGGGTGTTGCACCAATCGCAGAAACAGCAGGTGTTGTTTCATTCCGCGAAGATGCAAAGGGCAAGAAGATCGTCGTTACTCCAGATGATGGAGGCGAAGAGGTTGCTTACCCAATCACTCGTCGTCAGAAGTTACTTGTAGAAGAAGGTTCACGCGTTGAAGTTGGCCAGAAGATGGTTGTTGGCGCGATTGATCCAAAGCAGGTTCTTCGTATTCTTGGACCACGTGCAACTCAGGTTCACTTGGTTAATGAAATCCAGTCTGTGTATCGCTCACAGGGCGTAGGAATTCACGATAAGCACGTTGAAGTAATTGTTCGTCAAATGCTTAAGCGCATCACAGTGCTTGAAGCAGGGGATGCAGATCTACTTCCAGGCGAGCTTGTTGAGCGTGGTCGTTTCGAGACTGAAAACCGTCGCGTTGTGACATCAGGTGGAAAGGCTGCTTCAGGTCGCCCAGAACTTATGGGTATCACTAAGGCATCACTTGCAACTGAGTCATGGTTGTCAGCGGCTTCATTCCAGGAAACAACTCGTGTACTTACAGATGCAGCACTTTCAGAGAAGAGCGATCCATTGCTTGGTCTGAAGGAGAACGTCATCATCGGTAAGTTGATTCCAGCTGGTACTGGTCTTGCCCGTTACCGCAACATTCGTGTTGAGCCAACGGAAGAAGCAAAGGCCGCTGTTTATGCAGCATATGACGAGTACGACTTCACACCATTTGACCAACAAGGTTCTGGTGAGGCTGTTCGTCTCGATGAGGTTGAAGTACCTCGCTAATAAATACTTAATAAGAAAAGCCCCTGAGAAATCAGGGGCTTTTCTATTGCAATAACACGCTATTTCTTGAGATTAGCCAAACGATCCAAGATTGGTGGGTGTGAGTAATGCACCGCAACATAGACAGGGTGTGGGTTTAAGTTACTCAAAGACTCAACAGATAGTTTCTTAAGTGCTGAATACATGTGCTCGCGAGCACCTGGATAGGTATCAATTGAGTACTGATCTGCCTGGTATTCGTTGTGACGTGAGAATGAGTTGTTAATCAATCCAAGCACTGTTGAAACCGGTGAAAAGAGCATAAAGAAGGCAATCATTGATAAATGAAAGCTTGGAGTATCTGAGCCAAGGGCTTTTGAAAGGTTTGGATTACTCAGTAACCAACCCATTAATGAAAAGATGACAAGAGTTTGCACATTGCTAAAGGCAAACATCGTATAGACATGCTTGCGCTTGTAGTGACCAACTTCGTGGGCCAACACTGCAACAGTTTCTTTAGTTGTTAGCTTTTCAATCAAGGTGTCATAGAGACCAATGATCTTTACCTTACCCATGCCTGAAAAGAATGCGTTAAGTTTTGTGGAACGCTTTGAAGCATCCATCTCCCACAGTTTTGATAATGGAAAACCTTGAGATTGGCAGTAAGCCTCAACTTCAGAGCGAAGTTCACCTTCTGGCAAGTGGCTTTAACTTGTTAAACATAGGCAAGAAGATTCGTGTGCCAAAGATAAACATGAACAGGGTAATGGCAGAGACTGCTAGCCAACCAACAAGCCAGAAGGTGGATTGCAAGCTCTCGTAGATCCAGGCAATCAAGGCAATTACTGGCAGACCAAGTGCAACGCTAAGCAAGAGCTGCTTGATTGTGTCCATGACAAACAATTTCTTGGTTGTCTTGTTAAAGCCAAACTTTTCTTCAATAACAAAGGTTGAGTAATAGGAAATAGGAAGATTGCCGATCATGGAGACAAGTATTAATACTCCAAAAAAGATCACTGTTACGAGCAAATCATTGCTCAATCGATCCCGAATGGCCTGATCTAGCCAAGCAAACCAGCCCAAAATGATGGCTGAAAGCATTACTACAGTGGCTATTACGGTGGTCAGCATCTCTACCTTGTATTTAGCGGTGCCGTATTCAAGAGATTTTGCATACTCATCTGGGTTATAGATCTCTGCGGCCACTCCTGTCAGGGCAACGTTTTTGTTGCTTTCATTGAGGAAATCAATGACACGACCTGCAGCAAAATCAATCAAAACGAAGGTAACAATTCCAAGTAATAAGAGTTCTGCAGTTGTCATAAACGAATCCCACCACATATGCCTAAAGGAGTACCCTTTATTTGCCTAAAGGAGTACCCTTTATTCATGGCTTATTTGATGATTGATGGGGACCAGATCACCTTGAAATTGAGCCTGCTTGAGCAGCTCGGGGCGTTCTGGCCTGCTCCGTCAGCCCGCTTGGATCAGATCCAATCCCTCGAATTCAGGGAGAACCTTTGGACCACTGAATGTATGCAGGGGGTCAGGGCTCCTGGCACCGGTTTTCCGTATGTGGTCATGATCGGGGTCATGCGTAGGCTCAAAACCAAGGATTTTTGCGTTATTAAGCGTAAAAAGCCGGGGGTAATCATCACCTTTTCCTCCGGACCCTTCCAACGGTGGATTTACACCCTCGAGGGATCCCGACACGCCGAAGACCAGATTTTGGGGATATTAGGCCTGATTTTTGGCCTCCGAGGAGTAAAAGCACGGATTTGCCTCGCGTGAGCGGGTTGGGTTACCCTTCGCGTCTGCTCTTTTATAGGGCTTCTTTGCTTGCGTTCGTGAATAAGTTGTAAAACTTTTTACGGAACATATGCGAATCGGGTGCAACACACCCGACCGCGTGGGTCGGCAAATAAGCGTGAATAAAGATCAGTAACGAAGTTACGAATGGAGATGAAGTGCCAACAATTCAACAGCTAGTTCGTCGTGGTCGTGCAGAAAAGACTACGAAGACAAGCACACCTGCACTTAAGGGTTCACCACAACGACGCGGAGTTTGTACACGCGTTTATACAACAACCCCTAAGAAACCAAACTCTGCTCTTCGCAAGGTTGCACGTGTACGTCTTACTAGTGGCATGGAAGTCACTGCATACATTCCAGGTGAAGGTCACAACTTGCAAGAGCACTCCATTGTTCTTGTTCGCGGTGGTCGCGTAAAAGACTTGCCTGGTGTTCGTTACAAGATCATTCGCGGATCACTAGATACACAAGGTGTTAAGAACCGTAAGCAATCTCGTTCACGCTACGGAACTAAGAGAGAGAAGAAGGCTAGCTAATGCCACGTAAAGGCCCCGTTGTTAAGTCACCTGTTGTTGCAGATCCTGTTTACAACTCACCAGTTGTTACTGCGCTAATTAACCGCGTTCTTCTACACGGTAAGCGTTCAACTGCTGAAGCGATTGTTTACAACGCACTAGAAGGTACTCGCGCTAAGACTCAGGTTGATCCACTCATCACTTTGAAGCGCGCGCTAGATAACATCAAGCCAGCTGTTGAAGTTCGCTCACGCCGTGTTGGTGGAGCTACTTACCAGGTGCCAGTTGAAGTTAAGGCAAGCCGTTCAACAACTTTGGCTCTACGTTGGTTAATTGATTACTCACGTTCACGCCGCGAAAAGTCAATGGCAGAGCGTTTAATGAATGAGCTTATTGATGCAAGCAACGGCCTTGGTGCTGCTGTAAAGCGTCGCGAAGATACCCACAAAATGGCGGAAGCAAACAAGGCGTTTGCTCACTACCGCTGGTAATCCAAGAATTTACGAAAAGACGAGAAGAGGAATATAAGTGTCAACAGTAGAAAAGATCGATCTAGCTACGGTTCGCAACATCGGAATCATGGCTCACATCGACGCGGGAAAAACCACGACTACTGAGCGCATCCTTTTCTACACAGGTATTAACTACAAGATCGGTGAAGTTCACGAAGGCGCAGCAACCATGGACTGGATGGAGCAGGAGCAAGAACGTGGAATCACGATCACTTCAGCTGCAACAACATGTATGTGGGACAAGCACCTCATTAACATCATTGATACACCTGGCCACGTTGACTTCACAGTTGAAGTAGAGCGTTCACTTCGCGTTCTAGATGGCGCTGTTGCTGTATTCGATGGTGTTGCTGGTGTTGAGCCACAATCTGAAACTGTATGGCGTCAAGCAGATCGTTACTCAGTTCCACGTATTTGTTTTGTTAACAAGCTAGACCGTACAGGTGCATCATTTGATAAGTGCGTAGGCATGATCAAGGATCGCCTAAACGCTGTTGCTCTAGTTCTACAACTTCCAATCGGTGCAGAGGCTGACTTCCTTGGTGTTGTCGATCTGATCGCGATGAAGGCACTTACCTGGCGTGGAGAAACACAAAAGGGTGAAGATTACACAATTGAAGAAATTCCAGCTGACATGGTTGAAGCATCAAAGGCTGCTCGTGCCGCAATGCTAGAGACTCTTGCTGAAAATGATGATCAGTTGATGGAGAAGTTCCTTGAAGGAATTGAATTATCAGAAGCAGAAATCATTGCTGGTATTCGTCGCGCAACACTTGCTGCAAAGCTTTCACCAGTACTAACTGGTTCAGCATTTAAGAACAAGGGCGTTCAGCCAATGCTTGATGCTGTTGTTCGCTACCTTCCAAGCCCGCTAGATGTTGATGCAATCGTTGGTCATGACATGAATGATCCTGAGAAGGAAATCAAGCGTCTGCCAAAGAACGATGAGCCATTCTCAGCACTTGCTTTCAAGATCATGACAGATCCACACCTTGGAAAACTTACTTTCATCCGCGTGTACTCAGGCGTTCTAGAGACTGGTTCAACAATCTTGAACTCAGCTAAGGATCGCAAAGAGCGCATCGGAAAGATTTACCAGATGCACGCAAACAAGCGCGAAGAGCGTGACAACGTTGGTGCAGGAATGATCGTTGCTGTTATGGGTCTTAAGGACACAACAACAGGTGAGACTCTTTGTGATCCAGCTAAGCCGGTAATTCTTGAATCAATGGACTTCCCAGCACCAGTTATCTCTGTTGCTATTGAGCCAAAGACAAAGGGCGACCAAGAAAAGCTTGGCGTTGCGATTCAGCGTTTGTCTGAAGAAGATCCAACCTTCCACGTTAAGACTGATGAAGAAACAGGCCAGACAATCATCGCTGGTATGGGTGAACTTCACCTTGAAATTCTTGTTGACCGTATGCGTCGTGAGTTCAAGGTTGAAGCAAACGTTGGTAAGCCTCAGGTTGCTTATCGCGAAACACTTCGCAAGGCTGTTGCTCGTCACGACTACACACACAAAAAGCAGACTGGTGGCTCTGGACAGTTCGCAAAGATTCAGATTGCAATCGAGCCACTTCCAACTGGTGCAGTTGAAGGTGGATATGAATTCGTAAACAAGATCACTGGAGGTCGCGTTCCACGCGAGTACATCCCTTCAGTAGATCAGGGTTGCCAAGAAGCAATGACCTCAGGTCCACTTGCTGGTTACCCACTGACTGATGTACGAGTAACTCTTCTTGACGGCGCGTATCACGATGTTGACTCATCGGAGCTCGCTTTCAAGGTGGCTGGTATCGCAGCGTTCAAGGAAGCCTCAAAGCTTGCTGATCCTGCAATTCTTGAACCAGTAATGAAGGTCGAAGTTGTTACCCCTGAAGACTTCATGGGTGATGTCATCGGCGATCTCAACAGTCGTCGTGGTCAAATTCAGGCCATGGATGAGCGGTCAGGTGCCCGCGTTGTTAGGGCGCTAGTTCCGTTGTCAGAGATGTTCGGCTATGTCGGCGATCTCCGCTCCAGAACTCAAGGTCGCGCAAGCTACTCAATGGAATTCGATTCGTATGCCGAAGTACCTGGCAACGTAGCGAAAGAAATCATTGCGAAGGTTCGCGGCGAATAAATCCCTAGCACTAAAAAGCACAACCCCTAATAACTAAGCACTAGTAAACGAAAGAGGAACCAAAATGGCAAAGGCCAAGTTCGAGCGCACAAAGCCGCACGTAAACATTGGAACCATCGGTCACATTGACCATGGAAAGACAACACTTACTGCAGCGATCTCAAAAGTTTTGCATGACAAGTACCCAACACTTAATGCTGCTACAGCATTCTCAGATATCGATAAGGCTCCTGAAGAGCGTCAACGCGGTATCACAATCTCTATCGCTCACATTGAGTACCAGACAGAGAAGCGTCACTACGCACACGTTGACTGCCCAGGTCACGCTGACTACATCAAGAACATGATCACTGGTGCTGCACAGATGGACGGAGCAATCCTCGTTGTTGCAGCTACAGACGGTCCAATGCCACAGACTAAGGAGCACGTACTACTTGCTCGTCAGGTTGGCGTTCCATCAATCGTTGTGGCTCTTAACAAGTCAGACATGGTTGACGATGAAGAAATTCTAGAACTAGTTGAAATGGAAGTTCGTGAACTTCTATCTAAGTACGAGTTCCCTGGCGATGACACACCAATCGTTCGCATCTCAGCACTCAAGGCTCTTGAAGGCGATGCAGCATGGGCAGAGAAGATCATTGAGCTAATGGATGCAGTAGATGCATTTATTCCTCAGCCAGCTCGTGAAATCGACAAGCCATTCCTTATGCCAGTAGAAGATGTTTTCACAATCACAGGTCGTGGAACAGTTATCACTGGTCGTATCGAGCGCGGAATCGTAAAGGTTAACGAAGAAGTTGAAATCGTAGGTATCCGTACAGATGCTCAGAAGACAACTGTTACAGGCGTTGAAATGTTCCGTAAGCTTCTTGACGAAGGTCAGGCTGGCGAGAACGTTGGACTTCTACTTCGTGGTCTAAAGCGTGAAGATGTTGAGCGTGGTCAGGTTGTTTGCAAGCCTGGTTCAATCACACCTCACACAGAGTTTGATGCATCTGCATACATCCTTTCAAAGGATGAAGGCGGACGTCACACACCATTCTTCAACAACTACCGTCCACAGTTCTACTTCCGTACAACTGACGTAACTGGTGTTGTAACACTTCCAGCAGGAACAGAAATGGTTATGCCTGGCGATAACACTGAAATGGCAGTAACGCTGATTCAGCCAATCGCAATGGAAGAAGGACTTCGCTTCGCAATCCGTGAAGGTGGCCGCACAGTAGGTGCTGGTCGCGTTACAAAGATTAAGAAGTAATAGCTCCACAGAATTAAATGTTTGAGCCCGGCGGCGTAAAAAACCGCCGGGTAAAAACAAAAGTTTGACAATTAAATTTAAACGAAGAATAAATAAGAAGGAGAACGACATGGCGGGACAAAAGATCCGCATTCGACTCAAGGCCTACGACCATGAGGTGATTGATAGTTCAGCGAAGAAAATCGTTGAAACTGTTGAGCGCACTGGTGCGACGGTCGCGGGTCCAGTGCCGCTACCAACAGAGAAGAACACTTACTGTGTTATTCGCTCTCCTCACAAATATAAGGACAGCCGCGAACATTTCGAGATGCGCACACATAAGCGCCTCATCGACATCATCGACCCAACACCTAAGACTGTTGATTCATTGATGCGTCTCGATTTGCCAGCAGGCGTCGACATCGAGATTAAGCTCTAAGGAAAGGACGACAACAATGACTTTTACAACTCAAGCAGCTGGATCGTCCATCAAGGGCGTCCTCGGTAAGAAGCTTGGTATGACCCAAGTTTTTGATGCTAACAACAAGATGGTTCCAGTAACCGTTGTTGAAGCAGGTCCGTGTGTAGTTACGCAGATTCGTACACCTGAGAAAGATGGTTACTCAGCTGTTCAGATCGCTTTCGGCGCAATCGACCCAAAGAAGATTACAAAGCCACTTGCAGGCCACTTCGCAAAGGCTGGTGTTACACCACGCCGTTCAGTAGCAGAACTTCGCACACTTGATACAACTAACTACACAGTTGGACAAGAACTTGGTGCTACAGTTTTCGCAGCTGGCGAATTAGTTGATGCAACTGGAACAAGCACAGGTAAAGGAACTGCTGGTGTTATGAAGCGCCACGGTTTCGGTGGTCTTGGTTCATCTCACGGTGTTGATCGTAAGCACCGTATGCCAGGTTCAATCGGTGCATGTTCAACACCAGGTCGTGTTTTCAAAGGTATGCGCATGTCAGGTGTTATGGGTGGCGTTCGCGTTACAACTCAAAACCTTGTTGTGCACTCTGTTGATGCAGACCGCAACTTACTTCTCATCAAGGGATCAGTTCCTGGCCCAGACGGACAGCTTGTTTTCATCCGCTCTGCAGCTAAGCACGCGATCTATGAAACAGCAGGAAAGGCTGGCAACTAATCATGGCGCTTACTGTTGAAGTAAAGAACGCAGAAGGTAAGAAGGTTGGATCAGTAGATCTTCCAACTGACATCTTCGATGTTCAAACAAATATTCCTTTAATTCACCAGGTAGTAACTGCTCAACTTGCAGCTGCTCGCCAGGGAACACAAAAGGCAAAGAACCGTGGAGAAACTTCTGGTTCAGGTAAGAAGCCGTTCAAGCAAAAGGGAACAGGTCGTGCCCGTCAGGGTTCTATCCGTGCTCCGTTGCAACGCGGTGGAGGTGCAGCACATGCTGTTCGCCCACGTACATATTTCCAACGCACACCAAAGAAGATGATTGCTGCTGCACTACGCGGAGTTCTTTCAGACCGCCAGCGCAACGATCGTATTCACGTGCTGGATTCAATCACAACAACAGCTTCAACGAAGTCAGCAATTGCAGCAGTTCGTCAGTTCAGTGATCGCAAGAATCTTCTTGTAGTTGTCTCACGCACTGAGGATCTTGCATGGCGTTCACTTCGTAACGCTGATGACATGCACCTTCTGGTTCCAGATCAGTTGAACGCATACGACATCCTCAAGAGCGATGACGTTGTTTTCTCAGAAGCTGCGATCAAAGATTTCCTCAAGGCTCCTTCAAAGGGCAAGAGCACAACTTCAGTTGCACGTGAAAGTGAGGTCAGCGCATGAAAGATTACCGCGACGTTCTAGTTGCACCAGTTGTCTCTGAAAAGAGCTACGGGTTGCTTGATGAGAACAAGTACACATTCATCGTTGCACCAGATGCTAATAAGACAGAGATCAAGATCGCTGTTGAAAAGGTATTCGGCGTGAAGGTAGTAAGCGTTAACACAATGAACCGTCAGGGCAAGAACAAGAAGACTCGTTTTGGTGATGGAAAGCGTAAAGACACCAAGCGCGCGATTGTTCAAGTTGCAGCTGGCGACCGCATCGACATTTTCGGAGGACCGGTTTCCTAAGCGGAACTGGACCTGGAAAAGAAAAGGATCATCATGGCACTTCGTAAATTAAAGCCAACGACCCCTGGTCAACGCGGCGCAAGCGTTCCTGATTTCGCTGAAATCACTCGCTCGACTCCTGAAAAGTCACTTGTTCGTCCAATTCACTCAAAGGGTGGACGTAACAACCAAGGTCGCATCACTATTCGTCACCAAGGTGGCGGACACAAGCGTGCCTACCGTCTAATCGATTTTGTTCGCAATGACAAAGATGGCATTCCGGCAAAGGTTGCTCACATTGAGTACGACCCAAACCGCACTGCTCGCATCGCTCTTCTGCACTACGCAGATGGAGAAAAGCGTTACATCATTGCACCAGACAAGTTGGTTCAAGGCGCCATGATTGAAAACGGTCCAAAGGCCGATATCAAGCCTGGTAATAACTTGCCACTTCGCAATATTCCAGTGGGAACAACTGTGCACGCAATTGAACTTCGTCCAGGTGGAGGAGCAAAGATTGCTCGTTCAGCTGGTGCATCAGTTCAGTTGGTTGCAAAGGATGGTCCTTATGCACAACTACGTATGCCATCTGGTGAAATTCGTAACGTTGATGTTCGTTGCCGCGCAACTGTTGGTGAAGTTGGAAACGCAGAGCAGGGAAATATCAACTACGGAAAAGCTGGTCGTAAGCGTTGGTTAGGTATTCGCCCAACAACACGTGGTGTTGTTATGAACCCAGTAGATCACCCACACGGTGGTGGTGAAGGTAAAACTTCTGGTGGACGTCACCCAGTGACTCCATGGGGTAAGCCTGAAGGCCGTACTCGTAAGAAGAAAGCATCAGATTCAATGATCGTCCGTCGTCGCAAGTCGAATAAGAAGCGGTAGGTAGGAGCCCTCATGCCAAGAAGTCTCAAGAAGGGTCCATTCGTTGATGGACATCTACAGAAGAAGGTAGATGCACAAAACGATGCCAATACAAAGAACGTGATCAAGACCTGGTCACGCCGCTCAATGATCATTCCTTCAATGATCGGACACACCATTGCAGTACACGATGGCCGTAAGCACATTCCGGTTTTCGTAACTGATGCAATGGTTGGACACAAGCTAGGTGAATTCTCCCCAACACGTACCTTCCGTGGTCACGTCAAGGGCGACGATCGAAAGGCAGCTCGTGGCTAACACACAAGAAAACTCATTGATCGCTCGCGCAGTATTGCGCGACATCCGTCACACACCACAGAAGGCTCGACGTATCGTCGATCTAATCCGTGGACAACGTGCAGATGATGCACTCAACATTTTGAAGTTCGCACCACAAGCTGCAGGACAAGATGTGTACACACTTCTTAACTCTGCAGTTGCAAATGCGAAGGCTAAGAACCCAGCAATCCGTGATGCTTCAGAGCTCTGGGTTGTTGAAGCACTAGTAGACGAGGGCCGCACAATGAAGCGTTTCCGTCCACGTGCACAGGGTCGCGGTTTCCGTATTTTGAAGCGTTCATCTCACATCTCAGTTGCAGTTAGCGATGTAAAAGCCGCTAGCAAGACTATGAACAAGAAGGGAGCGACCAAGTAATGGGTCAAAAAGTAAACCCACACGGCTTCCGTCTCGGAATTACAACTGAATTCAAGTCACGTTGGTACGCAGACAAGCTATACAAGGATTACGTCAAGGAAGATGTCGAAATCCGTCGCTTGATGAATAAGGGTATGGAGCGCGCAGGTGTTTCTCGAATTGAAATCGAGCGCACACGTGATCGCGTTCGTATCGATCTATTCACTGCTCGTCCAGGAATTGTTATTGGCCGTCGTGGTCAAGAAGCAGACATCCTTCGTCAGCGTTTAGAGAAGCTAACAGGCAAGCAAGTACAGCTAAATATTCTTGAGGTTAAGAACCCAGAGATTGACGCACAACTTGTTGCACAAGGAATTGCAGAGCAGCTAGCTGCTCGTGTTTCATTCCGTCGCGCAATGAAGAAGTCAATGCAGTCAGCGATGAAGGCAGGAGCGCAGGGCATTCGTGTTCAGTGTGGTGGTCGTCTAGGTGGCGCAGAAATGTCACGTTCTGAGTTCTACCGTGAAGGTCGCGTTCCTCTACACACACTTCGTGCTGATATTGATTACGGTTTCTATGAAGCCGCAACAACATTTGGTCGCTTGGGTGTAAAGGTCTGGATCTACAAGGGCGAAGTTATTGGTTCACGTACAGAGCGTGCTGAAAAGGCACTTGCTGAAGCACGTGCACCAAAGCCAGAACGTCGCGGACCTCGCACACCACGTGCACCTCGTGCAGAAGTAACTGTTTCTCAGGGAACACCTACTGCAACTGCGGAAGGAGCATCTAACTAATGTTAATTCCACGTCGCGTTAAGCACCGTAAGCAACACCACCCATCCCGTAAGGGCGCAACAAAGGGTGGATCACAAGTTGCATTTGGTGACTTCGGTATTCAAGCTCTTGCACCTGCTTATGTAACGAACCGTCAGATTGAAGCAGCACGTATTGCTATGACACGTTACGATCAAGCGTGGTGGAAAGGTATGGATCAATATTTATCCAGATCGTCCAATCACAAAGAAGCCTGCTGAAACTCGTATGGGTTCCGGTAAGGGTTCACCTGAGTGGTGGATTGCAAACGTTAAGCCAGGTCGCGTTATGTTCGAGATCTCTGGCGTATCAGAAGAAGTTGCAGTTGAAGCTATGCGTCTTGCGATGCACAAGCTTCCAATGAAGTGTCGTGTCGTAAAGCGTGAGGAGGCATAAGTGGCTACTACAACTAATGAAGAGCTACGCCAATTGTCAGCAGAAGATTTGACTAGCAAGGTGCGCGAGTTGAAGGAAGAACTCTTCAACCTACGTTTCCAGGCAGCAACAGGACAGTTGGAAAGTCACGGTCGTCTAAGCGCAGTGCGCAAAGAGATCGCACGCGTTTACACAATCGTTCGCGAACGCGAACTAGGAATCGGAGGAGCTGCGTAATGACTACAGATAACTGCAGGTCGCAGCGACCGTAAGGTCCGTGAAGGAATTGTTATAAGCGACAAGATGGATAAGACCATCACCGTTGAGGTTTCAAATCGTGTTAAGCACGGTATGTACTCAAAGGTTATGTCTCGCTCAAGCAAGTTAAAAGCACATGACGAGCAGAACACTGCCGGCATGGGCGATCGTGTACTCATCATGGAAACTCGTCCATTGTCAGCAACAAAGCGCTGGCGTTTGGTCGAGATTCTCGAGAAGGCAAAGTAAGGGTCTCGGTGGATAACTAATGATTCAACAAGAATCGCGCCTACGCGTTGCGGATAACACAGGAGCTAAAGAGCTTCTCTGTATTCGTGTGCTCGGTGGATCCAAGCGCCGCTATGCCGGTATCGGAGACATCATCGTTTGTTCTGTTAAGGATGCAATTCCTGGCGGACAGGTTAAGAAGGGTGAGGTCGTTAAGGCTGTCATCGTTCGTACAGTTAAGGAACGTCGTCGTCCAGATGGTTCCTACATCAAGTTTGATGAAAATGCCGCAGTGATCTTGAAGGCTGATGGCGAGCCACGTGGAACCCGTATCTTCGGACCAGTTGCACGTGAACTTCGCGATAAGACGCTTTATGAAGATCATCTCGCTAGCTCCGGAGGTGCTCTAATAATGGCAAAGATTAAGAAGGATGACACCGTTCTTGTTATCGCGGGTAAAGATCGCGGAACAACAGGAAAGGTACTGTCAGTTGATGGCAACCGTATTACTGTTGAAGGCGTTAATCGCCAGAAGCGTCACACAAAGGAGTCAACTGGTGAGCGCGGCGTAAAGGTCGGCGGAATCATCACTGTTGAAGCATCACTACACATTTCAAATGTCATGGTCGTTGATAGCGATGGCAAGGCTACACGCCTTGGTGTTCGCAAAGATGAAGAAGGCAAGAATGTTCGCATCTCACGTCGCACCGGAAAGGACATCTAATGTCAACAAAGGTAGATGTACGTCTAAAAGCTAAGTACAAGAGCGATATCGCTCCTGCACTCAAGAGCGAATTTGGATTCAAGAACCCAATGATGGTTCCAACACTTGTAAAGGTGATTGTGAACATGGGTGTTGGCGATGCAGCTCGTGATTCAAAGTTGATCGAAGGCGCAATCCGCGATCTAACAACAATCACAGGCCAGAAGCCTCAGGTAACTAAGGCTCGCAAGTCAATTGCGCAGTTCAAGCTTCGTGAAGGTCAGCCAATTGGTGCACACGTAACGTTGCGTGGAGATCGTATGTGGGAGTTTGCAGATCGTTTGCTTTCAATCTCACTACCTCGTATCCGCGACTTCCGTGGTCTTATCACCAAAGCAGTTTGATGGACATGGAAACTACACATTCGGTTTAACTGAGCAGGTAGTTTTCCCAGAAATCGAACAAGACAAGGTTGATCGTCCGCGCGGTATGGATATCACTTTTGTTACGACAGCAAAAAATGATGTTGAAGGTCGCGCACTTCTTAAGGCGCTCGGCTTTCCATTCAAGGAGGCATAAGCAATGGCAAAAACATCGCTCAAGGTAAAAGCAGCTCGCAAGCCTAAGTTCAAGGTTCGCGGCTACACACGTTGCCAACGTTGCGGTCGTCCACACTCTGTTTATCAGAAGTTTGGTCTATGCCGTGTTTGTTTCCGCGAAATGGCTCACCGTGGTGAGCTACCTGGTATCACCAAGGCATCTTGGTAATCGTTCTATCCAACTAACTACAACGAACAAGGTCTATACAAAGAAACCAGTTCGAGAAAGGCCACGAGGCCACGTATGACAATGACAGATCCGATCGCAGACATGTTGACTCGTCTGCGCAACGCGAACTCTGCCTACCATGATTCGGTTTCAATGCCGTCATCATCGGTTAAAGCACGTATCGCAGTGATCCTTCAGCAAGAAGGTTACATCGCTGGATATCGCGTTGAAGATGCAGAAAATGGAGTAGGTAAGAACCTTGTTCTTGACCTTAAGTTTGGTGCAAACCGTGAGCGTTCAATCGCTGGTTTGCGTCGCGTGAGCAAGCCAGGACTTCGCGTTTACGCAAAGTCAACAGCTCTTCCAAAAGTACTTGGTGGACTAGGCGTTGCGATTATTTCAACTTCATCTGGATTGCTTACTGATAAGCAAGCCAACAAGCAAGGGCGTAGGCGGAGAAGTTCTCGCCTACGTATGGTGATCAAATAATGTCACGTATTGGTCGCATGCCTATCGCCGTTCCAAGCGGCGTTGAAATCACAATCGCTGGACAGCATGTTGCTGTTAAGGGTCCTAAGGGAACTCTTTCACTAAACGTTGCTGAGCCAATTCAAGTTTCACAAGAAGCCGGTGTTATCACCGTTGCTCGTCCCAATGAAGAGCGCGTAACACGTTCACTTCATGGTCTATCTCGCACACTAGTTGCGAACATGGTTGAAGGCGTAACTAACGGTTACACATTAACTATTGAAATCGTCGGTGTTGGTTACCGTGTAGCTGAAAAGGGCAAGGACCTAGAGTTCCAGCTTGGATACAGCCACAACATCCAATTCCCAGCACCTGAAGGAATTACCTTCAAGGTTGAGTCACCAACAAAGTTCCATATCTCTGGAATTGATAAGCAGTTGGTTGGCGAAGTTGCTGCAAAGGTAAAGAAGCTTCGTAAGGCCGATCCATACAAGGGCAAGGGCTTGCGTCTCTCAGGTGAAGTTGTTCGCCGTAAGCAAGGAAAGACAGGTAAGAAGTAATGGCTATTGGTGTAAAGGTCCGCAAAGGTTCGGCAACAAACGCCCGTGCCCGTCGTGCATTCCGCGTCCGCAAGAAGGTCGCTGGAACTGCAACGCGTCCACGTTTAGTCGTTTCTCGCTCATCTCGTCACTTGTTCGTACAAGTTATTGATGACTCACAAGGCAAGACTCTTGCCTTCGCATCCACAATGGAAACTGATCTTCGTGCTGATAAAGGCGACAAGACTGCAAAGTCAAAGGCTGTTGGTGCATTAATTGCATCACGCGCTAAGGCTGCTTGGAGTTACAACTGTTGTCTTTGACCGCGCAGGTAATAAGTACCACGGTCGTATTGCAGCTGTTGCTGACAGTGCACGAGAGAACGGATTGGAGTTCTAATGTCTGCTAATCCAACTGCAGCACCAACAACTGCTAGCAATGATCGCGGCAAGGGACGCCCAGAGCGTCGCGAACGTCGTGATGATCGCGAAAAAGAAAAGAATCCATTCATGGAGCGCGTTGTGTTTATCAACCGCGTATCTAAGGTTGTAAAGGGTGGACGTCGTTTCTCATTCACTGCTCTCGTTGTTGTCGGAGACGGTAACGGTCAGGTCGGTATTGGTTACGGAAAGTCTAAGGAAGTTCCAGCAGCGATTGCTAAGGCAGTGGAAGAAGCGAAGAAGTCATTCTTCACAGTTCCACGTGTTCAAGGAACAGTTCCTCACCCAGTACAAGGTGAAACTGCAGCAGGCGTAGTTCTACTACGTCCAGCTAGCCCAGGTACCGGAGTTATTGCCGGTGGTCCAGTGCGTGCAGTACTCGAGTGTGCAGGCATCACAGATGTTTTGACTAAGTCACTTGGATCTAACAATGCAATCAACATGGTTCACGCAACCGTTGCTGCATTGAAGATGCTTGAAAGCCCAGCACAAATTGCTGCGCGACGTGGTCGTCCATTAGAAGATGTTGCACCTGCAGCAATTATCCGCGCTTCACAGATCACGGTAGGTGCCTAATGCCACGTTTAAAAGTAACTCAGATTCGCTCGAAGGTTGGAAACAAGCCAGAGCAGCGCGACACACTTCGTTCATTGGGCCTAAAGCGCATTAACGATGTTGTTGTTAAAGAAGATCGTCCAGAAATTCGTGGCATGGTGTACGCCGTTCGCCACCTAATCAAGGTTGAGGAGGTCGAATAAAGATGACTTTAAAACTTCATCATCTTCGTCCAGCTCCAGGTGCTAAGAAAGCTAAAACTCGTAAGGGTCGCGGTGAAGCATCAAAGGGTAAGACCGCAGGTCGCGGTGGTAAGGGAACACGTGCTCGTAACACAGTTCGTGCAGGTTTCGAAGGTGGTCAGCTACCTCTCGTAATGCGCTTGCCAAAGCTACGCGGATTTCAAGAACCCAGCTCGCATTGAGTACCAGGCAGTCAATGTTTCAACAATTAACGCGCTATTCCCTAAGGGTGGCGATGTAACTGTTGCAGATTTGATCGCAAAGGGTGCTGTTCGCGACAGTTTGCCTGTAAAGGTGCTTGGAAATGGCGATATTGATGTGAAGGTGAGTGTTACTGCACACGCATTCTCATCATCTGCTGTAGACAAGATCACTGCAGCAGGCGGCACAGACCAACGTTCTTTAATATTTAACATCTCTAGATAGGAGAGACAGAGGAGAAGATCAATGCTTTCAGCATTTGGTATGGCCTTTAAGACACCGGAGCTTCGTAAGAAGATCTTCTTCACTCTCTCAATCATGGCTTTGTTCCGTTTTGGTTCAGTAGTTCCAACACCAGGTGTTTCTTATACAAATGTAAAAGAGTGTTTGGCATACTGCAGAAACTGGTGGATTGTTTGGCTTGATTAACTTGTTTAGCGGTGGAGCACTTAATTCAGCTCTCTGTCTTTGCTTTGGGAATCATGCCTTACATCACCGCATCAATCATCGTGCAGCTTGTTGACCGTTGTTATTCCTCGCTTTGAAGCGTCTGAAAAAAGAGGGTCAATCTGGAACAGCTAAGTTAACTCAGTACACACGTTACTTAACAATTGGTTTAGCAATCTTGCAGTCAACAGGTTTGATCGCAGTTGCTCGCACACCAGGACGTTTGATTTCAGGTTGTTCTCTTGCAATCATCCCTGACACATCATGGCAGCGCATCATCACAATGATCGTTGTAATGACTGCTGGAACATCAGTAGTTATGTGGCTTAGGTGAGCTCATCACTGATCGCGGTGTTGGTAACGGTATGTCAATCTTGATCTTTCACATCTATTGCAGCAGGTTTCCCAAGCCAGCTATGGTCAATCCGACTACAAAAGGGTCTCTTCGCATTCCTCTTCGTTATGGCTGGTAGGTGTACTTAGTTGTTGCAGCGGTGGTCTTTGTTGAGCAGGCTCAACGACGTATTCCGGTGCAGTATGCAAAGCGCATGGTGGGACGTCAGGCATACGGTGGAACAAGTACTTATATTCCAATCAAGGTAAACCAGGCTGGTGTTATCCCAGTAATTTTCGCATCCTCATTGCTCTATATCCCTTCGCTCATTGTGAACTTCACAGGAAGTTCAGCGGGTTGGGCGGTATGGATTAGCCGTAACTTTGTAAATGGTGACAACATTATTTATGTTGTTGACATATGCAGCACTCATTATTTTCTTTACCTACTTCTATGTTGCAATTACCTTCAACCCAGATGAGGTTGCAGATAACATGAAGAAGTACGGTGGATTCGTTCCTGGTATCCGTGCCGGAAAGCCAACATCTGAGTACCTTACAGTATGTGCTCTCACGCATCACAGCTCCAGGTTCTTTGTACCTTGCACTTGTTGCAGTAATTCCAATTGGTGCACTTGTTCTCTTTGGCGCAACACAGAACTTCCCATTTGGTGGAACAGCGATCTTGATCGTTGTTGGTGTTGGTCTAGATACTGCAAAGCAGATTGAGTCACAGCTACAGCAGCGTTCATACGAGGGATTCCTTAAGTAAATGCGTTGTAGTCCTGGTAGGTCCACCAGGTGCCGGTAAGGGAACACAAGCTCAATTCCTGGCAGCGCACTTTTCAATTCCACATATTTCTACTGGAGATATCTTCCGCGCTAATTTGAAGGCTGGAACTGAACTAGGAAACCAAGCAAAAGGTTTCATGGATCGTGGAGAGCTTAGTTCCAGATTCTGTAACAAATGAGATGGTCAAAGATCGCCTGACTCATGATGATGTTGCTAATGGTTTTTTACTTGATGGCTTTCCACGAAATGTTGCACAAGCTGAAGTTCTTCGTGCGATTCTTGGCCGATAAGAAGACACCACTTCATGCAGTTCTAGAGTTTTCACTTGCAGATGAAGAAATCATCGCCCGACTTTCATCACGTCACAGCTGTCGCGATTGTGAGCTCCATCAGTTGGCGTAGATAAGCGCCCAACTGTGGTGGCGAGGTGTATCAACGCGAAGATGACAGGCTGAGTTATTACGCGTCGCCTTGAGGTCTATGCAGAGCAGACCGCGCCAATCATCTCTTTCTATCGCAACGAAGGACTTACTTATCTCTGTTAGCGCTGTCAGGAAATGTTGAAGACATTACCGCTAGTGCAATTTCAGCCTTAAGCCGCGTAGCACAGTAAGTTTTCACTCATGGCTATTCAGGTCAAAACCCTTGATCAACTAAAGACAATGCGTCGTGCAGGTTTAGTTGTCGCAGAGATTCACAAAGCAATTCGTGAAGCTGTTAAGCCAGGCATGACAACTAGCGCATTAGATGCAATTGCAGAGGCGGTTATTAAGCGTCAATGGCGCAACCTCAAACTTCAAGGGGTATCACGGCTTTCCCAGCAACAATCTGTGTTTCAATCAATGATGAAATCGTTCATGGAATTCCTGGTGATCGCATCATCAATGATGGTGATGTTGTCTCAGTTGATTGCGGTGCAATTGTTGAAGGCTGGCATGGAGATGCAGCTTTTTCAATCGGTATTGGAACCATCGATCCTGAGGATCAAAAGATGATGGATGTCTGTGAAGAGTCGATGTGGCGCGGAATTGCAGCTGGAAAGAATGGTGCAAGACTTTCCGATATTGGATATGCAATTGAGCAGTACACAAATCTCGCAGGGTAAGTATGGAATTTTGCAAGAGTACGGTGGACATGGAATTGGTACAGAGATGCATCAAGAGCCACATGTACTTAACTTTGGAAAAGCGGGCAACGGTCCAGAGATCATTCCTGGCTTTGTTTTAGCAATTGAGCCAATGATTACTCGAGGCTCAGCGCGCACTAAGGTTCTTAGCCGATGATTGGACCGTTGTCTCAGCAGATAAGTCGCGTGGGTCACACTTTGAACATACTTATGCGATCCTGCCAGATGGCAAACCATTTGTTTTAACCGCATTTGATGGTGGCAGACGGAAGCACTTGGCCGCTTAGGTATTGAGACTCTCAAATCAACTGTAATTACAAGGAATTCGTTACCTTTTTGAGACGTAAACCCCTTACATCTCAGCCTTTAAACCTGTATTTTCTCTCCATCCCTCACCCTCGGGGGTCATTAACTATGGAGAACTCATCGATGAGAAAAAACTCTTTAATTCGCTTGGCTGTTGCAGCAACTGCAGTTGCTGTTGTCACAAGCACAACTCTTCCAGCGCAGGCTGCTGTTAAGCCTGTCAACAAAGCGGTAGTTGGTGCAGAGTGCACAGCTGCTGCAGCAAAGATTGGCAAAGTTTCTAAGGGCCGTGGAGTAGATGGCACCGACCTCACTTGCATGGTTGTTCCAACAGGATCATTTAAGGGCGAAACAATGTGGTGGTACAAGGATGTTAAGCCACTAAAAAACATTAACTGGACTGTTCCTGCTGGTCCTGGAGGTTACTCTTTAACAAGTAACGCAATCAGTGACTCACTCAAGGCTGAAGGATTGCTTGGGAGATTACTCAACAACTTACAAGCCAGGTGCAGGTGGAACTGTCGGTCTTGCCGCATTCCAGGAGATCAAGGCAAAGCCTGAGTCTGCACTAATCGTAGGAGTCGCATTAACTGGTGGAATTCCTTCCAATAAATCAAACCTCACACTTTTGGATTCAACTCCAATCGCTAAGGTAATGCGTGAATATGATGCAATCGCCGTTCCTGCTTCATCTAAGTACCGTACATTGAAGCAGTTCATGGATGATTTGAAAGCAAAGCCAAACAGCGTAGCTATTGCTGGTGGCAGCAAGGGTGGAATCGATCACCAAGTAATTGGTCTGCTAGCAGATTCTGAAAACATTGATCCAACAAAGCTCAATTACGTTGTTTATTCAGGTCTAGATGCGATCACTTCAGTTCTCAGTAATGCAACCCAAGTTGTAGTAACTGGTGTATCTGAAATTAAGCCTTACGTCACAAGCGGAAAGCTGCGCGTACTTGGAGTCTCTTCAGCTAAGCCACTAGCAGGTTTCAAAGCTAAGACTTTCACCGCACAGGGGTATGACTTGGTCTACGGAAACTGGCGTGGAGTGATGGCACCAGCAGATATCTCAAAGGCTGATTACCTCAATATGGTTAAGGCAATGGATATTTTGCGCGTAAGTCCTTCTTGGCTTGAAGAGGTCAAGAAGAACAACTGGGACAATGATTTCTCATCAGGATTGGCGTTCAAGTCATTCCTTGAGAAGCACATCCCTGAAATTACCAAGGTAATTAAGGCACTTGGTATCTAATTGATTCTTCAAAAACCCTCCAAGCAGGGTAAGGGGGAGCTGGTATTTGCTAGCTTCCTTACCCTGCTTGGGGTTTTTGTTGCCTGGGATACATCCCGTATGGATGTTCCTCAAGGTGGCTCAATTATTAGCCCGCAAACTTTTCCATACTTGGTTGCCGGGTTTTTAACATTAGTAGGCGTTGGCTTAATCTCCCAAGTTTTGCGGGGCAAGTACGGCACTCCGGAAGGCACCTCACGGGGCGAGGAGTTTCAACCAGCGGATTTTAGAACTATGGCTTTGTTTGCCGCGGCAATTGCAATCCATGTAGTTTTATTGGAAAAGGCAGGTTATGTAATCGCTGCGACAATTTCATTTTGGGGTGTGAGTTTTGCTTTTGGTTCACGAAAGCTATTAAAGGATTTCTTCATTTCATTGATTTTTGCCATTCTTGTATATCTGACTTTTTCAATTGGACTAAATATAAATCTCCCAACAGGCATATTTGATGGAGTTACAGGAAAATAATTATGGGTAACTCATTTAATATGTTGATGGATGGCTTTGGGACAGCCTTCACAGTTACAAATATCCTCTTTGGTCTCCTTGGAACTTTCCTAGGAACTCTTGTTGGAGTACTACCGGGCATTGGTCCTGCCTTAGCTATTGGATTATTACTTCCAGTTACGCTCTCAATTGAACCCACTTCCGCATTGATCATGTTTGCCTCAATTTATTATGGGGCGATGTATGGCGGATCAACAACCTCAATTTTGTTGAACACCCCAGGTGAGAGTGGTTCTGTAATCACTGCTCTCGAAGGTAACAAGATGGCAAAAGCTGGGCGAGCAGGAGCTGCCCTTGCGACCGCTGCTATTGGCTCTTTTGTAGCTGGAACTATTGCAACCCTTGCACTGGCTTTTGGTGCACCAGCATTGGCTGATTTTGCTCTCACCATTCAGCCCGCGGGTTACTTAGCCCTCATAATTTTGGCATTTGCGACGGTTGGAACCTTATTGGGATCTTCGCGAATTCGCGGCTTAGCAGCTTTAGGCGTAGGACTAGTGATTGGTTTGGTGGGAGCCGATCTGCAATCTGGAGCGCTCCGCTTAACATTTGGAAATATGAATGCTATTGATGGAATTGAAACAGTTACTGTAATCGTGGCGATTTTTGCACTTGGAGAAGCTCTATACATCGCAAGTAGATTTAAAAATGAAAGAATTCAAGTGATTCCGCTAAAGGGTAAGGCGTGGATGACTAAGCAAGATTTCAAGCGTTCATGGAAACCATGGCTTCGAGGAACCGCAATCGGTTTTCCATTAGGGGTAATTCCTGCTGGTGGTTCTGAGGTACCTACATTTTTGTCATACGGTGTCGAAAAGGGATTATCCAAGAACAAAGAAGAGTTTGGTAAGGGCGCTATCGAAGGTGTTGCTGGCCCAGAAGCTGCCAACAATGCAAATGCAGCAGGTGCGTTAGTTCCACTTCTTGCACTTGGTTTGCCAACATCAGCCACAGCTGCTGTTGTTTTAGTCGCCTTTCAATCCTTTGATATACAGCCAGGACCAATGTTGTTTATGACCAACCCTGTCGTTGTCTGGGGATTAATCGCCTCGTTATTTATTGGTAACGCTTTGCTTCTGGTTATGAATCTACCTCTAATTCGCTTTTGGGTGCTTTTGTTGAAGATTCCTAACCAATATTTATATGCGGGCATTACAACCTTCGCTCTTCTTGGCGCCTATGCGCTGAACAATTCAACCTTTGATCTACAGGTTGCCCTTGCAATCGGAATCCTCGGATACTTATTCAGACGATTTGGAGTTCCTGTAACCCCTCTAATCATTGGACTAATTCTTGGGCCACTTGCAGAGACACAATTCAAAAGAGCTCTTCAAATAAGCCAAGGTGATTACTCCATTCTGATCGCAGGCGGATTTCCTAAAATAATCTATGCAATCTTAATTCTTGTGATTATCGGACCCCTTATCTGGAACTTCAAAAAAACCTTTGCAATAAAGAAGTAAATGGCTGCAGATAAGTTACTTCCCTGGGCAAAGCCCCTCTTGCTTTCTTCAACGCTTACACAAGCGACTATTTATGTACTTCGCCCGATGATCACCTATCGTGCAATTGAATTAGATGCCAATAGCGCACAAATTGGATTAATTGCTGCTTTGTATGCATTGTTTCCAGTTTTGCTCGCTCTGCAATTTGGTTCTTGGGTTGGCAAGTTAGGTGAAGCTAAGTTCATCATCTACGGAACTCTGGCGATGATGGTGACATCTGGTGCCTTAATTTTTGCAAACAATCTTGTAACCCTAGGCATGGCAACAGCTGCCGCCGGTCTGGCACATTTGGCCTGCATGGTTGGTGGGCAGTCGATGGTTGCATTACGTGCACCGCGAGCAAGTTATGACAGATATTTTGGCTTTTACACCTTTAGCGCATCTGTTGGCCATATGTTGGGTCCGATCATTGCAACAATTGTTGCTGGCTCTAATGGAACACTTCCTGAGTCAACATCCAACGCCTTCTTGCTTGGTGTTGTTCTAACAATAGTTGCTTTAGTGCCGGTCATTAAGTGGCGTAAGGAAAGACCAACCGTTGAGGGTAAAGAAAATAGCGAAGGAACTTTCAAAGCAGCTTTTAATTTAGTAAAGCGCCCTGGAATTATGGCTGCTATCTATATTTCGCTAGCGATATCCTCTGCAGCCGATGTTTTGGTTGTTTTCTTGCCACTATTTGGAACAGAAAACAATTTCTCGCCATATGCAATCGGTGCAATTTTAGCAATTCGCGCAGGTACAACCATGCTTTCCCGTTTCTTTTTGGGGCGCTTAAGTCAGCGTTTTTCTACATTCCAATTGCTCTGGTGGAGCACGATAATTTCAACAGTTTGTTGCGCAGCGATGGCATTTACACATACGCCAATCACTTTAGGTGTAGTTGTCTTCATTGCTGGTTTTTCTCTTGGTGTAGGACAACCATTAACAATGTCATTGGTTTCACAAAAAACAGAGAGCAGTGAACGCGCACTTGCAGTTTCTGCCCGATTGATGGGCAATCGATTTGGCCAATTTCTAGTGCCAGCAAGTGCCGGCGCCTTGGCTGCAGCATCTGGGGCAGGGGCGGTCTTTATCGGCTTGGCGGTCTTGCTGGGGAGCTCGATTTTCAGCGTAAAACGCAACTGATCTGTGGGCTGAATTACAGCCTTGTAGTTCATTAGGCGGATTTCCCTTATTTGAGCCTGAGCCCTAAACTACGAGTTCGCTTGTTTCACGCTTAAACAGAAATGTAGGTACAGCTTGGCTAAAAAAGATGGCGCCATCGAGATGGAAGGCACCGTTGCTGAAGCTTTACCTAACGCGATGTTTCGTGTGGAGCTAACTAACGGACATAAAGTCCTCGCTCACATTAGCGGCAAGATGCGAAAGAACTACATTCGTATTCTTCCTGCCGATCGTGTGATCGTTGAAATGAGTCCGTACGACCTAACAAAGGGTCGAATTATTTATCGTTACAAGTAACAAGGGGAGCAATAGACATGAAGGTTAATCCAAGCGTTAAGAAGATTTGCGATAAGTGCAAAGTCATTCGCCGCAAGGGTCGCGTCATGGTCATTTGCGAAAACCTGCGTCACAAGCAACGTCAAGGCTAAGCAGTACAACTCAATAAATAACTCGTATTACGACTTCAGTAAGAAATTACCGAAGACCTTTGGACTGGTAGGCCAGAGAACAGTAATGCGGAGGACCTCCAGATATAGATAGGTAGATACATGGCACGTCTCGTCGGTGTCGATCTTCCACGCGAAAAGCGTTTGGAAATCGCACTCACTTACATCTTTGGAATGGGTCTTACCCGTTCACAAAAAACATTAGCAGCAACTGGCATTAGTCCAGATATTCGCGTTAAGGATCTGCAAGAAGCAGATCTAGCAAAGCTTCGCGAATACATCGAAGCAAACTTCAAAATCGAAGGTGACCTTCGTCGTGAAATTTCTGGCGACATTCGTCGCAAGGTTGAAATCCAGAGCTACCAAGGTATTCGTCACCGCAAGGGACTACCTGTTCGTGGTCAGCGCACACATACAAATGCGCGTACACGTAAGGGACCTCGTAAGGCAATTGCAGGTAAGAAGAAGGTGACTAAGTAATGGCCGCTCCTAAATCAAAGACTGCTGCTCCAGCTAAGGGCAAAGTTAAGCTTCGTAAGAAAGAGAAGAAGAACATTGCAGTTGGTAAGGCGTTCATCAAGAGCACTTTCAACAACACAATTATTTCTATTACAGACCCAACGGGCGCTGTTATCTCTTGGTCTTCATCAGGCCAGGTTGGTTACAAGGGCTCACGTAAGTCGACTCCATTCGCAGCACAGCTTGCAGCAGAAGCAGCAGCTCGTCGCGCACAGGAGCATGGCTTAAAGAAGGTTGATGTATTTGTTAAGGGACCAGGATCTGGTCGCGAAACTGCAATCCGTTCATTGCAAGCAGCAGGCCTAGAAGTTGGAGCCATCTCTGATGTAACTCCAGCTCCACACAATGGCTGCCGCCCACCGAAACCACGTCGAGTTTAAGGAAGGAAGAGAATAAATGGCTCGTTATACCGGAGCAGACTGCAAGCGTTGCCGTCGCGAAAAAGTAAAGCTCTTCCTTAAGGGCTCAAAGTGCGATGGACCAAAGTGTCCTATCGAATCACGTCCTTATCCACCAGGACAGCACGGCCGTGGCCGTTCAAAGGAATCTGAGTACCTATTGCAGATGCGCGAAAAGCAAAAGTGCGCACGTATTTATGGTGTTCTAGAAAAGCAGTTCCGTGGTTACTACGAAGAGGCTAACCGCAAGCAGGGCAAGACTGGTGAAAACCTTCTTGTCATTCTTGAGACACGTCTCGACAACGTTGTGTTCCGTGCAGGCTTTGCAAAGAGCCGCGACATGGCACGTCAGCTAGTTCGTCACGGTCACTTCTTGGTAAATGGTAAGAAGGTAAACATTCCTTCATTCCGTGTCTCTGCAATGGACATCATTGATGTTCTTCCAAAGTCATTGGATCTCACACCATTCATCGTTGCTAGCGCAGAGCTTGGCGAGAAGGCAGTTCCAGCATGGATGGAGGTTGTTGGTTCACAGATGCGAATCATCATTCACTCAGTTCCTGCTCGTGCAGTCATCGACACACAGGTTCAAGAGCAGCTAATCGTTGAACTTTATTCCAAGTAATTTTTGAAAGTCTTGTGCGCAAGCACA
>CAXNLR010000004.1:0-71338 GCA_964203475.1 Candidatus Planktophila sp. | reverse complement strand
ATAAGTTTCTGGCATGAGCGAAGATGACGGCTTAGAAGAACTCATCAGCGAAGAGATGTTGTGGGATCGAATCCCCGAGGTCGAAGGCGAGGAACGCGCCAGTACCTACTACGAATTAAGCGCTCGCATTTATGCACGAGGTCAATACGACGAGGCCCTTGCCCTGGCGGAGACTGCTCGTGATATTTATTCACAATTAGGCGATGCTGCACCATCTGAAGGATTAGCTCAAGCATATTCAGCAATTGGTTACAACCTAAATCAGTTAAAGCGCATGGATGAAGCGGCGTTAGCAATGAGTAAAGCGGTTGAATTACTACGCGAGAATAAATCTCCGATTGCACTTGAACTTGCTTGCACACTTGGTGAGTGGTGGTACACATCAAAGCAATATGACAAAGTCGTTAAAACAATGAATGAGTGTGCGCAAGAGCATTTAGTTGACGGTAATGAAATTGGCGCAGCAAATGATCTGCATTTAATTGGTTGTGCAGAACGCGAATTGAAGAATTACGAAAAGGCAATCGAGGCCTTTAAAGAAGCAAGGTCTCTCTTTAAAAGAAACAAAGAAGTAATTCATGTTGCTCGTTGTGATCAAAAAATGGCGTCATGCCTAATTGAACTTGGTCAGGGTGAACTAGCTTTGGAAACTGCTCGTAAAGCGGTTGATGTATTTGAAACAGGCCATGATCATCGCCGTGAAACGTTTGCATCTTTCGAATTTGGTAAGGCGCAAATCCTGCTTGAAAAATATGATGAAGGATTAGCAACTCTTGAGAATGTGCTGGCAATTGTTAGTGAGGATGAGCCAAAAGATTTCGAGTTTATTGTGGATGTTGAGTCTCGCATCGCCAAGATCTTGCGTATGCAAGGTCGCACCGATGAGGCCGATGAGATTGAGCGTCGCCTAAAGACTGTGCAGGAAGCGCTGGAAGATGAACCAGAGCTTGATCTCCTCACTTAAAGACCAGGACCAACTCAGCATCACAATGGTGTGCCTGGGCAATATTTGCCGCTCACCCATGGCTGCTGCTGTTCTGGCAGGTAAAACGGCTGACTGGAAAGCGCCACGAATTGAAGTTCATAGTTCAGGCACTGGCTCGTGGCACATCGGACAAGGCCCACACCCATCTTCAAAAAAGATTTGGGAAGCTGCTGGATATAAGCATTCGCATACTGCAAAGCAATTTAAAGTAAATGACTTCTTTGTTCATGATCTGATTTTGGTGATGGATTCAAGTAATTATCACAACGTTGTTTCCTTGGCGGAAAATGAAGAGCACCGCAGCAAGGTTTTATATTTACGAAACTTTGATCCTTCACTCAAAGGAGTGGATCCAAGTTCTGCAGATTATTTCAAACTAGAAGTACCAGATCCTTACAATCAATCTGATGAAGCCTATGAAGCAACTTTGGCTATGGTCGAACGTGCTGTGGATGGATTGTTGTTAGAATTAACGCGGTAAATGCTGCAGTGCCCAGTGATACATCGCAATTGCACCAGCAGCGGATGCGTTCATTGATCTAGTTGATCCATATTGATTGATTTCATACAAAACTTCGCAGACAGCAATACCTTCATCTGACATACCGGCACCTTCTTGACCAAAGAGAAGTACACAACTTTCAGGTAGCACTGCTGGCTCTAATTGCTTTGACCCTGGAACATTATCAATTCCAATAATCGGCAAGTTTTGTTCTTTACAGTGTGCGGCAAAATCTTCAACTGTTGGATGATGCATGACTGTCAGATATCTATCTGTCACCATCGCACCGCGCTTGTTCCAATCGCGCTTCCCAATGATGTGAACAGCAGAAACGTTGAATGCATTAGCTGTGCGAACTACTGATCCAATATTCAAATCATGTTGCCAATTTTCAATCGCAATCTGCAATTTATGACGCTTTGTATTTAGATCAGCAACAATCGCTTCAACTGTCCAATATCGGTAGTGGTCTAAAACATTTCGACGATCACCATTCAGCAATAGTTCAGGATCGTATTGATCACCTTCTGGCCAGGGTTTTTCATGAGGCCCGACCCCTACAACAGGGAAAAACTCACCTGGGCCAATGCTGGCGGGGGTGGTAGGAGAAGACATGTATGCACTCTAAACTGAATACATGTCAGCTATCAACACAGTCATGTACGTAATCCATCTACTGTCCGTCATTGGAATTCTTTCTCTTCTACTGCATCAGTGGAACAAGAGCCCACGCAAGTTAAACCCAGGGGTTATGCATGCTGGGCTTACCGCTCTGATCGCGGGTGTTGTAATGGTTGGGTTACATAATTCAGTCAAGCCCGATGAAGAACTCAATCACACGAAGGTGGGTATTAAACTCCTAGTGTTGGTCGTAATTCTTGCACTTGGATATAAGAATGTTAAGAAGCCTGAACTTCCAAAGAATGTTTGGCTAACGATGACAGGATTAACTGTTCTAAATATAGTCATTGCATCAGCACGGTAATTAACCAGCTTATGTACTTGCTCAAAAGACTGCTTGCTACCTGCCTTGCGCTAATACTTTCTATTGCGCCAGCTGCTGCAGTTTTGGGCCCTGATTCAATACCTGCAGCATTTGATGAACTGCTAAAAGTGCCGACTCTGTCTAATCCAGCGATGGTCGTAATTGATGGCTCGACAGGGCAGATCATTTATGAGAAAAATATTTATTCCCAGCGTAAGCCAGCATCTGTAATGAAAGTCTTAGCTGGGGCTGTAACTCTTGATTATTTAGATCCACAATCAGTTTTTAACACAACCGTCAATATTGCACCTGAAGAAAAAATAGTTGTTATCCGAGGATCATTTGATCCGTGGATTAGCCTGGATCACAATGTTGCACGCAAGATGAACAGAGCTTCATTGCCGTATATGGGTTTCAATACATTGTCGGCAGTCAAAGAGGCTAATGGTGGTTCATTAAAGAATTACAAGGTTTTGTATAGCAATCTCTATTCCAAAGATATTGCCAACCTAAAAGCCTTTTGGGCAAAGCGTGGATTCAAACCAGTCTTTAAATCAGTTACAGAAGACGAAGCCTTTATGGCCCAAGGCGATCTAGTTGTCTCAGAAAACTCACCTACAGTTGCACAAATACTCGACTGGATGATGTTGTGGAGCGATAACTTATTGGCCGATCGACTAGCTGGATTAGCCGCACGTGCCGCAGGATATTCTCAAAATATCAAGGGTATAGAAACTATTTTTCGAACTCTATTGACCCAACTTGAAATTGATGACAGCAAGTTAGTTGTGGCAGATGCAAGCGGGCTATCTAAGAAAAATAAGATCACTGCAAAGCTCATGGGCGAACTTCTATACAAGATTCGTAAAGATGAAAAGTATGCACTTCTCTATCTATCTCTACCTATTGGTGGAGTATCAGGGACATTAGAGAATAGATTTTTAAAAACTGCACCATCGGCTGTGGGCCTAGTGCGCGCTAAGACAGGAACACTAAACGGCACAGCAACACTTGCAGGTTACGTGCAATCAACTGATCGAGAGTATGTGTTTGTAACTCTTGCAGATGACATCGCTAAAGGAAATGCGGCGTTGAATAAAGCACGTGCTGCGATAGACCGAGTTTTAGGAAGAATCGCTGCTCCAAATATTCCTGCAGAGATTAGTCCAGCGCCTTAATTGTTGGAGTAAATCTTTATTTGTCCTTTGTAGCAGGCAACCCAGGTATTACCTGTTGGATTGTCATATGTAATTCCGATTGGTTCATTACAAGCTTTTATAGTTTCTAAGACCTTCATGTCACTAGTTCGCACCTTAGACATCGTGTCGCTTTTAAAGTTAACAACAAACATTGTTGAGCCATCTGCTGAGATGGCAAGACTTCGTGCTGCCTCACCAGTTTTAACAGATTTTCCGGCTTTGTTTGCAACCAAATCCCATGAAGCAACTTTCCCTGAAAGATTCATAGTGACATACATTTTTGTATTGTCCGGTGATAAAACTATTGCTCGAGGATTACTTCCAATTGGAATGTAAGAAACTGTGAAGTCTTCTAAATTAATGACATGAATTCTGTTGCCACCCATCTCAGCCACGTATGCGCGCTTTGAGTCATTAGAAATTGCTATTCCGCGAGGATAACGACCGATTTTGATTGTTTTAACAACCTTTTGAGCATCTACTGAAATAACCGAAACGGTATAAGAACACCAGTTTGCAGCTAGTACATACTTGTTATCAGGAGTTGCTTCTACAACTTTAGGAACAGATCCAACTGGGTAAATTGCATCGATCTCATAATTACTACGGTTGATTCGGTACACAAAACTCTTGTCATAGCCAGATGCTGGAGAACAAGTGTCATGTCCTTCTTTGTTGTATCCAGGTCCATACATCGCATAGTTACTCACGTAGAGGAACTTGCCATCTGGTGAGAATGTTCCTTCAACAGGTGCACCCTTGAAGAGGGATGCACTCTTGGAATACCCGTACTTCTGCAAAGAGACTGAGTCAGCAACTGTGTGGAGTAATTCAAAACTCTTTGCGTCATAAACAGTAACTGAATGTCGATACATCATGTTGTGAGCGCTGACTACACCGTCACCGGAAGATCTCACAGACTTTGGAGAAATAGAGCCATTAATTGTTTTAATTAACTTCATCTTTGTATCCAGTGAAACAACTTCGCCCTGCGCCGGTAGTGCAATGGCGCAGAGCGAAGTTATAAGAATCAAAGTTAGGAAGCGATTGCGCATTCCTTAACTCTACTAGTTAGTCGTCGTCGCCTTCATCTTCATCATCGTCGTCCTCTTCATGATCGCCATTACGAGAACGCCCTTCATGCTCATCGTCATCATCATCCCCACCTTTTGTTGGTAATTGCGCAATAGATGGGTTTTGGAGTCCTGAGGTTCCAGCTATTGCTGAGCTCGCAGGATTTGCAATCCGTGCGATTGGTGAAGATTTTGAAACTTGAGCTACTGATGTGGGTGATGAAGTGCTGTTAGATGCAGTTGTCTGCACAGATGCTGTCTCAACTGCTACGGCTGGGGATTCTTCTTGAACTTGCGAAACAACTGCTCCAACGCCAAGGATCAGTGCGGTGGCAAAGACTGCAGCAAGTGGCAGAGTCTTTGAAGCTTTTGGAGGCACCGCTGGTCCATCGTTTTCTGCGATTTCAAACCATTCGGGCTTGTTGTTCTCAGTCATGGTAAATCCCTTCTTTGAGAGCAAGGTAACTATTATCCCTGTGAGGAGACTGTGATGCGCAAATTAAATCGCTGAGTAATCTTGTCCAGTGAGCGTTGCTATGCGGGGATACCTAGACCTAATGAAGTTAAGGGTCGTTGAGTTACTGCTCGTTTCGACTTTACCGGCGATGGTTTTGGCCGCCAAGGGTTTGCCAGATTTTGGCTTAGCAATCGCAACTATATTTGCAGGGACGTTAGCTGCAGGAAGTGCCAACGCCTTCAACATGGTTATTGAAAGTGATTTGGATAAATTAATGGCGCGCACAGCAAAGCGTCCGATTGTTACTGGTTTGATTTCAAAAACAAATGCAACAATTTTTGCGTCAATTATTGGAATTTTTTCACTTGTCTTGTTCTGGCTCTTCACAACACCACTTGCAACTTTGTTAGCATTAATTGCAATAGTTTTTTATGTCGTTGTATACACAATGGCACTTAAGCAGAGAACTTCACAAAACATTGTGTGGGGTGGTGCTGCGGGTTGCATGCCAGTACTAATTGGTTGGGCAGCAGTTACAAATTCATTATCTGTCACACCGTGGGCATTTTTCTTTGTTGTTTTCTTCTGGACACCGCCACATTTCTGGGCGCTAGCGATTAAGTACAAAGATGACTACGCAGCTGCAGGAACTCCAATGCTTCCTGTTGTTGCGACAAAGGGTCGCGTACTTGGTGAGATGTGGTTCCACACAACCCTGATGATCGCATCCTCTATTTGGTTGATTAGTTCTGCAAATCTGCCAACATGGTCAATGGTTGTAACGATTGCACTTGGTTTAGTTTTTGCTGGTCAATTGATTGCTCTCAAAGAAGGCTCACCGGAGTATGGAAAGGTTGCTGGAAAGATCTTCCAGTGGTCTATTACTTACTTAAGCTTGCTTTCAGTTGTACTTGTTGCAGCACAACTACTTAGCTAAAGCCTGCTCTAGATCTTTAATAAGATCTGATGAGTGTTCTAATCCAATTGATAAACGCAGCACGGATTCTGTTATGCCCATCTCAGCCTGTACTTCAGGGGCTAAACGTCGGTGCGTAGTAGATGCAGGATGAGTAATAAGAGACTTGCTATCACCTAAGTTATTAGAAATATCAATCACACGAAGCTTGTTCATGAAGGCAAAGACTTCCTCTTGAGAACCCTTGAATTCAATTCCGATCGTGCTTCCGCCACCATTGTTCATCTGCTTCATTGCTAATTCATGACTTGGATGAGACTTTAATCCTGGGTAGCGGACAGATTTGATTGCAGGTTGCTTTTCTAAGAACTCAGCAACTGCTTGTGCATTTGAAACCATGCTCAAAACGCGCATATGCATTGTTTCAAGTGATTTAACAAGAACCCAAGCGTTGAAAGAACTAAGTGCAGGTCCTGTATGGCGAACAAATGGTAGAAGTTTGTCAACAATGTAATCTGCAGAACCAAGTAGCGCGCCAGCTAAAACTCGCCCTTGACCATCGATGTGCTTTGTCGCTGAATACATAACCACATCTGCACCGAGTTGTAATGGCTTTTGTAGAACAGGAGAAGCCATCACGTTATCAACAATTACAGTTGCACCAACCTTGTGCGCAAGATCGCTGACCATTTTGATATCAACAATCTCTAACAACGGATTACTTGGTGTTTCAATAAAGACAGCCTTTGTTGGCTTGCTCAGTGCTTTTGCCCAAGCAGCAGGATCGTTGCCCTTTACTAACTCAAAGGTAACGCCCCACTTTGGCAAGAATTCTGTAATAACAACATGGCAAGAAGAAAACATGGCAGCCGATGCAACAACGTGGTCACCCTGCTCTACTAAACACGCAAGAGATGCGAACATCGCAGACATTCCAGAGCCTGTTGCAACACACATATCTGCACCTTCAATTGCGGCAAGACGCTGTTCAAACATTGCAATTGTTGGATTGTGGAAACGGCTATATAGGAAGTGATCTGTCTCTTCAGCAAATGAATTGAAAGCTTCTTCAGCAGATGAATATGTAAAACCACTGTTGAGATACAAAGCTTCAGATGTTTCACCAAAACCAGAACGAGCCAAACCAGCGCGCACTGAATGTGTCTGTGGATGTAATTCCCAGTCAGGTCCCAGTGAATCCTTACGAGGCTGATAACCCCAAGGTCGTTTGCTCATGGACTAATTGTGGCAGAGTGTGGGGTATGCCTAACACAGCGATTTCAGTCTCCGATCTCTCCAAAAAATATGATGATCGCTTAGCGGTCTCACACATCAACTTCGAAGTCCCCTTAGGAACCGTTTGTGGCTTTGTTGGCCCTAATGGATCAGGTAAGACAACAACCATGCGCATGTTGCTTGGGTTGATTACGCCAACAACTGGTCAGGGCCACATTCTTGGTGAGCCAATAGAGCATCCAGAAAAATACTTAAGTCGCGTCGGCGCAATGATCGAAGGACCTGCTTTTTACCCAGCACTTTCAGGTTATGAAAACTTAATGGTTCTGGCAAAACTTGGTGGATTTCCAATCGAGCGAGTACAGCAGTTACTAGACAAAGTTGGGCTCGGAGATCGCGGTAAGTCAAAGTTTAAGACTTATTCACTGGGAATGAAGCAGAGATTAGGAATTGCGGCAGCGCTGCTACCTAATCCTAAATTACTAATGTTAGATGAACCAACAAATGGTTTAGATCCGGAAGGAATTCAAGAGGTTCGTGCTCTATTGCGCGATCTAGCAAATGAGGGAACAACGGTGTTTGTCTCTTCCCACTTGTTATCTGAGTTAGAAATTATTAGTGATTACATTGTTATGTTGCGCAAGGGTGAAATTGTCTTTGCTGGCCCAATCGGCGAACTAATGGCGCAACAACAACCAACGATTATTGCTAAATCTCTCAATCATTCTGATTTGAAGCGAATTGTTGAAATAGCAGAAGCAGCAGGACACCATGCAGTGATTCGAAATGATTCAGTTCATGTCTTGGCAGATATGGCTTGGGCACCGGTGCTTAATAAAGCAGCCTTTGATGCGGGAATCACATTGGCACAACTTGCTCCGCAGCTGCCAAATCTTGAAGAAACGTTCTTTGAAATGACGGGGGACAAGTAATGTTTAATGTTGTCAAAGCAGAACTAAGAAAACTGCGTCGCCCGACATTGTTTTTTGGCACCATGGGAGCTGCCCTCTTCTTCACAGGTTTAATTACATCTTTCATTTACTTGATGATCGATTCACCCCAAGGTAATGGTGACCGAGGTCGATCAATCGGTAGAGAAGTTCTTGGACTCGCAAGTGGATCTGTGAACGGATTTGCATCTGTTGGAGGATTCTTAGGGATCATTGCGCTGTGTGTATTTGCCGCACAAACGGCACAGGAATACACATACGGGACCTTGCGAAATCTTTTGATTCGCCAGCCAGGACGCATGAAGATTCTTATTGGCAAGTTGATTTCAATGATGCTATTTGCAATCGTCATGATTGCAATTGCCGCTGTTGTTAGTATCGCAATTTCTTACATCCTCGCCCCCGGCGCCGATGTGAGCACGGATCTTTGGTTCACATCTGCTGGTTTTGAAGCCATATTCACCACTTTTATAAATGTGACAATCTCTGTTGTTGCCTTTGGAATCGTTGGAATGGTTCTAGGTCTTTTATTGCGCTCCCCAATTAGCGCAATATCCTTTGGTGTTTTGTGGTTATTGATCGTTGAGAACTTATTAATTGCTGTGAAAAACTCCTTACAAAACTGGTTGCCTGGTGCCCAACTATCTGCAATCGCCTCTGGTGGAGCGGTAGATCTGACCTACAAACATGCACTGACTGTTGGTGGGTTGTATGTAGCGGTTGGGGCAATTATTGCTTCTGTGCTTTTTGTTCGTCGTGATGTAGCTAATTAAGGACACTCACACGTAAAACCCCGCTTTTCTAAGGTTGGCCATTTATTCTTTAGACCTTCCCTTTCGAAAGGTTTTAAGTGAAAAAGTTCAGGGCGATCTCGCTTGCTGTAATTCTGGGGCTGTCGATTTCGTCAGTGCCGGCTGTTGCAGTCCCTAAACCAACTGTGGCTGAAATCGAAGCTGCAAAGAAAGTCGAAGCTGCAAAGAAAAAGATTGCTGATGCGCAAGCTAAGAAGTTGGCCGCAGCTAATCAAAGCCTTCGAGCGCTAACTGCAAAAGCAAATGCAGCAGCTGCTGTTTATAGAAAGGCGCAAGCTGAGTTAGCGGTAGCAACATCGCTAGCCATGGCAGCAGCAAAGCATGCTGCAGAAACTGCAGCAGCAGTTGCCGAAGCGCACAAGACGATTGGTCGCCTGGCATCAAATGCCTACATCATGGGCGGAAGCATGAGCGATATTCAGCCTTTGCTAAGTGCCAATGGTCCACAAGATTTAATTGATCAACTATCGACACTGAGTACTTTGGGTGCACAAAATTCAGTTGCACTTGCACAGTTTAAGGAAGCTGAAGCCGCTGCACGAGTAGCAAAAGCAGCAGCAGATGCAGCAAAAGCTGTCCAGCAAGTTGCAACAGATAAAGTAGCGGCAACCAAGAAACTTGCAGATGATGCAAAAGCAGAACAAGCAAAAGAAGTTGCCAAGTTACAAAAAGTTCAAGATGAGTTAATGCGTCAATTAATGAGTGCTAGAAAAGTTAGAACAACTCTTGAGCAACAACGACAACTTGCATTGCTCGAAGAAAGCCAAGCGAACACCGCTGCACAAACTGGCGGACAAAAGAATGTCTGGCCAGATACTGGCTTTAAAGGTCGCTCAACATCTAGAACTACTCAAGCGCAACGTGACAAGGCTGTTGCATTTGCCAAAACACAAGTTCTTGCACGCAAGCCATACATTTGGGGAACTGAAGGCCCTAATTCCTTTGACTGTTCAGGACTTGTTTATGCCGCATATAAAGCAGCTGGACTTGGTTGGCCCAATTGGGATCGCCTCAACTCTGCTTTGTATTCTGGCTATACCCAGCATGTTTCATTGAAAGACCTTGTCCCAGGAGACTTGCTTTTCTACTCTTACAAAGGAAACATCTCAACAATTCACCACATCACGATTTATGCGGGCAACGGCATGATGTGGGAAGCAAACTCAAAGGGTCGTGGCTTGCTATATTCAAATATCTACAGCATTAAAGGCTTGATGCCATTTGGTGGCCGCGTCTAAACCAGCACTACTCTTGTCCTATGACAACAGCAGTTCCTGCAGTTCGTAACGCGGTTCGAACCTGGCTGGAAAAATATGAAGCCGGAGACAAAGTTCTAGTAGCTGTCTCTGGTGGCGCTGATTCTTTAGCACTTGCCTACGCACTTTCAGTGGAAGCAGAAAAACTTGCAATTACTGTTATTGGTGTAACTGTCGATCATCAATTACAAGCTGCTTCTTCAACACAAGCAGAAAAAGTTGTAGCGCAACTTTCAAAGTTTGGGCTGAAGTGTGTAATCAAGAAGGTCACCGTCGATGTTAAAGAAGGTTTAGAGGCATCAGCACGCAAAGTCAGATATGAAGCGCTGGGCGAAGTTGCTGACCAAGAGAAAGCAGTGGCTATTTTTCTTGGCCACACAAAAGATGATCAAGCCGAAACAGTTTTGTTAGGACTTGCACGCGGATCTGGAACACGTTCACTATCTGGAATGGCACATCACAATGGGCTCTATGTCCGGCCACTTCTAGAAATTACTCGCAACCAAAACGAAGAATTTTGTAAAGAAATTGGTTTGGATTACTGGAATGATCCACACAATCAAGATTCACAGTTTGCACGTGTTCGTGTTCGCACTGAGGCACTTCCAGTACTAGAAAAAACTATTGGACCTGGAATTTCAGATGCATTGGCTCGTAGCTCTCACCTGTTGCGAGATGATGCCGACGCACTTGATCATTGGGCAAAGCGAGAAGAGATTCATCTAGATCTGCATGATTTGGATTGTGCCCATCTTGAATCCTTGCCTCGAGCAATTCGCACCCGAATTCTGCGAGCAGCCATCTATGCCGCTGGTGCTCCTTCAGGATCGGTCTCAGCCGATCATGTAAGCGCCGTTGAAGCCCTAATCTCCGCGTGGAGCGGCCAAGGTGCGCTCAATCTTCCCGGCGGTGTGAAGGTTGAGCGAATTTCGGGCAGACTTTCGCTCTCACCGCACCGACCATAGGGAGAACCGTGGATTTAGAAGCAGTCAAAGGCGATATCGAACGCGTAATCGTGACCGAAGAACAGTTGCAAGCACGTATCAAAGAGCTTGCCGCCCAGGTTGATAAAGATTACGAAGGTAAAGACCTTTTACTTGTTGGTGTTTTAAAGGGCGCGGTTATGGCAGTTGCTGATCTTTCCCGCGCATTACAACGCCATATAGATATGGACTGGATGGCAGTCTCATCTTATGGATCCGGAACAAAATCCAGTGGAGTTGTTCGCATCCTGAAAGATTTAGATCGAGACATCACGGGTCGCAATGTATTAATCGTTGAAGACATCGTCGACTCTGGTTTAACACTTTCTTGGCTTAAGGCTAACCTCGAATCACGCGGAGTTGGTTCAGTGGAAATTCTTTCAATTTTGCGCAAGCCAGAGGCAGCAAAGGTTGAAGTAAACGTTAAGTATGTTGGCTTTGATATTCCAAAAGATTTCGTAATTGGGTACGGACTTGATTTCGATGAGAAGTACCGCAACCTTCCCTTCATTGGTGTGCTTGCTAAGCACATGTACGAATAAGAATTAGAAACGAGAATCCCCAGATATGTCACAAGTACAAAAGCCTAAGAAGCCGACGAAGAAAAGTTTCTCAAGCAAGAAGCTGCCTAAGAAGCCGGCATCTAACGGTAGCAAAATCTTTCGTGGACCTCTCTTTTGGATTATTGCGGCAATCTTTGCGGTAACAGTTTTTGGCCAAATCTCATCTGCGGGGAATAAATACACTCAAATTGAAACATCGCAAGCCATTGATGCCATTACTCAGTCAAAAGTGCTCTCAGCAGAGCTAGTTGATAAAGATCAGAAGATTCGTCTCATACTTACTCCTGGCAACACAATTAATGGTGACTCAAAGGTTGAATCTTTCTATGTTGCACGACAAGAACCAACCTTGGTTGATGCCTTAACTGCAAATCCACCTTCAAAGGGATGGAATGTCAAGGTTCCTTCGCAATCTCTTCTTATCTCATTCCTATTTTCAATTGTTCCATTCCTACTCATTGGATTCTTGTTCTTCTGGATGATGAGTCAAGCTCAAGGTGGCAACAAGGTGTTCCAATTTGGAAAATCTCGTGCCAAATTACAAGACAACGAAGTTCCTAAGACAACATTCAAAGATGTTGCAGGAGCAGATGAAGCACTTGCTGAACTAGATGAGATTAAAGATTTCCTTGCAAAACCAGAAAAGTACGCACCACTTGGCGCAAAAATTCCTAAGGGAGTTTTGTTGTTTGGCCCTCCAGGAACAGGTAAGACACTTCTTGCGCGCGCGGTAGCTGGTGAAGCAGGAGTTCCCTTTTATTCAATTTCAGGTTCTGACTTTGTTGAAATGTTTGTCGGTGTTGGTGCAGCACGCGTGCGTGATTTGTTTAATCAAGCAAAAGCAAATGCACCAGCAATTGTGTTCATTGACGAAATCGATGCTGTTGGCCGTCAACGTGGCGCCGGTATGGGCGGTGGTCACGATGAACGTGAACAAACCCTCAACCAACTACTTGTTGAGATGGATGGCTTTGAAGAAAACTCCAAGGTTATTTTGATTGCGGCAACAAACCGTCCAGATGTTTTGGATCCAGCATTGCTGCGTCCGGGTCGTTTTGATCGTCAGATCGCTGTTGATCGTCCTGACCTTAAAGGACGCGAAGCTATCTTGCAGGTCCATGCCAAGGGCAAGCCATTGAGTGATGAGGTAAAGCTAGTTGATTACGCACGTCGTACCCCTGGTTTTACTGGCGCTGATTTAGCAAATGTGCTCAATGAAGCAGCGCTTTTGTCTGCTCGCGAAAACAAGTCAGTGATTGGAAATCCAGAACTAGATGAAGCAATTGATCGCGTCATGGCAGGACCACAACGCAAATCTCGTTTGATGAGTGATGATGAACGCCGAGTCACCGCTTATCACGAAGCAGGTCACGCACTTGTTGCGCATGCTTTGCCACATACAGATCCTGTTCACAAGGTAACGATCATGCCTAGAGGCCGCGCACTTGGTTACACCATGGTTCTACCTGATGAAGACAAGTACTCAACAACTCGTAATCAACTACTTGATCAGTTGGCGTATTCATTAGGTGGTCGCGCAGCAGAAGAGCTAATTTTCCACGATCCATCAACTGGTGCTTCAAATGATATTGAAAAGGCAACAGAGCTTGCTCGAGCAATGGTTACTCAATACGGAATGACCGAAGCAATCGGTGCGATCAAACTTGGCGGCGGAGCATCTGAACCATTCTTAGGTCGAGATTACGGACATCAACGCGATTACAGCGAAAACATCGCAGGTGTAGTTGATCGCGAAATTCGTCGTTTAATTGAAAATGCACACCAAGAGGCATTTGATATTTTGGTTGCTAATCGCAAGATTCTTGATGAGATGGTCATTGAACTTCTCGAAAAGGAAACTTTAAACAAGGATGAAATCGCCGCTATCTTTAAGAAGGTAAAACTAGTAACAAAGCGTCCTGCATGGACTGGTTCTGCAACTCGCATCCCATCTGAGCAACCACCAGTGGATGTTCCAGAGCGCGTTGTTGTGGCACCGGTTAAGGCGAAGAAACCAACACGCAAGAAGGCTGCCAGTGACGGTAAATAAAGTAACTGTCTCTGATGGTCGCGCATCTAGTCCTTATGACCAGGAACGTGCTGAAAAGGCTGTTCGCGAGCTACTTATAGCCCTTGGCGAGGATCCTGAACGTGAAGGATTAAAAGAGACACCTGCGCGAGTTGCTCGTGCCATGAAGGAAAACTTTGAAGGATTGTGGCAATCTCCAGAAGATGTTTTAACAACAACTTTTGATATCGGCCATGAAGAGTTAGTAATCGTTCGTGACATCGAAGTCTTTTCTCATTGTGAGCATCATTTGACTCCGTTCCATGGAGTTGCACATATCGGCTATATCCCGCGCGGAAAGATCACCGGTCTTTCAAAGCTTGCGCGCTTGGTTGATTTATATGCAAAGCGCCCACAGGTGCAAGAGCGTTTAACTACACAGATCGCAGATGCAATGGTGAAAATCTTGGATCCGCTAGGCGTGATTGTGATTATTGATTGTGAGCATCTTTGTATGTCGATGCGTGGTGTGAAGAAATCTCATGCTCGAACTACAACATCTGCTGTGCGCGGTGCGCTAACAAATCCTGCTACACGCGCAGAAGCAATTTCACTTATCACTAAGGCGTAATACTCATGTTGATCATGGGCATCTTGAATGTAACCCCTGACTCCTTTGCCGATGGTGGACGGCACAACGAATTAGATGCGGCAGTGGCACGAGGTTTAGAAATGATTACAGAAGGTGTTGATATCATCGACATCGGTGGTGAATCAACTAGACCTGGCGCAGATCGTGTAAGTGAAGCAGAAGAAATAGAACGCACTATTCCGGTTATAACTGAACTAGCTAAACACGGCGTGAAAATTAGCATCGACACGATGCGTGCAAGTACAGCAGAGGCTGCAATCAAAGCGGGTGCATCAATAATTAATGATGTCAGCGGGGGATTAGCAGATCCAAATATGCTGCAAACCGCGGCACGATTAAAAGTTCCTTACATTGCAATGCACTGGCGCGGGCAGTCAAAAGACATGAATTCAAGGGCTATTTACAGCGATGTCGTCATTGATGTGATTTCAGAGCTACAAGAGCGTATTACCGCTGCCTTAGATGCAGGCATTGAAGAAGGAAATCTAATAATTGATCCAGGTCTAGGTTTTGCTAAAGACGCCCACCATAACTGGGAGATCATTGATTCAATCGATTCCTTTGTTGATTTGGGGTATCCAGTGTTGGTGGGTGGATCACGTAAGCGTTTTCTAGGTGGGGACTCTCCCGATGAGAGAGAACAAGCAACAATTGATTTAACTAAGCGACTTGCCACCACAGGTGTGTGGGCGGTTAGAGTTCATAGCGTGAAACCACATAAGGAGGTGTTGGCACAATGAGTGATCAGATTGTTCTAACAGGCATCCATGGTTTTGGTAATCACGGTTTATTTGAGCAAGAGCGCAAAGATGGTCAAGATTTCTTTGTTGACCTTACTCTTTCTGTTGATTTAACTGCAGCATCACAATCAGATGCGATTGCAGATACCGTCAATTACGCCGAGATCACAGATTTAGTAGTCGAAGAGATTACAAGTAATCCTGTTAATTTGATTGAGAAGTTAGCTGGAAGAATTGCAGAACGAGTACTCAATCAGCATCTGAAAGTTAAATCTGTGACGGTCACTGTGCACAAGCCCCAGGCACCAGTTGCTGCACAATTAAAAGACATCGCAGTTGTTGTAACTCGATCACGATGAAAGCTGTCATCGCACTAGGGGCCAATATTGGTGAACCTAAAGTGAATCTTGATTTAGCAATCGCATTGCTACGTGAAGCAACTGATGTGCAATTGGTGTCTAGCTATTACACAACCTCACCAGTTGGTGGACCAGAGCAACCCGATTACTTAAATGCGGTGTGCATTATTGATAGTGAATTGCCCGCAATGGATCTATTGTCATTGCTACATGGCATCGAGAAGAGTTTAGGCCGCGAAAGAATTGAGCATTGGGGACCCCGAACCATTGATCTGGACCTCATTCAATACGGGGGGTTGTTAAGTAAGGCTGATGAATTGCAGTTGCCACATCCACGGGCACACGAGCGTCGTTTTGTTCTGCAACCATGGTTTGAAATTGAGCCTGATGCAATCCTGCTCACGCATGGATCGATAAAAGAACTTTTGGAGCAATTGCCTGCTTAGAGGTAAACTTTGATGTATCTCGCCCGGTACCCCACGAAAGGACTGGAGCCACTGAAATGACTGTGTTAGTGCCAACTATGGGAGCCTTGCATAAAGGCCACCAAGCGTTGATTAAACGTGCGCGCATTTTGGATAAAGATGTAATTGTAAGCATCTTTGTAAATCCACTGCAGTTTGAGAACACAGCAGATTTAGAAAAGTATCCACGATCACCAGAGCGCGATATCGAAATTGCAACAATTGCTGGCGCTACTGAGGTGTGGTTTCCAGAGTATGAAGACCTATATCCAGAAGGATTCAAAACAATAAGTGCAGGAGCGCTAGGCAATCTTTATGAAGGTGCATCACGGCCTGGACACTTTGATGGTGTTGTAACAGTTATTGATCGCCTATGCGCAATTGCAAAGCCAGATAAGGCGGTATTTGGCGAAAAGGATTTTCAGCAGTTAACAATTGTTAAAGCTATGAAGAGCAAGGTTGAGATAATTGGTGTTCCGACGGTTCGTGAATTTGATGGTTTGGCGATGTCCTCACGCAATCTGCAACTGAGTGAATCTGGCAGAGATGCAGCATTAGTTATTCACCGGGCATTAGCAGCAGCCAAGCTTGCCCCAACAGTAGAAATTGCTCAGGAGATACTCAACACAACGCTTTCTACTGAGGCTGGTTTTAATAAGGATTACGCAACGATTATTGATGAAAAAGACTTTTCGTTAGCAGATGAAGGTACAGAAAACCGTCGAGCGATTATTGCTGGATGGGTTGAGGGAGTTCGCTTGATTGATAACATGCCAATGGTGGGGCGATAACAATGTTATTAACAGTTGACGTTGGAAATACAAATACCGTTCTTGGAGTCTTTGATGACAAAGAAATGGTTCACTCTTGGAGAGTTAAAACAGATCCTCGCAGCACCGCTGATGAGTTATGGCTGCAGTATCGTGCTTTAATCCAGGATTACAAGGTGACAGGTTTAGCTGTCTGCTCAACTGTTCCAGCAACATTGCGTGAACTTCGCACAATGATTGCCGATTACTTCTCAGATGTTCCGGTAACTATTGTTGAGCCAGGTATTAAAACTGGCGTGCCACTACTAGTTGATAATCCAAAGGAAATTGGCGCAGATCGCATTGTTAACACTTTGGCTGCTCACACATTGTTTGGTGGACCAGCAATTGTTGTGGACTTTGGAACTTCGACAAATTTGGATGTTGTGTCACCTAAGGGAGAGTTTCTAGGTGGAGCACTTGCCCCCGGAATTGAAATCTCTGTTGATGCATTAGCTGCTCGCGCTGCCCAGCTTCGTAAAGTCGAATTAATCAGACCCAAAAATGTCATAGGCAAGAACACGGTTGAGGCGTTGCAATCTGGAACTATTTATGGATTTGCTGGCCAGGTTGATGGTTTAGTTGATCGAATCACAGCAGAGCTAATGGATTCTTATTCCAAAAAGCCAACAGTTATTGCAACGGGTGGATTAGCCCCATTGATAATCGGAGTTTCAGAAACCATCGACCATCATGAGCCTGATTTGACCCTCATCGGACTTCGCCTAATTCACGAACGAAATGCCTAAGTCGGTAGACTTCGCAACCTATGAGCACAGAAAACGCACCGATTGAAGAGGATCTGCCTGAGCAGCTCCGTATTCGACGTGAAAAGCGCGCCTCATTATTAGAGCGCAACATAGAGCCATATCCAGTATCAGTACCTCGTACGAAATCTCTTGTTGAAATTCGTGAAAAGTATGTTGGCCTTGAAATTGATGTTGCCACGGGAGACATTGAATCTCTAACAGGTCGAATCATCTTTAAGCGCGATACAGGCAAACTTTGCTTTGCAACGTTGCGCGAAGGTGACGGAACAGAGCTACAGGCCATGTTGTCATTGGACAAGGTTGGTCAAGAAGTTCTTGATTCATGGAAAGCTGACATTGATTTAGGTGACATTGTTTCTGTAACAGGTGAAATCATTACTTCAAAGCGTGGAGAACTTTCAATCCTTGCTAATTCATGGACCCTGGCTTCAAAGTCACTGCGTCCATTGCCTAATGATCACAAACCGATGTCAGAAGAGACTCGCGTACGGATGCGTTATGTGGATTTAATTGTTCGTCCAGAAGCTCGTAGTAATGCACGTATGCGCCCCGCTGTTATGAAATCACTTCGGGACACATTTGATAAAGCAAACTTTGTTGAAGTTGAAACTCCAATGCTTCAGGTGATGCATGGTGGAGCAGCTGCTCGTCCATTTAAATCTTTTTCTAATGCATATGATATGGATCTGTACCTGCGCATTGCGCCGGAACTATTCTTAAAGCGCTGTGTTGTCGGCGGTATTGAGCGAGTATTTGAAATCAACCGTAACTTCCGTAATGAAGGCGCTGACTCATCTCACTCACCTGAGTTTGCAATGATTGAAAGCTATATGGCCTATGGCGACTGGATGTCTATTGCAGATTTAACTCGCACCCTTGTTCAGAACGCTGCAATGGCAGTTGCTGGTTCACATGTTGTTACACACCATGATGGCCGCCAGGCTGACCTTGGTGGCCAGTGGAAGCAGATCTCCTTATATGACGCTATTTCTAATGGTGTTGGGCAAAGCGTTACAGCCCTTACTCCTATTGCAGAATTGAAGAAGATCGCTGAAAAGCTAGGCATGAAAATTGATCCTAAATGGATTACCGGAAAGCTTGCCGAAGAGATCTTTGAGCACGTTGCACGCCAAGATTTGATTGAACCAACTTTTGTAATGGGCTTCCCGGTTGATACTTCACCACTTGTCCGTGCACACCGCGAGCTACCGGGTGTTGCTGAAAAGTGGGATTTATACATTGATGGCTTTGAACTTGCAACAGGTTACTCAGAATTAATTGACCCTGTTGTTCAGCGCGATCGTTTAGTGGAACAAGCAACACTAGGTTCCAAGGGTGATCTTGAAGCAATGCAAGTAGATGAAGATTTCTTGCGCGCAATGGAGTTTGCAATGCCTCCAACTGGTGGAATGGGAATGGGTGTTGATCGTTTGCTTATGGCACTTACTGGTCTTGGAATTCGCGAAACAATTTTGTTCCCGCTTGTTAAACCAGAAATTGATTAAGCGATGGAGATTCGTCTAGCACGCACCAGTGATATTAAAGGTATTCGTCAATTAATTGACTCATATGCACCACAAGGTCGTCTGCTCACAAAAGAAACTGTAACTTTGTATGAAAGCGTCCAAGAATTTACTGTTGCCGTTGAAGGCAATGAGGTTATTGGTTGCGGCGCACTACACATCTTGTGGGAAGACCTTGCAGAAGTTCGCACAGTTGCAGTGTCAGAAAAAGTTCGCGGCAAAGGTGTTGGTCATCAAATTCTGGAATCAATCATTGATCGTGCGAAGAAAATTGGTGTGGCGCGAATCTTTTGTTTGACCTTTGAGACGGAGTTTTTTGGACGCCATGGTTTTGAAGTTATTGAAGGAACTCCAGTTGAGCCAGAGATCTATCAGGAACTCCTGCGTTCATATGATGCCGGTGTGGCCGAGTTCCTTGATCTTGAGTCGGTAAAGCCCAATACCCTGGGAAATACCCGAATGCTCAAGAAGCTATAGGGGCCTAGATTTAGTCCAATTTCGGGCATGAGACCGCCATATTTGGGGTTGTAAAACTCAACTGCAATCCACCTCGCGAGCGTAGCCCCGTAGGTATTAGGCTTAACGAAAGATCGACCCAAAGGAGCACCGCCCATGTTTGAGCGCTTTACAGACCGAGCCCGCCGAGTAGTCGTGCTGGCCCAAGAAGAAGCACGCATGCTCAATCACAACTACATCGGCACCGAGCACATCCTTCTTGGACTCATCCACGAAGGTGAAGGCGTTGCAGCTAAAGGTCTTGAATCATTGGGCATCTCACTTGAAGGCGTGCGCGCACAAGTTGAAGAAATTATTGGACAAGGTCAGCAAGCACCAAGTGGTCACATTCCATTTACTCCGCGCGCGAAGAAAGTTCTAGAACTTTCACTTCGTGAGGCGTTGCAGTTAGGTCACAACTACATTGGTACAGAACACATTCTTCTTGGTTTGATACGCGAAGGTGAGGGTGTTGCGGCACAAGTTCTTGTAAAGCTTGGCGCAGATCTAAATCGTGTTCGCCAACAAGTTATTCAACTTCTCTCTGGTTACCAAGGAAAAGAAGCTGTACAAACTGGTGGACCTGCAGAGGGCACACCATCAACATCATTAGTACTTGATCAATTTGGTCGAAACCTCACACAAGCTGCCCGCGAAGGAAAGCTTGATCCAGTTATCGGTCGCGAAAATGAAATTGAACGTGTTATGCAAGTTCTTTCACGTCGCACAAAGAACAACCCAGTTCTAATTGGTGAACCAGGTGTTGGTAAGACAGCAGTTGTTGAAGGTCTTGCACAAGCGATCTATAAGAACGATGTTCCAGAAACTTTGAAGGATAAGCAGCTCTACTCATTAGATCTTGGTGCACTTGTTGCAGGTAGCCGCTACCGTGGAGATTTCGAAGAGCGCTTGAAGAAGGTGCTCAAGGAGATCAAAACTCGCGGCGACATCATTCTTTTCATCGATGAAATTCACACACTTGTTGGCGCTGGTGCTGCAGAAGGTGCAATTGATGCTGCAAGCATCTTGAAGCCAATGCTGGCACGCGGTGAACTACAGACAATTGGTGCAACAACACTTGATGAATATCGCAAGCATGTTGAGAAGGATGCAGCCCTAGAGCGCCGCTTCCAGCCAATTCAGGTTAAAGAGCCTTCTGTTGCACACACAATTGAGATCTTGAAGGGTCTTCGCGATCGCTACGAAACACATCACCGTGTTTCAATCACTGATGGCGCACTCGCGGCTGCTGCAAACCTTGCAGATCGCTATGTGTCAGATCGCTTCTTGCCAGATAAGGCGATCGACCTTATTGATGAAGCAGGTTCACGTCTTCGCATTAAGCGCATGACTGCTCCAGCAGAACTTCGCGAGTTTGATGAAAAGATCGCAAATGCTCGCAAAGAAAAAGAGTCTGCAATCGATGGTCAAGATTTTGAATTAGCTGCAACTCTTCGCGATAAGGAAAAGACTCTTATCACTGAAAAGCAGGAAGCTGAGAAGAATTGGAAAGCAACTGATCTAGATAAGGTGACTGAGGTTGATGAAGAACTCATCGCTCAGGTCCTATCTGCATCAACTGGTATTCCAGTCTTTAAGTTAACTGAAGAAGAGACAGCACGCCTGCTTCGCATGGAAGATGAATTACACAACCGTGTAATCGGACAAGACCAAGCGATCAAGGCGTTGTCACAAGCAATTCGTCGCACCCGCGCAGGTCTTAAGGATCCACGCCGTCCAGGCGGATCATTTATCTTCGCTGGTCCTTCAGGTGTTGGTAAGACAGAACTTTCTCGCACACTTGCATCATTCTTGTTTGGTGATCAAGATGCGTTGATTCAACTTGATATGTCTGAATACTCAGAGCGTCACACCGCATCTCGTTTATTCGGTGCACCTCCAGGATATGTTGGATATGACGAGGGTGGACAGCTCACTGAAAAGGTTCGCCGCCGTCCATTCTCAGTTGTGCTCTTCGATGAAATCGAAAAGGCACACCCAGATATCTTCAACTCACTTCTACAGGTTCTAGAAGAAGGCCATCTCACAGATTCACAAGGCCGAAAAGTAGATTTCAAGAACACTGTCATCATCATGACAACAAACCTTGGCACCCGTGACATCTCTAAGTCACTCGGGCTTGGCTTTGCTAACAGCGATGACGATATGACTAATTACGAGCGTATGAAGGGCAAGGTCAGTGATGAACTCAAATCACACTTCCGCCCTGAGTTCCTCAACCGTATTGATGACATTATCGTCTTCCACCAGTTGACTAAGCCTCAGATCATTCAGATTGTTGACTTGATGCTCAAAAATCTTGATGATCGTTTGCAAGCAAAGGACATGGGCATCGAGCTCACACCTGCTGCGAAGGATCTTCTTGCAGAGCGTGGTTACGATCCACTCCTTGGAGCACGTCCACTGCGTCGTGTTATTCAACGTGAGATCGAAGATGGTCTTTCAGAGCGAATCTTGTTCGGTGAACTAAAGGCTGGCGAGATCATCGTTGTTGATGTTGAAGGAGAAGGCGCCGAAGCAAAATTCACATTTGCGGGAGCACCAAAGGTTGCAACGCCTGATACTCCTGAAGATCTTGCTGAAGCACCAACTGCTTAATTAACTTCCTAGTTTTTTAAGTGCTTCTCCGCTAACGCGATAGACAGTCCACTCATCCATGGCCACTGCGCCTAAGGATTTGTAGAAATCGATGCTTGGTTGGTTCCAGTCCAGAACCCACCACTGCAATCTTTCGTAATCGCGTTCAACGCAGATCTTTCCAAGTTCTTTAAGGAAAGCTAAGCCGTATCCCTTGCCGCGAAATGCGGGATCAACGTAGAGATCTTCCAGATAAATACCTGGTTTGCCCACCCACGTTGAGTAGTTAAGGAACCAGATAGAGATTCCAACTACTAGGCCGTTATCTTCGGCAACGTGGCAGAAAGCAACTGGATCCTCACCAAAGATAGTCTCTTCGATTTGTTCAATTGTGGCTTTTGCTTCCAAAGGTGCTTTCTCATACTCAGCTAGTTCTTTAATCAGCTGATGTATGCGTGGTGCATCTGCTTTGGTTGCATAACGAATCATTGCGGCAGTCTATATCTGTTGCGGGGGAGTCTTTGAATAAGTAGGTCATCAGTCAATGTTTTCAATGCTTTTTCGACCTGTGATTCTTCAGGCCACAACTTCTTTATCGCAGATTCTGTCAGTGATTCATTCTCACGAAGTGCTTGAACAATAGTTCCGCGGCACTTGCGATCGGTGCCATGCCAATCTTGTGATTTACGAACCAGATCTGTTTTTGGATAACCATTCTTGCGCCAGTTGCACTGACCAATTATTGGACACAGTTCACATGATGGGTTTTTTGATGTGCAAACAAGTGCGCCAAGTTCCATTGTTGCAGCAGCCCACAGGTGTGCGTTCTTAGTTGGAAGGATTTCAAGTCTGCGAGCTTTCTCTCGCGCAGTTGGCGCGGGCTTTGGATGCTCTTCACCATCAATTGCCCGCACCAGTAATCTGCGGATGTTCACATCCATTACGAGGGATCTTTGCTCAAATGCAAAGGCTGCAATGGCAGCAGCGGTGTATTCACCAATGCCTGGTAGTAATTGAAGTGTTTCTTGATCTTCTGGCACAGTGTTATTGAAATCTTGGGCAATGATTTGAGCAGCGGCGTGTAGTCGCAGTGCACGGCGTGGATAGCCAAGTCGTCCCCAAGCGGTAATAACTTGTGCAGGTGTTGCCTGTGCTAAATCTTTAGGAGTTGGCCAACGCTCCATCCACTCATTCCATTTAGGAAGAACTCGATTAACTGGGGTTTGTTGCAACATGTATTCACTGACCATGACACCCCAAGGGGATGTCTCACGCCACGGTAAATCTCTTTTGTTCTTTTTAAACCAGGTAAGGATTGGTTTTTCTAACGAACTCATTCGCCGGTGATTTTTACCCGTTTTAGCGCGGCATCTAGACGTGAAACTTCAACGATCTCCATGCCATCAATCTTTGTGTCTGATCCGGTTGGTACTAGTGCGCGTTTAAAACCAAGTCGATAAGCCTCTTGCAGTCTGCGATTAACACCGCTGACCTTGCGTATTTCACCAGCTAATCCAACTTCACCGATTGCTACTAAATCTGAAGGCAGAGCAAGACCTTTTGCAGCAGATGCGACAGCTAAAGCAAGGGCTAAATCAGCGGCAGGCTCTGTCATTTTCATACCGCCAACAGTTGCTGCATACACATCGCGGCCGCCAACTCGAACATTTGCGCGCAGTTCTAACACTGCAAGAGTCATTGATGTGCGAGCTGAGTCCAGACCTGAAACAACGCGACGTGCATTTCCGTAATCATTTTCACGACCAGCAGAGACTAGGGCTTGGATTTCTGCGAGCAGTGGGCGTCGTCCTTCAAGAGTTACCGTTACACATGTGCCCGGTACAGGTTCTGCATGACGTGACGTGAAAAGCCCAGTTGGATCAAGGACAGATTCAATTCCGGTATCACTTAAGTCAAAGCAGCCAACCTCATCTGATGCACCAAAGCGATTTTTGATTGCGCGAATTAAGCGAAGGCGTGAATGACGTTCTCCTTCAAACTGCAACACAACATCAACGATGTGCTCTAGAAGTCTAGGACCGGCAATCGAACCATCTTTTGTTACATGTCCGACAAGAAGAAGTGTGATGTCACGATCTTTACAAATACGAATGAGTGCACCGGCAACTTCACGAACTTGTGTAACTCCACCAGGTGCACCATCTGCTGCAGAGCTGCCAATTGTTTGAACAGAGTCAATGATGAGTAGTTGAGGTTTTACGGAATCAATGTGGGCAATGACTGCGCCAAGATCTGTTTCGGATGCAAGAAATAGTTGTGGATCAATTGCATTGATGCGCTCTGCGCGAAGTCGCACCTGAGAGGCTGATTCTTCACCACTTATATAAAGTGCAGAGATTCCCTTTGAAGCAGATTGCGCAGCAACTGAAAGTAGCAAGGTTGATTTACCAACACCAGGTTCTCCAGCTAATAAAATTGCCGCACCTGGTACTAATCCGCCGCCAAGAACACGATCTAACTCTGAAACACCTGTGGGGCGCGCATGGGCTGCAGATAAATCAACATCACCTATTGGAGTGGCTTTTGCAGTTACATTTCCTGCAACAAGTGATAATTTCTTAGGCGCAGCAATCTCTTCAACAACACCCCATGCTTGGCATTCACCGCAGCGACCAACCCATTTTTGGGAGGTCCAACCGCACTCTGTGCAGCGGAATGGATCTTTTTCAACCTTGGCCATGAGGTAACCCTATGACAAGGGACTGACTATTTCTTCTGGGCAGCCAAAGTTGCTGGATGCTGAATGATAAATAATGGCAAGTTGCGGGCTGCAGACTCACGGATGTGTTCCATACGCACATCGCACAGACGAGCCAGTTCGTTATAGGCATCTTTGCCCATCAACAGTTCAAGCTCATACTTGTTTGAGATATACACAGGCTCTGTTCCAACGTGAGCATCACTGTTACTTGTGCAGTACCAGTCAAAATCTTCTCCACCATCGCCCCATGCAAGGCGTTCGTATTCACCGATTACCGTTACTGAGTATTCGCGCTCGCCGTATTCGCGAGTTTCAAAACTGCGGCGCAATGGCAACTGCCAGCACACATCAGGCTTGGTATCTGCGAAGTGCTTTCCATCGCGTTGTGCAACGTGGTGAAGTACGCAACCGAATGATCCCGTGAAACCTTCTGCTTCATAACCCTTACGGTTTAAGAAAATACATCCATTGTCAACGCGGCGAGTTTTGCGTTCGCCATCTTCATCTTTTTCAGAAATGCGTAAATTTCCGCCAGGCTTCTTCGGTCGGGCTTCGTTATAGAACTGCCACATTTCTGGAGTTAGATAAGCCGCAGCTTTAACTGTGCGCTCTTCATCTTCCTTATCTGTATACATCGCACCTTCGGTGCAACATCCAGAAAATGGCTGGCTTTTGAAAACACCTTGGCAGCCATCACCATAAATACAAGTCCAGTACGAGGTCAACCAGGTCAGGTCGCACTTGAAAATAGTTTCAGCATCATTTGGGTCGAAGAATTCAACCCAATCACGCGCAAATCCAGCTTTAACTTCTGACATAGTCGCAGAGCCTACAGGCATAACAGGTAGGCTTGTTACATGGATCAGCAATCAAAGGTTGCAGTTGTTGGCGCCGGCATTATGGGCGAAGCCTTGATCGCTGCATTGATTTCATCTGGTGTTAATCCAGAGTTGATCACAATTTCAGAAAAGCGTGCAGATCGAAGCGCAGAGCTGATTGCAAAGTACTCAATCAAACAAGCACCATTAGCAACCAATGTTGCAGCAGCAGATGCTCTGTTATTGGTGGTTAAGCCTCAGGATATGGCTGGAGTACTTGAAGAGATCAAGGGTTCCATTAAGCCAACAGCCGTCGTAATCACCTTTGCAGCGGGCAAGACAATCTCATTTATCAGCAATGGATTAGGTACTGGCAACCCTGTTGTCCGCGTTATGCCCAATACGCCGACCATGGTGGGTGCGGGAATGGCTGCAGCATCAATGGGGCCTGGTGTCACAGCTGCGCATAAGCAGTTTGTTCTTGATTTCTTGGCAGCCACGGGCAAAGTAATTGAAGTTGCCGAAGATCTGCAAGATGCGGTCACTGCAACTAGCGGTTCTGGACCTGCTTACTTTTTCGCATTTGTTGAGGCAATGGTTGCTGGAGCCAAAGAACTTGGCCTGAGCGAAGCCGATGCAACAACTCTTACAGTGCAGACAATTGTTGGTGCTGCAAAGTTGTTAGATGAGTCAGGTAAGAGTGCAACAACTCTGCGCGAAAATGTGACAAGTCCAAATGGCACTACGGCTGCTGCGCTCGCCTCTTTTGCATCAAGTGATCTCAACTCTATGGTTGCCAAGGCAATGAAGGCGGCTAGCGATCGTTCGCAGGAATTAGCGTGAAACGCTTTTTAGCATTCGCTGTTCTTGCTTTGCTAGTAATTGCTCCAGTTTCACAAGCTGCACCTAAAAAAATCAGCGTTAAACCAATGCAATTGTTAACGACAATTGGCACGCCAGAAGAAGTAAGTGGAGCAGTTGTTAGCGGCAAATCAATAATTGTTTTTGGAACCAGAGCATCAAAGGCTTATGCCCGCGCAATTGATAGGTCGGGTAAAGAGCTATGGAACTTATCCCTAGATCAATCTGTCGCATCAATTGCAACGGCTGCAGCTGTGGATTCAGCAGGAGATATTTGGATTACTGGTGCAACACCGCTTGTCACAGGTTTAACTCCACCGGCAGCAACTACAACTCCATTGAATCCGGATAATGCAGTTATTCCACCATCGGTATTTATCGGGGATCTACAGGCGATAACCATTTGGAAGGTGAGTGCAGCAGGTGTATTGATGTTTACAAATACACTGCCTACTAGTTCTGTGCTATTTCCAACATCAATTGCTGTAGATAAAAACGGAGCATCTATAGTTGGAATTATTGCTAATGAGAAAGGTTATGCCGGCTTTCTAGCAAATGCAGATACAGCAGGCACCTTTTCTAAGTTGTTGCAGATCGGTGTCGCTTCGACAACGGCAGATGCGGTTGTTAGACACGGTGATGGAAGTTTCACAGTTACTGGATCAAGCTCAGAAACTCTTGTTGGCAAAAAAGTTGCTGGAATAACTGATGGCATATTGGTCAAGGTTTCAAAGGCTTTGAAAATAACTTCTGTCGTGCGCAGTTCGGTTGCAAAGGGAAAGCGAATCTGGAATAGCGCATCGAATTCATTGCTTCTTGCTGGTGAAGTTGTCGCAGGTGGTAAAACTGAGTCAGCGATCACAAAGTTTTCACTTACTTTTGCACCATCCTGGACCTATCGCTTTGCTTCAACAGGTCCCACACTCGCTGCATCGGCTACTCATGCATTATTCATTTCTACCGGCGCAGTTGTGCAACTTAATTGGAATCCAAAGACACCAACACCGTTATTGCTTACCTTTGACTCTAAAGGCCTCATCACCGCAGCCGATAGTGGCCCCGTAGGGGAGAAAGAAGTCCTTGGGCTACTCATTTCAAAGGAGTTCGGGGTTTTAGCCCTTACTTCAAGCGCAGAATCGGTTTCGATTTTTACCCTACTTCCGCGGTAACCTAAACCCCCGCACACTTAGTGCGAACTTATGAAATGAGAGCGTGACATATGGGTTCCGTAATTAAAAAGCGACGCAAGCGCATGGCGAAGAAGAAGCATAAGAAGCTTCTTAAGAAGACTCGCATTCAGCGCCGTAACGCTAAGTAATAATTACGGCTTTAGCAGTGCAAGCTTGCCGTTAACAGTGGCAAGTAGATATTTAACTTTGTTAACAGTTACCCAAGCGCTCTGAGTAGGTTCAGAGCCTTGGGTACTGCTTACTAAACGTATTGCTGCTTGTCCTAAATCCTTTTTGCTCGTATCTAGAGCGCATAGTCTTTCCTGACAGTTAAAGATGATTGTCTTTCCATCAGTTGTTAGATACTCACCAGGAGTACCAAAATTCTCAGTCGTTAAGCTAGAAATCTTTGTCGGATCACTTAACAGCGCCCAACGAACTTGATTAGGTTTTGGTGCTGTCGCAGTAGATGCAGCTAACCACGTGGCCATTACATCACCATTTACTTTGGCAAGTGCGACATCAAATCCAAAGACTGCAGCCTCATCAGTTGAAATATCTAGAGTTTGATAAGCCCATCCGGTTGGCTCAATGCCAGCGCGAGTTGCAATACGGATTGCACCGGAGGTGATTTCCTTCTTCTGGTTCATTGAAACTACTGAATCGTAAGCAACGTATGTCTTAGAGCCATCAAAGATTGCCTGCAAATGGAAGCCAACATCACCTGTTGTGCGGCCATCTGTTTTACGATCGCCATCTACAAGTTCATATTTCCATGCAGCATTCTTGTTTTTAACTGCACCTAGCAGAACACCCTGGCTTTCATCTCGATAAAAGACTTGCACAGTACTTGTCGTAGCAACACACGCATTTGCGACACTTACATCACTAGATGTGCGCACACGAACTGGGTCTAAGTAATCATTGACGCCAGGCCCATTGCCATCGACTACTTCGATTGCAAAGCTTTTACCGTTATACGTGGCATAGCGGAGATCTTTTTCAGTTGAATCACTGTAGAAAATATGCAGTGTTTGCTTTACTCCACTGCCATTTACACACATCGAGATAGCGCCAGAAATTGTGTCTGTGGTGCGACCACTGCTTCCGCCAGCTCCATCAACGGTGACCTTCTTCCACACTTTGCCGTTAAAGGTTGCAAGTTTTAAGTCACCGCTTTTTGTGTCTGTGTAGGCAATTGCAGGTTGTCCATTAAAGGTTGTACTTGCAACACTCTTTCCGTCAGCTGCAGTATCCAGCACAGTGCTCTTCCAACCCGCCTGTGGAATCACAGCCTTCGTTGTTACTGCATCAGAGACACCTAATGCATTCTTAGCGACGACAGAAAAAGTGTATGAAGTGCCATTCTTTAAGCCCGTAATCAAGACGGGACTTGTAAGGGATTTCTTCTCCGCTCCCGTTTTAATGTTTTTAATGATGTATTCACTGATCTGGGCTGTGCGTAAGTTAACCGGTGGATCAAATGAAACAAGTGCAGATGTATCACCTGTGAAGGCTTGAACATTACGTGGTGACTGAGGAAGATCAGTTGCGATACCAGCAGGTGGTTTATTGCGCATATCTTCCATCATTGCCAATTGCAGTGGTCCAGGCTGGCGAAAAACTTCACCCGGATCAAGGCTTGGCGTCATCACTGAGTCAAGACCAGACTTTGAAAACGTATCTTCATCTAAGTGCGAGGTTGATGAACCAGATTGGTAACGCGAAGGCGTAAACATCTTTGGCTTAACTCCGCCGTTAGCTTTAATTCCAAGAGGGCCTGACCACACCAATGATGTGGTCAGTGCAGTGCCTAACTCCCTTGAAGGAGTTGGAAGATCTGCAAGGCGACGACCATCTGCAGTTTGTAGGTATGCATCAAAGGGTGTTGGTTGATCCAAGCTACCTAATCCGAAAAAAGGATCGTATGCGTCGTTAGAGAGAAAACCTAGCCCGTGACCAAGTTCGTGAATGAAAACAGATTCCAGATCATATTCAGAAGAAGTTGGAACTCCATCACCGCGAGTATTCCAGGTGGCACCAGAGTTAACTTGAATGATTATTTCAGGATTTGCTTTATCTAAATCTTTTCCCGCTAATGCATTTGCAGCCGCTGATGAGTACCACAGTGAGGGATCGGGGGCGCCTGAAAATGCTGAGAAGAAACTGCCAGGACGCGCACTACCTAGAACACCCCAAGAGCTCGAACGTCCCCATGATGCATCGACGGTAATAGGAGTTGTTGATTTAAAGTTTGCCGACCACACATCAATGGCAGCCTGAACCTCTTTTTTTGCCCAATCGGGAAAGTTGTTGTACTTAACATTAAACTTTGATTTAGCCTCTAAGTTCTTGGATGGTGCTGATTTTGCAACAGATGAAAGAGTCGGAGTTGTGCCGGCATATGTGTAACCCCAGTTAGTTGCTGGAATTTGCTTGAAGGCAAGCGCGGGCGCAGATGGCGCAGAAAGAATGGAAACAGCTAGCACGCCAGCAAAGGCGATCGCCCATAATCTCTTGATGCGCAGCATGAGCCCAACGCTATCAGGGCATCGGGCGTGGTTTAAGGTCAGGGGTAGGAATTACCAATTCTCTAAGTGAATTAACAGGTCAGAAAGGGTGGCTACATGACGCTCATAACAATTTATGGCCGTACTGGTTGCCATCTTTGCGAAGATGCATTAGAGCTCTTGCAATCGATGAAGGGTGAACTTAACTTTGAAATTGAAGAGATTCTGATTGACGGAAATGAAGAATTAGAAAAACTTTATGGTGAGAAAATTCCTGTTACTCAAATCGATGGCACACACCATGACTTCTGGCGCATAGATCCAGAACGCTTTAGATCTTCCCTTGAAAAACATCGTCAGCGTCAATAATTTTGTAAGAATAACCTTGCTCAGCTAGGAAGCGCTGACGGTTCTGTGCAAAATCTTGATCGATAGTGTCACGTGAAATTACTGAATAAAACTTTGCGCCACGACCATCTGACTTTGGTCGCAAGATGCGCCCTAAGCGCTGGGCCTCTTCCTGACGGCTTCCAAATGCACCTGACACCTGAATTGCAATGGTTGCATCTGGTAAATCAATTGAAAAGTTAGCAACCTTTGAAACCACTAAACACTTAATCTCACCAGTTCTAAATTGGTTAAATAAAATTTCTCGCTCTTTAATTGGAGTTTCACCCTTGATAAGCGGAGCGCCCAACGTTTCAGATAAATCATCAAGCTGATCGATGTATTGACCAATCACAAGTACCTGATCATCGGCATGCTTTTCCACTAAAGCTTGAACAACATCTCGTTTTGTTCGAGTGGTTGCGCAACTGCGATAGCGATTTTCTGGCTCAGCAGTTGCATAGGCTAAACGCTCTGTTTCAGTCAGATTAACCCGCACCTCAATACATTCAGCAGGTGCGATATAGCCCTGTGCTTCAATTTCTTTCCACGGCACATCAAAACGCTTTGGACCAATGAGTGAGAAAACTTCACCTTCCATGCCATCTTCGCGAACCAAGGTGGCTGTTAAACCTAAGCGGCGGCGTGATTGGATATCTGCAGTAAAGCGAAAGATCGGCGCAGGTAATAAGTGAACTTCATCGTAAATAATCAAGCCCCAGTCATATGAATCAAATAGATCCAAGTGGGCGTAAACACCATTCTTTTTCTTAGTCATTACTTGGTATGTGGCAATTGTGACCGGGCGAATCTCTTTCTTTGCCCCTGAATACTCGCCAATTTCATCTTCATTGAGCGTTGTTCGCTTCAATAATTCTTCACGCCATTGGCGTGCAGCGATTGTGTTTGTTACCAAAATTAATGTCGTCGCCTTGGCATGTGCCATCGCAGCTGCACCAACAATAGTTTTACCAGCACCGCAGGGAAGAACTACAACACCAGAACCACCATGCCAAAAACCTTCAGCAGCAAGTTCTTGGTAAGGACGAATCTTCCAATCCTTTTGCACTAATGAAATATCGTGTGCCTGACCATCGACGTAGCCTGCAAAATCTTCTGCTGGCCAACCAAGGCGCAACAGTGACTGCTTAATCTGTCCACGTTGACTAGGTAAAACGGTAATCGTTTCAGGATCAATTCGTGCACCAAGTAGTGGAGCAATCTTCTTTGCTCTGATTACTTCTTCAAGAACAGCTGTGTCTGTCGTAATAAGAATTAAGCCGTGAACTGGATCCATCTCAAGGCGCAAGCGTCCGTAGCGAGACATTGTCTCTGCAACATCGATAAGAATTGAGTGGGGGACTGCGTAGCGCGAATACTTAATTAAGGTATCGATAACTTGTTCGGCATCATGTCCTGCAGCACGTGCATTCCACAAACCAAGTGGTGTTAAACGATAGGTGTGAATGTGTTCAGGTGATCGCTCTAGCTCTGCAAATGGTGCAATCGCTCGTCGACATTCGGTAGACATGGGATGGTCGATATCGAGCAGTAGCGTTTTATCGCTCTGAACAATTAGAGGACCATCAGTCATTGAGTAAATCCTTTATTAGCGCGTGTAATAACTTGCTGCGATCTTCAAGAGTACTGATGTCTACCCATTCGTGTGCTGCGTGGGCTCCATCGCCAACTGCTCCGAGACCATCTAATACTTGAGCGCCTGCTGCAGCTGCAAAGTTGCCATCACTTGCTCCGCCAACTGAGGCATGGCCCAGAGGCGGCATTCCTAGTTCTTTAGCAACTTTCTCTGCGCGCTCATAAAGTGCCATTGTTGAAGTTGTCTCCAAAGGCGGACGGTTAAAGCCACCAGTAATTTCATAACGGGCTGCAGCATTAACAGGCTTTAATCCCTTGATAGCAGCGTCAACGCGCTTTAGATCATCCATCGAGTATGAACGGATATCAATATCTAGAACAGCTAAATCAGGAACGGTGTTGGTTGTGTTACCGGCATGAAGAGTTGTTGGAACCACAGTTGTTCCATGTTCAGCATTTTGCATTGCTGTGATTGCTAAAACAGCATGTGCCATTTCAGTTGTAGCGTTCACACCTTTTTCAGGTTCAAGTCCAGCATGTGAGGCCTTGCCATGAATTTTAACTTGATACATCGCTGTGCCCTTGCGGCCAGTTTTTACTTTGCCATTAAGCGTTGCCTCTAAAACTAGAACTGCCTTAGCTTTGGCAGAAATTTCCTTAATGAAATCTTTACTTGTTGCACTTCCAGTCTCTTCATCTGTCGTTGCAATTAATGCCGCGCTTCCAGTGATTCCCTTCATGGCATAGAGAGCTTGAACAAATCCTGCTTTCATATCAAAAACACCTGGACCACGGGCCGCTGTTCCTTCAACGCTCCATAAAGGTTGAAAAGATCCCTTAGGCCACACTGTGTCTAAGTGCGCAAGAACGATTACATCTGGATTAGGTGCACCCCACCAGAAAACTGGACGACCATTTACTTCACGGATCTCTGCAGGAGTTCCTAAAATTCTTGTAGCAATATCACTCGCTAAATGAACAACATCGCGGCAGGCATCTAGATCTTCAGTTGGTGATTCCAACTTAACTAATGCTTCTAGGGCTGCCAACATGGGATAAGTCTATAGCGGTGCCACGCCAGTGATGCGTGGGATTCTGAAGGATTGGACCTCACCTGTTGCATGATCGCGTGCGATTAAGGCGCCTGCGCTAATGCGAATAGGGTCAATAATTCGATGGGTTACACCGCCATTGTTATCGGCATATCCAATTGAAAGGGTTTTCTCATCAATAATGAATTGATTGAGAATTTCCATTGTTTCATTTGCAGTTGTGCGAGGAAGTTGGCCTAAGGCTTCACTTGCCACCTGTCGCAATCGAGTTTGGCGATAGGTAGATTTTTCACCAGTGCGCAAAGCGCGAATTGCAGTCTTTAAAGTTTCAGTATCAGGAATTTCAACTTCTCCAATTACACGCGGCGGACGTGGCTTCGTTAATGAACGATTGGATTTAGGCCCAGTCAAAATCATTCCATTTGCAGATTCACCAGCAGGTAGGTAACCGCATTCACGCAGCACACGCATGGCATCGGTTGCATCCATATCGCAAATGACAACTTCAGGTGCGATGCGACGTAGTGCCAAGATTTCAAGCTTCTTGTCATTCATGATTTGAGAAATGAGTGCCGTGTCTTCACATCGAATAAATGAAGAAGTGTTACCAACTCGCAATTTGCCATGCTTCTTTGCAACATCTGCAATGAGATATTCAAGTGGTTGGGGCATTGGAGTCTTAGAAGTTTTAACTAAGAAAGTTTTTATCTCATCACCTGTCTTGCCGTGATCTAGTGCGCGACGAATTGTGCTCTCGGTAAATCTATAGACGGTGGCACCGCCACGACTTTCAATCTCAGCCATCATTGCTAACGCTTGAGAAATTTCATGTTCTAGCGGTCCTGGCGCAATGGCTGTGTTATCACTTTGAATCAAGATGTGATCAACAGTCTTTGGTAGATCTTCGTTGATGGAACTTAAATCATCGCCATCGAGGAATTGTGCACCGAATTTAGATAAGGCACCCTGGCCTGTAATTCCTAGCCATTCAGCCTCACGAAGAGTCCATTCTGCAAGCTCATCCTGAAGCGAGGAGTTACGGCGCACAGGTGCGCGCCATGACAAAACATCCTTGAAACTATTCCACTCTGGAGCAATACCTTGATTTTCGCGTAATAGTTCAAGTGTTAAAGCACGCACACGCGCAGCATTTACGCGATCTAGCTCTGGGCCAAGTGCTGCAACATTCTTAGCTTCTGCTCGACCAACTAGACCGCTAACACGTGAAGTAATCAACCACTGTGATGCCAACATCTGCCAGCGATCTGCAGGAGTTTGCATTAACCAAATATCAAATTTATTGCTGGGCAGGATTCGATCATCTGCATCAATGCTTATCAATGAAGCAAGGTATGCAAGTTCAGCGACAAATGCTGTGCAGGATTCATCTACGCCTAAATGAGTTGCAACTATTTTTAGATCACGAACTCCTAAACCGCCAGCGCGTAATGCATCTGCTGGTTCGTCAGCCCAGAAATTAAGAAGCTCTTCGACCCAGCGCAGGACTGTTGAAACATTTGCAATTGCTGCAAGGTTTACTTGCTGTTCGATTCGTTTGGCACCAGTTAGTGATGGTTGCTTAATGAATCGCTCTTTGTGAATCTTTCCACCGCGCAATGCAATTGCTACTTCACGAGGCAAAATAACTGTTCGCTGATCAAGTGGAACCAAGAACTTCTTTTCAAGTAACCAGGTAACTCCAGGTCCAGGGTTTTTGATATCCCCAACACTTCCACGCGGTGGGCCCCACACCAATCGTTCCAAAACTTTCTTCGCATCCGCCGGTGCATCATCTAATTCACTAAGTTTTAACTTTGCCATTGAAGCTGGCCCTAAGCCTGCAGGTTCTGTTCCAATTACATCTCGCAATTGTGTTGGCAAGCGCATTCCATCGTCGGATGGATAGACAAGACCTATTTTCACCAAGTGCTCTAAAGCACTCTTTGCTTCTTTATCTGTGAGAGTAACAACGCTTTTTTCTACGAAAGGTTCATTCAAACAAGCCGCAGCTTCTAAAACTTGGAACTGCCATTGATTAAGCGAATCAATTGCTCTGGCCAAACTTGGCGCAGAACATGCACGCACTGCAAGAGAGGCGATATCTGGGGGAACGGGTGTTACGAGATCTGGACGAGCGGTAAACAAATCTAAAAGGGCAGCATCATCAACACTACGTAGGTAGTCAGAGAAGGAGCGCATTTCCATAACTTGCCTACATTACTGGCAAATCAGCTGTTCTTGTTAATTCACTTCATCGCTTACGCGGGGTCAACCATGTTCCAATAGCTGCAATTCGGACAACGATTGGCGATATCGCACGGCCAATAAAGCGCGCGCGACGGAAATCATGAATCGGCCAACCCTCAGCCATTGCACGCAAACCAAGTAGCGCATCTGGATTAATTGCAGATGGATGACCAACGCATTGCAAAAGAGGTAAATCGTTATTGCTATCTGAATAAGCAAAGCAGTCCTCGAGATCGAATCCTTTTTTCTCTGCTAATTCTCGAATCGCAACTGCCTTTTCTTTTCCATGCAGGAGGGCGCCATTCATTTTACCGGTATAAAGACCATCTTTGATTTCAGCTTTACTACCAAGTGCTCCGGTTAAACCTAACCTCTTTGCAATTAATGTTGCCATGTCTTCTGGTGCAGCGGTCACTAAATAAACTTCGACTCCATTTGCAATATGTGTCTGGGCGATATCAATAGTTCCCTGCCACATAGCAGGAGAAACAAACTCATCATAAATTTGTTGAGCAATTGCTTCAATATCTTTGACGTTATGCCCGCCAATAAAATCTGTGGCAGCGTCTTGGAAACGCGCGATCTCTTCTTTGTTTTCTTTCCCCGTTAAGCGAAATCTCAGGTTGGCTAAAACGAAACGCGAAATGTCCTTCTTGGTGAAGTAACCACGCTGATACATCCCGCGCCCCAAGAAATAAATGGTTGAGCCACGGATAAGCGTGTTATCGACATCAAAGAAGGCAGCTGTCTTGCCCGTGAGTGCCATGTCACTACCTTAGCGATAGACGGGGTTTCGGGACGCTTTATGCTTTCCCAATGAGTTCAACAGTGCATGTGGTCCGCCATGGAGAAGTCCATAACCCTGAGAAGATTTTGTACGGTCGCCAACCTGGTTGGAGATTGTCTGATCGTGGACAAGAGATGGCACGCACGCTTGGTGAGTGGTCCAAAACTCTTGATTTAGGGGCGCTTCATGTATCACCCTTACAGCGTGCTCAAGAAACTGCTGGGCCAATTGCAGCTGCTCACAATATTTCAATTACAACTGATGAACGCTTGATCGAAGCGGCAAACATTTTTGAAGGAAAACCATTTAGTGTGGGAGATGGCGTATTGCGTCATCCTGCAGCATGGAAACACTTGTGGAATCCATGGAAGCCATCATGGGGTGAGCCATACGATGAACAAATCAATCGCATGCTTGCAGCAATATTTGCAGCTAGAGATGCCGCTAACGGTAAGGATGCAATTTGTGTTTCACATCAGTTGCCGATCTGGATCTTGCGTAGTGCAATAGAAAACCGTCGCCTGTTGCATGATCCTCGCAAACGCGAGTGCACCCTTGCCTCTGTCACCAGTGTGCACTTTGACGATGAAGGCTTTATTTCAGGATTGACATATTCAGAGCCTGCACGACACCTATTGCCTGAAAATAAGTAATGAAAAAATTTGCACTCCTGATTGCATTGGCAATTGCACTTACCGGGTGTGGCGGCGGCGGAACATCTTCGGCTGAGGAAAGTTTTGTTTCTGGCGATGGATCCACAACATTTATAAAGATTGACGATAGAAAGATTGCTCCGGCAATCACAGGACTTACTTTGTCTGGAACCAACTACACATACACAAAGGACAAGGTAGCTGTTGTTAATGTCTGGGCATCATGGTGTTCACCATGTCGAGCTGAGGCACCGATACTTGTTTCTTTGGCAAATAAATACTCAGACGTTGCATTTATCGGAATTTTAACCCGCGACAATCCTGCAAACGCGGAAGCTTTTGAGCGGAGATTTAAAGTCCCGTACCCAACAATTATTGATGATTCTATTTTGATTGGATTTAAGGGCTCATTGCCAGCAAATGCCATCCCATCAACGGTAATTCTTGATAAGAATGGACGTGTAGCAGCACGTATTTCAGGGGTAATAACTGTGGCTTCTCTAACCCAATTAATTGAAAGGGTCAGCGCCGAATGAAAGAGTTCTTTGTAGAGCAAATCTTTTCAGGTGTTCTTGTTGCCGCATTCCCCTTCGCATTTATCGCTGGCATTATTTCTTTCTTATCGCCATGCGTTTTGCCACTGGTGCCCGGCTATCTTTCATTTGCAGCAGGGTTTTCAGTTAGCCGTGGCAAAGTATTTCTAGGCTCGCTCTTATTTGTTCTAGGCTTTAGCGCGGTTTTTGTTTCATACGGTGCGTTGTTTGGTGGTTTGGGGAATCAACTCTCAGCCAACGAAGAGATCATTTCTAGAATTCTTGGCGTAATTACAATCTTTTTAGGTTTCATTTTCTATGGTCGCTTTCCATTTTCACCAACAATTCGACCAAAGATGCGAACAACAGGTGGTTTGCTAGGAGCACCACTACTTGGAGTGTTGTTTGGTATTGGCTGGACACCTTGTATTGGACCAGCCTTAGCAGCAGTCCAGACACTTGCATTCCAAGAATCAAGTGCGGTGCGCGGGGCAATACTTTCCTTCGGATACTGCCTAGGGCTAGGTCTGCCTTTTATTCTTTCAGGTTTGTCTCTTGATAAGTCTGCCAAATTACGTTCACTTATTTATCGTCGCGGGGATGTTATTTCCAAAATCGGTGGAATCTTCTTGATTGCAATCGGAGTACTTCAAGTTCTGGGTTTCTGGAGCCAAATATTGAATTCAATGCGTTCCCTAATTTCTGAGTTCATTCCGGTGATTTAATGAGCCAACAGACAGAGTTACCAGAGCTAGATAGCGTTGGTCTTTTGCGTTATACGTGGCGCCAATTAACCAGCATGCGCACAGCACTAATTCTGCTGCTGATGCTTGGAGTCGCATCCATTCCTGGTTCTTTAGTTCCGCAACGCACGCAAAACCCAATACAGGTCGGCCAATACTTCAAGGATTCACCCGAATTAGCCAAGTGGATGGATCGCGTTTATCTCTTTGATGTTTACGGATCACCGTGGTTTAGCGCTATTTACATCCTTTTATTCATCTCTTTAATTGGCTGCGTATTGCCGCGAACAATTGAGCATTTTCATGCCGCACGGGCTTATCCGCCGGCAACCCCCAAAAACCTCTCGCGCATGGAACATCATTCAACATGGACAGCTAATGGCACCGAATTAGATTTGGCGCGAGCCTGGTTTAAGTCCAAGCACTTTAGAACCTTAGAAAAAGATGGATCTATTTCTGCAGAAAAGGGTTTCACCCGCGAGACCGGAAACCTATTTTTCCACTTGGCTCTCATCCTTGTTTTGCTAGGAATTAGCTTTAGTTCGCTCTTTGGCATGCGCGGTGAAGCAATCATTAATGTTGGTGAAAGATTTGTTAACACGCCAACAAGTTATGACACCTTGAATTATGGGAAGTTGTACAAAGATGCAAATCTGCCTGCATTTATGTTGACTGCAGATAAATTCGATGCACAGTACAACCTTGAAACTAGTGCGCCCGAAGATTACACATTAAATGTTTCATTGTTGCGAGATGGCAAAACAGTTATCGAAAAGAAAGTTATTAAAGTAAACAGCCCAATGACTATCGGCAGTACGAGAATTTACTTGCAAGCTAATGGTTATTCACCTGTTGTTACTGTGAGAGATTCCAAGGGGAATGTTGCCTTCCAAGGTCCTGTGCCGTTCTTGCCGCAGGATGCAAATCTTCGTTCAATTGGGGCGATCAAAGTTCCAGATGCAGATCCACAGATCGGTTTTGTTGGATCTTTTGTTCCTACATATGTTCGTGATGCCAACGGTGGTGGCGCAATGAGCGCATTTCCTAAAGCGCTAGATCCGCGTTTGTTGTTGGCAGCATGGGCGGGAGATCTAGGGCTGGATTCAGGCGTTCCGCAATCTGTATACAGAATAGATACCTCAAAGATGCTGCAAGTCGGTCTTAAGTCTTTAAAGCCAGGAGAAATCTTTGAATACCCAGGCGGATCAATCACATTTGAAGGCTATATCCAATGGGTCAATCTTAACTTCGTGGCAGATCCCGGAAAGCATTTGGCATTGTTGGGCGGTATCGTTGCCATCCTTGGATTACTCGCTTCACTATTTACGCGCAGACGACGTATTTGGATTCGAGTCGGATCACAGGTAGAAGTTGCTGGACTGGCCAAAAATGGCGCACCAGGACTAGATGTTGAAATGGAACAGTTTGTTCGGATGCTAAAGGGAGAGAAATAGATGTCACGTTCGTGGGCTTTTGCTTCAAACTATTTCATTTACTCCGCCATGGCTGTTTACACCTTGTCATTCTTAGCTCATGCAGTGGAAACAGCGTGGGCGGTAAAAGTTCCGAGTGAAACAACAAAGACTCATGATTACAAGCGCACTGAAAAGGTTGCTCGCATCGCTACGGCAATGATGATTTTAGGTTTTATATTGTTATTAGCAGGTGTGATTACTCGTGGAGTTTCAGCTGGTCGTGTGCCATGGGGAAACATGTATGAGTTCTCAATTACAGGTGCTCTTGCTTTTACGGGTGCATATCTTGGAGCGTTACGTAAATATGATCTTCGTTGGTTAGGTTTGCTTGTTTCAATCTCTGTTTTGCTAACTCTGGGAACTGCTGTGACTGTCTTGTATGTACCAAGTGCGCCATTAGTTCCGGCGTTAAAATCTCCTTGGTTAGTAATTCACGTTTCGACAGCAATTATTTCAGGTGGCGTGTTCTTGCTCGCAAACGTTATTGCAGCTGCTTATTTGTTTCTTGATAAAATGGAAACAAAGGGTGAGCGAACAGCCTGGGCTAAGCGACTGCCTTCATTAGAAGTTCTTGACCAACTCTCGTATCGACTAGTTGCATTTGTATTTCCGCTGTGGACTTTTTCAGTTATTGCAGGAGCGATCTGGGCAGAAAGTGCGTGGGGTCGTTACTGGGGTTGGGATCCAAAAGAGACCTGGGCATTTATTACTTGGGTTGCGTATGCAGCGTATTTACATGCTCGCGTGACTATCGGATGGCGTGGACGTAGAGCTGCGTGGTTATGTTTATTTGCAGGATCTACATTCTTGTTTAACTATGTATACGTCAATATCTGGGGAACTGGAAAGCACACCTACTCAGGTCTTTAAAGCTTTCCCAAGAAATCTGGATCATCATCAGGTGGCAATATGCGTCGCTTAGGTGCCTTACGTCCTTTTGGTTTGTTTCTTCCAGCAATTAAATATGCAATGGGACCAATTGCAAGTGCCTGTGGTCCAAGAATAATAATTAGTAGAAGCCAACCCCATTTTGGAAGAGTTTTGATTTGGGATTCATCAGTTCGTGCACAATCGATTAACGCATAAATTGTTAACCCAAAGACCAAGATGAGAGGAAGAATCCTTAACATGAATTTATTGTATCGCTAAGGCCAGGGCAAAAACTATGGCAAACATAAGTTGAAGCTTGCCAGTTCGCCCCAGAAGGGGAATTAAGTCTTTTCCAGAAACACCGCTGAGAACTAACTTTGAAATTGAGTAACTCATAGGCGCAACCAGCAAAGTAAGTAGTGCAGTTGGAATCAAGGTGGCTACTGCTGCCACATGGGCCAAGACTAAGAGTGAGACGAATCCTCGGCGGGCTTTCACATCACCAAGGCGGACAGCAAGAGTTCTCTTTCCAACTAATTCATCTTGAGGGCGATCACGAATATTGTTTATCTCCAAGATTGCACATGAGAGTGCACCCATTGGGATTGCGACAATGAAACTCAGGGCAGTGATCTTTCCTGTTTGCGCATAGTACGTACCCATAGTCGCAACTAAACCAAAGAAAGTGAAGACTGAAACTTCACCTAGACCGCTGTAGCCATATGGATTCTTACCGCCGGTATATCCCCATGCTGCAGCAATTGCCAGAATTCCAATCAGGATTAGTACTGGCGATGTAAGCAGAGATAACCAAAGGCCTGCAACACTTGCAATTGCAAAAGAAATAAATGCAGCGTTCTTCACAGCTTTGGCTGATGCCAACCCACTGGCAACTAATCGAATTGGGCCAATTCTGTTCTCATCTGTTCCCTTAACGCCATCGCTGTAATCGTTTGCGTAGTTGACGCCGATCTGCAGCCACACACCAACCTTGAGCGCTAAAGCAGCACGAAACCAATTGAAATCTGGCCCTGCTAATGCAGATGCAACTACTACTGGTGCAATTGCCGCAGGCAGAGTTCGGGGACGGGCACCGAGCACCCACTTATTCATGTGCAATACCTTTCGCCAAACTCTTTCGATCGATCTTGCCAATACCTAGCAATGGTAACGATGTCATGTGATGCACGCCTTTTGGTTTTGCAAAAGCTCCAAGTTCTTTTTCAAGGTGGGTTGCAATTTGATCTTCACTTATGGTTCCAACGACAGCAAGTTGCAAAGTTTGTCCCCACTGAGGATCTTCGGTGGCAAAGGCTGCAAATTGGATATCTGGAAAGGCAAGGCTGAGTGAATTTTCAACAGCGTTGAGTGAAAGATTTTCGCCACCAGAGATAATGACATCGTCTGATCTTCCAATAACAACTAGGTGATCATTGTCGTATTCACCCAAGTCATTTGTTTCATACCAGCCATCATTAATTTCAATCGAAGATGCAAGAACTGCACCTTTAATACAAATTCTGCCATTTCGAATTTCGATCTCAACACCATCAAGTGGCGTTCCGTCGTAGACACATCCACCGCATGTCTCGGTCATTCCATATGTTGTGATGACCTTAACTCCTGCTAGCTCGGCTTGATTGCGCAATGATTGCGATAGCGCAGCTCCACCTACTAAAACTCCTTTTGCAGATTTAAGGTGGTTAAGTAATCGTTGATCACCATTTAAAGCACGGAATAATTGTGTTGGAACTATTGCGGTGAAATCTGCTTTTGGATACTCACCATCAAGATCACGCAGATCAATTGGAGTCGTTCCAAGTTCCATTGAGCGCACAACAACATTCACCGCAGCGATGTGAGTTAGTGGAAGTAAAAGTGACCAGGTGTTGCCAGGTTGTGCGCCAATAAATTTATTAGAAGCTCGCGCAGATGAAATGAGCGCAGTTGAAGTCAGCAAAACTTCTTTGGATGAGCCAGTTGTCCCTGATGTTCCGATCGCAACGGCGGCATTGCTTGGAGCGTATTCAGATGTGATCGCTCCGAAACCAAGGGTGGGGCCATCACCCACGAGCGCTGCTGTGATTTCTCTCGCTAGATCGGAGATTTCGCATGCAGGGCTGACCCGCAGAATTTTTCGTTGTGACGAGGTATCCATTGCCACCGTAGGCTATCGCTAGCAACGACGATGGAGGAAATGTGAGCAAGCCGATCAAGCGCGAATTTGGTAGTCGAGAGATTCCACAATGGGTCACAGCACCCGGCGGAGAAGACTTTGTAGATATCAAATATCAAATGGGCGATGGCATCGCCAAGATTACGATCAACCGCCCGCAGGTTCGTAATGCATTTCGTCCTCAAACAATTATTGAATTAATCGAAGCTTTTGATTTAGCGCGTGACAATGAAGAAGTCGGTGTCATTATCTTTACTGGCGAAGGCACTGAGGCCTTTTGTTCTGGCGGAGACATAAGCGTCCGGGGTGATGATGGTTACCTCGGCGATGACAAATTAGCTAAAAAGGGTATCGGTCGCCTAAATGTTCTAGATCTTCAGGTTCAGATTCGTCGCACACCAAAACCAATTGTTGCAATGGTTGCTGGTTGGGCAATCGGTGGCGGACACGTTTTACATGTTGTCTGTGATTTAACAATTGCTGCTGACAATGCAAAGTTTGGTCAGACTGGACCAATGGTTGGATCTTTTGATGGTGGATATGGCGCTGGATTATTAGCAGCACATGTTGGCCAAAAGAAGGCACGCGAGATTTGGTTTATGACGCGCGAATACAACGCACAAGAAGCCTTGAACATGGGACTTGTCAATACTGTTGTGCCAATTGCGGAACTAGAAGCTGAAACCGTTTCATGGTGTCGAGAAATGCTGCGCAACTCTCCAATGGCACTTCGTTTGCTAAAGGCAAGTTTGAACGCTGCAACTGATGGACTTGCAGGCGTGCAGCAACTTGCAGGAGATGCAACCTTGTTGTTTTACATGACAGAAGAAGGCCAAGAAGGTCGGGATGCTTATAAAGAAAAGCGCGCACCTGATTTTGGAAAGTTTCCAAAGCGCCCATAATCCATGGATCTAATTGACTCCTTGCGTGTAGTTGCGCTGCCAATGAAAACTAAATTTCGCGGCGTTACTGTTCGTGAAGTTGCTTTAATTCAAGGTGAATATGGCTGGGGGGAGTTCTCGCCATTTCTTGAGTATGACGATGCTGAGTCTGCCCCATGGTTAGCGTGTGCAATAGAGGCTGCAACCCAGCCAAAACCAAAGCTATATCGCACCGAGGTTTCTGTTAACGGAACAATCCCTGCCCTAAACGACAAAGCAGAATTAGAAAACATAGTGAACTCTTTTCCCGGTGTTACAACCTTTAAAGTAAAGGTAGGAACTAATGCCGAAGAAGATATTGCTCGTATTAAAGCACTTAGAGCTTTACGACCAAATGCCGAGTTTCGCATTGATGCGAATGGTTTATTGAGCGTTGACCAAGCGGTTTCATTGTTGGAATTAGTGGGAGACATTGAATATATCGAGCAGCCGTGTGCAACCATTGACGAGTTGCGCGAGCTAAAGAAGAGAATCGAAGTCAAAGTCGTAGGTGATGAAGTACTGCGAAAAGCAAAAGATCCATTTGCAATCGAACTAACAGGTGCCGTTGATTACTTGATGCTAAAAGTTCAGCCACTCGGTGGCATCAAGCGCGCGCATCAACTTGCAGAACATCACAAATTACCTGTCGTAGTTTCAAGTGCGCTAGAAAGTGCAGTTGGAATTAACTACGGACTTACCTTGGCTGCTTCATTTGAAGAGATGAACTTTGATTGTGGCCTTGGCACAGGCTCACTTCTGGCAAAGAATGTTGCTGATTTGCCGATAGTTGATGGAAAAATCCAGATAAGTGATGTGGTTCCTAATTTTGAAGGCTTAGATGTCAGTGCAGATCGTTATGAATGGTGGAAGAATCGCATCATGAGGACATCGGAGCTACTGAAGTGAATAACTCCACCTCGCTGGCGCGTGTAGTAGTTCGCCAAATTATTGAAGCAGGAATTACCGATGTAGTAATTTCACCTGGATCCCGGAATGCCCCTTTGTCTTTGGCATTTTTTGAAGCCTCACAAGAGGGACTAATAAAGATTCATGTGCGAATCGATGAGCGAACAGCAGCATTTTTTGCATTAGGAATAATCAAATCAACTGGCCGACCAGTACCAATTGTGTGTACTAGCGGAACAGCTGTTGCTAATTACCACCCAGCAGTACTTGAGGCTAGCCACACAAACTTACCGCTTATGGTTTTAACGGCAGATCGCCCAGCAATGTTGCGTAAGACTGGTGCAAATCAAACAACTGAGCAGGCACGTATTTTTGGGAAGGCAGTCCGTTACTTTGCTGATATTGATGGTCCTGTTTATCCAATGGAATTACCACTAGATAGCTTGCGCACTGGACCAATTCATTTGAATTTGCAGTTTGATGAACCTTTGTTATCAGATGATTCTTCTGATTGGCTTTCACAGATTAATATCGCACCAAAAGAGTTTGTTGCTCGTACTAAGCCCGGCACGCTTCGCTTAGTTGGTGCTCGAGGTGTCGTTGTAATCGGACATGATCGTGGTGGTTTAACAGTTGAAGAAATCACACAGTTCACAAAGGTCTTAGGTTGGCCAGTAATCGCTGAAGACCCATTGTCATTCCCAGATGCCATGGCACATGCATCTATCTTTTTAGCTTCTCCTGAAATCCGAAGCACGCTCATCCCACAATCTGTGCTCGTTATAGGACGCACGACACTGTCACGATCGATTAACGCTTTTATTAAGTCAAGCCCAATTACCTATGTTGTAGATCAACGACTTGCAACCGTGGACTCTGACCGTCAGGCAGATCGTAAATTTACAGAATTGCCAGATCTCCAAGGCGTTATCCACTCTGATGAATGGATTGCAAAGTGGAGCAAAGTTTCAGAGCGGGCACAAAAACTCATTAGTTCATTAGATGGGTGGAATGAGGCGGTCATTGCGCGCACAATCGCGGCAACAATTCCTAATGACACCGCGCTATTTGTTTCTTCCTCACGGCCAATTCGAGATCTTGAAGGTTTTGCCCACCCTAGAAGCGGTGTTCACACATATGCAAACCGAGGATTAGCAGGCATTGATGGGAACATCTCAACAGCACTGGGTGTTGCCTATGGCCATAAAGCCACGATTGCTGTGCTGGGGGACCTTTCTTTCTTGCATGATTTAACTGGGCTAGTAAATAAAGAAGCAATTAACTGCCGCTTTATTGTGATTAACAATGATGGCGGCGGGATCTTTTCCACCCTTCCACAACGGGGTGTGAATGGTTTTGAAACCGTCTTTGGAACACCCCACGGATTAAACCCAGCAGCAATAGCTCAAGCGATGGGTATTGATGCTAAACAAATAGGTTCTCTTAAAGAGTTAGAAGCAGAGATCAAGGCACCAATATCTGGCGTGAGTGTTGTTGTGTGCGATGTACCTGATCGTGAGTCAAACGCAGATAATCTCAAGAAGATTGTGGAGTCACTTACCTCTATTTAAGGGCGCTGCGCATAGGTGAAAACTTCGCATACGTTTCAGCCAATTCAATCTCAGGATCTGAACCATCAACAATTCCGCATCCTGCAAAGATGCGAATAGTGTCGCCATTTATCTGACCACAACGAAGTGCAATTCCAAGTTCTCCATCACCTGCTGCATCAATCCAACCAACAGGGCCCTGCATATCGTCCGCGAGACATGCCTTCGATTTCAGAGATGAGAGCAGCAGCAATTGGTCTCGGAGTTCCGCACACAGCAGCAGTTGGATGTAATTGTTCAAGAATTGTAAATGCATCTGTGTGAGCAAGTGTTTCAACTAGTGCGCCAGTCACATCTGTTGCAAGGTGCATGACATTTGCAAGGTGTAAAACAAATGGGGATTCAGGAACATTTGTTGATGAACAAAATGGTTCTATTGCATCTGCAACAGATCGCACTGCGTATTCATGTTCTGCCAGATCCTTAGATGAACGAGCAAGAGATGCTGCTAGCGCCAAATCTTTTGCATCATCACCTGTTTTGCTAATTGTTCCGGCTAAGACACGTGAGGTAATCATTCCGCGTGATAGGCGAAGCAATAGTTCAGGAGTTGCTCCAACTAATCCTGAAATCAAATACTTCCAGGTCGATGGATACTCCACTGCAAGCTTGTTCAAGATAGCCCGTGGATCAATGCTTTTATTGGACTTGATGGAGATATCTCTGGCTAAAACAACCTTGTCTAAATCCCCAGACTGAATACGAGCAACAGCTGTTGCAACGCGGTTCTTCCAGTCAAGATCTGATTGTGGGTTCTCATCCCAGCTCATATCTGCATTAGAAACATGATCAGGTGCGGTTTTAAGTACTGGCTGAGGATCTGAACCGATCCATGTAATCCAAGACTTATCGCCCTTAGAACCAACAACTACCTGTGGGATGACAAGGACTGAAACATCATCAGGTGAAAATGAAAAAGATGTAAACAAAATTGGGCCAGTTCCGCTGCCATGCACAGTGTTTGTTACCGCTAATTTTTCTAACTGCTTCTGCCACCAATGACGTGCATCTGCAAATCTATGTGGACCACTAACTGTTGTAGTTGCATATGTTCCCCAACCAACTAAACCATCACCACTTCGCACCCAGGCAAGTGGATTTAAATCTGGAAGTAATTCCAGCAATGGCAAATGCTCGCCAAGGCGAGTTGTAGTTATAGGGGTAAGTTGCGACATTGCTATGAATTTTTGCGGTTAACAACTTGCCAAATAGCAGGCAGTGATGTTCCAGCAATTGCAATCTTTAGCACTTCACCAACAATAAATGGAGTCAGTCCTGCATTAATTGTCCAGCTCCAGCTTTGTCCTGTGTATTGGTGTAACCACACAAGGCCAAATGAAAAAGTGGTAATAGTTCCTATCAACATCGATGGAAGGGCTGTTAAGAATTTTTGATCTAAGCGAAAACGTGCCAGCTGGCCCAATACATAGGTTGCAACAAGCATTCCGATTAAGTAACCACCCGTTGCACCAACAATGCGATCTAATCCGTGTCCACTATTTGCAAATACCGGGGCACCTGCAATTCCGGCCAAGATATAGATAGCAAAAGTTGTGAATCCCAAGGTTGAGCCGTATGCAGTCCCAAGAATTAAGACACCCAATGTTTGACCTGTAACCGGAACTGGTGAACCTGGAACTGGAATCGCAATTTGTGCCAACGCTGCTAAGCCAAGAACTCCACTGACTACTAAAACAGCGTTTGAAAGAGCTGTAGAGCGGGGGATCAGTGAAGAGCGAAGCGATGTAGCAGATAGCGACATGGGGAACCTTTCAATGGACCTAAGTTGTGGATGAGCCTACTTCAAGGGAGAATGAGCCTATGTCCCGCGCAAATTTGAACAAGGATCCCGATGAGGTCGCGGCAATGTTTGACGGAGTTGCCAAGAGATATGACCTGGTCAACGATCTTTTGAGCTTGGGTCGAACCAAAGCCTGGCGCAAGGCGGCGACAAAGATCATCGCCCCCAAGCCCGGAATGGTGATTTTGGACCTGGCGGCAGGGCCTGGCTCCTCTTCAGAACCCCTATTCAAGGCTGGAGCAACCGTTTTTGCCACTGATTTCAGCGAAGGGATGCTGGCTCAGGGCCGGAAAGCTCGTCCCTACCTGAACTTCTCCAAGGCAGATGCCCTCAATCTGCCCTTTGAGGCCGATAGATTCGATGTGGTCACCATTTCCTATGGCCTGCGAAACACAGTTGATTTCGATAAGGCCCTTGCTGAGGCTCGCCGCGTAACCAAGCCAGGTGGGCGGATGGTGGTTGTTGAGTTCAGCCATCCAACATGGCGCCCGTTTCGCACCATCTATACGGAGTACCTCATGCGCCTGCTTCCAGCCATTGCTAAAAAGACCGCTTCGAACCCAGATGCCTATGTCTATTTGGCCGAATCGATCCGAGCATGGCCAGATCAAGCTGGTCTAGCAGCCCGGATGGAGAAAGCTGGTTGGAGCCAGGTTACTTGGAAGAACCTAACTTTCGGTGTTGTTGCAGTTCACAGCGGGATAAAGGGCTAGCGGTCAGCGGCATAGGCCATTCGACCTTAGGATTTCGACCGTGATACCGACATCAAACCCATATGTACCGATTTTGGTCATTGGCGCTATTGGTTTTGGCTTCGCCCTCTTTTCGATTATCGCCGGTGCGCTCGCAGGCCCGGCCAGATACAACCGAGCAAAGTTAGATGCTTACGAGTGTGGAATCGAACCATCTCCACAAGCTGCTGAAGGTGGACGCTTTCCCGTCAAATACTTCTTAACTGCGATGCTCTTCATCATCTTTGATATTGAAATCGTTTTCCTATATCCATGGGCAGTTACTTTCGATGCTCTAGGTTTGTTTGGATTAGTTGAGATGGCAATTTTCATTGCAACAGTTTTTGTTGCGTATGCATATGTGTGGCGCCGCGGCGGATTGGAATGGGACTAAACAATGGGTCTTGAAGAGAAAATTCCGAGTGGTTTCTTATTAACCACAGTTGAAAAACTTGCTGGATATATGCGCAAGAACTCGTTGTGGCCGGCAACATTTGGACTTGCTTGCTGTGCTATCGAAATGATGGCTGTTGGTTCTGCAGCAAAATATGACATTGCGCGTTTTGGCAGTGAAGTTTTCCGCGCATCTCCACGTCAGGCAGATTTAATGATTGTTGCTGGTCGTGTTTCTAACAAGATGGCACCAGTACTTCGTCAGATTTACGATCAAATGTCAGCACCTAAGTGGGTTCTTGCCATGGGTGCATGTGCATCTTCAGGTGGAATGTTTAACAACTACGCAATTGTTCAAGGCGTAGATCACGTCGTTCCAGTTGATATTTATCTTCCAGGCTGTCCACCACGCCCTGAAATGTTGCTTGATGCAATCATTAAATTGCAGGAACAAATCAATGACACAAAGCTAGGTGCAAACCGCGCTCAGATCATCAAGGAAGTTGAACTTGCTGCCATGAATGCAAAGCCAACTCACGAGATGAAGGGCTTGCTTGCGTAATGACTGACGGAATGTTTGGCGCAAAAGGAACGGGCGATACATCTGGCTACGGCGGTTTAGTTCGTAAAGCCAGTACTGCAGGCTCTTCTGAGCGTCCATATGGCGGTTATTTTGATGATGTAACCGACGATCTAGAACGTGCTTACCCAGGATTTTCAGATGCAATCGAGCGCGTTGTTGTTGATCGCGGTGAAATAACTCTTCACGTTAAGCGTGAAAAGTTGGTTGAAGTTGCCTTGATCTTGCGTGACACATTGAAATTTGAGATGTGCATGGGCGTTAATGGAGTGCACTACCCAGAGCAAACTGGACGCGAATTACATGCTGTTTATCCATTGCTTTCCATGACAAAGAATCAGCGAATTCGACTAGAAGTTTCCGTTGCAGATGGCGATGCTCACATCCCATCAGTTGTTGAAGTGTGGGCCGGTAACAATTGGCACGAGCGCGAAACTTTTGACATGTTTGGAATTATTTTTGATGGACATCCAGGGCTAACTCGCATCTTGATGCCAGATGACTGGGAAGGTCACCCACAACGTAAAGATTATGCACTCGGTGGAATTGCAGTGGAATACAAGGGTGCAACAACACCGCCTCCTAGTGAAAGAAGGAGCTACAAGTGACAACATTTGATCCATACGCACCTTCACGCGATACGACTGAAGGAAAAGTTTTCTCTGTTACTGGTGGAGATTGGGACGCACTAGTTCAAGATATTGGTGCAACAAAAGAAGAACGCGTTGTTGTAAACATGGGTCCTCAGCACCCATCAACTCACGGTGTACTTCGTTTGGTGCTCGAGCTAGAAGGCGAAACCATTACTGAAGCTCGCGCAGGCGTTGGATATCTTCACACAGGTATTGAAAAGAACATGGAGTATCGCAACTGGACTCAGGGAACAACTTTTGTTACTCGAATGGATTACTTGGGACCATTACACAACGAAACTGCCTACTGCTTAGCGATTGAAAAGCTTTTGGGAATTACAGATGATGTTCCAGAGCGTGCTTCAGTTATTCGAGTAATGATGATGGAACTCAACCGTATTTCTTCACACATGGTCGCACTAGGCACTGGAGCACTTGAATTAGGTGCGATTAGCCCTATGTTCTTTGCTTTCCGTGAGCGCGAAACAGTGCTTGAAATCTTTGAAATGATCACAGGACTTCGTATGAATATGGCCTACATCCGTCCAGGTGGAGTTCAGCAGGATCTTCCAGCTGGCGCACTTACAAAGATCCGCGATGGCGTCAAAGTAATGCGAAAGAACTTTAAGGAAAATGCAACCCTTCTTATTGGAAACTCAATTTGGATGAAGCGCACACAAGGCATTGGATATCTTGATCTTGCAGGGTGTACGACATTAGGCATTACTGGTCCGGTGCTGCGTTCAACTGGAATGCCATGGGATCTTCGTAAGCTTCAACCATATTGTGGTTATGAAAACTATAACTTTGATGTTGTTACTGCAGATACTTGCGATGTGTATGGTCGCTTCTTAATTCGCATGAATGAATTAGAACAATCACTTCGCATCATCGAACAATGTGTTAACAAGTTAGAAAAGCTTGAAGGTGCACCAGTAATGGTTGCTGACAAGAAGATCGCTTGGCCAGCACAACTTGCAATGGGTGGCGATGGACTTGGTAACTCACTGGATCACATCCGCCAGATTATGGGAACGTCAATGGAATCTTTGATTCACCACTTTAAACTTGTGACTGAAGGTTTCCATGTTCCTGCTGGTCAGGTATATGTTGCAATTGAGTCTCCTCGCGGAGAACTTGGTGCATCAGTTGTTTCCGATGGTGGAACTCGTCCTTATCGCGTTCACTTCCGTGAACCATCATTTAATAATTTACAAGCAACAGCTGCAATGAGTGAAGGCGGCATGGTTGCCGACATCATCGGTGCTGTCGCATCAATTGATCCAGTTATGGGAGGGGTTGATCGCTAATGGCATACACAGATGAAGATTTGCAGATTATGGATTCAATTATTAAGCGTTACCCACGCCCTCGTTCTGCGATCATGCCTTTGCTGCACTATGTGCAATCAAAAGCAGGCTATGTAACTAATGAAGGCATTGAAGTTATTGCCAAGGTTCTACAACTAGAGGCGGCAGAAGTTACTGCCGTGTCTACCTTTTACACCCAATACAAGCCAACGCCAGTAGGCGAATACCACGTGGGTGTCTGCACAAATACTTTGTGCGCTGTCATGGGCGGGGATGCAATTTTTGCTTCACTCAAAGATCACCTTGGTATTGGAAATGATGAAGTAACAGCTGATGGCAAGGTTTCACTTGAACATATCGAGTGCAACGCGGCCTGCGATTACGCACCTGTTGTAATGGCTAACTGGGAGTTTTACGATAACCAAACCGTTGAGTCTGCTAAAGATTTAGTTGATTCAATGCGTGCAGGAAATCCAAAGCCACCAACTAGAGGTCCTAACAAGTTGGTTACGTGGAAAGAAGCATCAGCTGTTCTTGCAGGATTAAATGATGGACTTGCACACGAAGGTGTTCAAGCCGGAGAGCCAACTTTGCTTGGCTTGAAACTTTCGAAAGAGGGCAAGTAATGACAAAGCTAGCTCCAGTTTTATCTGCGCATTGGGATGATAAAGATTCATTTACTTTAGAAGGCTATAAGCGTCATGGTGGCTATACGGCATCTGCAAAAGCACTTGCTATGGATCCAGATGCAGTTATTCAACTTGTTAAGGATTCAGGACTTCGTGGCCGTGGCGGCGCAGGCTTTCCCACCGGAATGAAGTGGGGCTTTATTCCACAGGGTGACAACAAGGATCACTATTTGGTTGTTAACGCAGATGAATCAGAACCAGGAACTTGTAAAGACACTCCGCTATTGATGGCAAACCCACATGTTCTAATTGAAGGTTGCATCATCGCGTGCCACGCAATTCGCGCAAAGCACGCATTTATTTATATTCGTGGTGAAGTTACACATGTTGTCCGTCGAGTTAATCAAGCAATTGCCGATGCTTACGCTGCAGGAATTCTTGGAAACGGAATTGACGTAGTTCTACACATCGGAGCCGGTGCTTATATTTGCGGCGAAGAAACTGCCCTGCTTGATTCACTCGAAGGTTTCCGTGGGCAGCCTCGTTTGCGTCCACCATTTCCTGCAATTGCAGGCCTTTATGCACGTCCAACAGTTGTAAATAACGTTGAATCAATCGCATCTGTTCCGGCAATCGTTAATAACGGTGCAGAGTGGTACCAATCAATGGGCACTGAAAAGAGCAAGGGAACAACGCTTTACTCCTTGTCAGGTCACGTTGTTAACCCAGGTCAGTTCGAAGCACCACTTGGAATCACACTTCGTGAAATTCTAGATTTAGCTGGCGGAGTTCGCCCAGGCCACAAGTTGAAGTTCTGGACACCTGGTGGATCATCGACACCTTTGTTTACTGATGCTCATCTTGATACGCCATTAGATTACGAAGGCGTTGCAGCAGCAGGATCAATGCTTGGCACAAAAGCACTTCAAATATTTGATGAGACAACATGTGTTGTTCGCGCGGTATTGCGTTGGACAGAGTTTTACAAGCATGAGTCATGTGGAAAGTGCACACCATGTCGTGAAGGCACCTGGTGGTTGGTACAGATACTTCGTGATCTTGAAGCAGGTAAGGGAACAGAAGCAGATCTAGCTAAGTTGCTAGATCTCTGCGACAACATCATGGGCCGTTCATTCTGCGCACTAGGTGATGGTGCAACAAGTCCGATTACATCTTCAATTAAGTATTTCCGTGATGAATACATTGCGCACTTAACTCAAGGTGGATGCCCATTTGATCCTGTTGCCTCAACATTATTTGCAGGAGCTGGTGCATAAATGACAACTGAAGTAGTGGACATGATCACCGTCGTAATTGACGGATTCGAAGTTACAGTTCCTAAGGGAACATTAGTAATTCGCGCAGCAGAACAACTTGGAATTCAGATTCCACGTTTTTGCGATCACCCACTTCTTGATCCAGTAGGCGCTTGCCGTCAGTGCTTAGTTGATATTGAAATTAACGGTCGTGCTTTTCCAAAGCCACAAGCTTCTTGCACAATTCCTGTTGAACCAGGAATGATCGTAAAAACACAATTAACTTCAACTGTTGCTGAAAAAGCACAGCGCGGAGTGATGGAACTTTTGCTTGTTAATCACCCACTTGATTGCCCAGTGTGCGACAAGGGTGGCGAGTGCCCATTGCAGAACCAAGCAATGAGCACTGGCGAAGGATCAAGTCGTTTTGAGGGCGTAAAGCGGGTATTTGAAAAGCCAATCAACATTTCGTCACAGGTATTGCTCGATCGTGAGCGCTGCGTTTTATGTGCTCGTTGTACTCGTTTTTCTGAGCAAATTGCTAGCGATCCATTTATTACTTTGAATGAGCGCGGTGCTTTGCAGCAAGTTGGTATTTATGAGAACAAGCCTTTTGAATCATATTTCTCCGGTAACACTGTTCAGATCTGTCCAGTCGGTGCTCTAACTGGTGCGGCATATCGATTCCGTGCTCGTCCATTTGATTTAGTCTCAACTCCTTCTGCTTGCGAACACTGCGCATCTGGTTGCGATATGCGTACCGATGTTCGCCGCGGAAAAACTTTGCGCCGTCTTGCAGGCGATGATGCATCAGTTAATGAAGAGTGGAACTGCGATAAGGGACGCTGGGCATTTAAGTATGTAACAGCAGTTAATCGCCTCAAGGTTCCACAGATTCGAAACGCTGAAGGAGTTCTTGAAGAGGCTTCATGGCCTGAAGCACTTGCAGTTGCTGCAGCAGGATTGAAGGCAGCAAACTCAGCTGTTCTTGTTGGTGGTCGTGCAACATATGAAGATGCATACGGCTATAGCAAGTTTGCTCGCGTTGCACTTGGTACTAACGATATTGATTTCCGCTCACGTGTTTCATCTGATGAAGAACGTGAATTCCTTGCCGCACGAGTTGTTGGATCAACAACTACCTATCGCGATATTGATAAGGCTGATCAGGTTCTACTTGTTGGTTTTGAGCCAGAAGAAGAGTCACCAATTGTTTTCTTGCGTATTAACAAGCAATTCCGCAAGCGCGCACTGAAGGTAGTTTCTATTGGTTCTAAGGAATCAATTGCCGTAGACAAGTTAAAGGCAGAGTTTGTAAAGGTTGCACCGGGACAAGAGGCAGCAGCGATTGCAGCTCAATCATTAACAAATAAATCAGTCATTCTTGTTGGAGAGCGCGCGGCAGAAAGTGCAGGTGCGCTCAGCGCAGTTGCAGCACTTGCTGATTCAACTGGCGCGAAACTTGCTTGGATTCCACGTCGCGCAGGTGAGCGTGGAGCACTTGAAGCTGGGGCAATTGGCAACGTGTTGCCAGGTGGACGTCCAGTAACAGATGCTGCAGCCCGCGTGGATATCGCAGCACTGTGGAATACAGATTCACTTCCATCTGAAGTAGGCCGCAGTACTTCACAAATTATTGAAGCAGTAAATGCCGGCCACATTGGCGGACTAGTTGTTGGTGGTGTTGATCCTCTAGATGGTGACAACAGCCAGGCAACCTTGGCAGCACTTGATAAGGCGTTTGTTGTTTCACTTGAGATTGCAACAAGTGCGGTCACAGAGCGAGCAAATGTTGTTCTACCAGTAGCTGCCATTACTGAAAAGTCTGGTTCTTTCCTTAACTGGGAAGGTCGCCCACGTTCATTTGACGCAGCGGTAAGTGACTCACTCAATCGCAGCGATCTTCGAATCCTTTCAATGATTGCTGAAGAAATGGGAACTTCTCTTAACTTGGGAACAGTTACAGCAGCCATCAAGGAGATTGCATCAATTGGTAAGTGGGATGGTGCTCGAGTTTCTTTGAACACAGTTAACGCTTCAGCACAGCCTGCACTCAATGCAGATCAAGCACTTATTACTTCATGGCGTCGCTTATTAGATCTTGGCACTTTGCAACAAGGTGAAGAAAATCTTGCAGGAACAGCACGTCGCACCGTTGCAGTTATCTCCCCTAAGCGTGCACAAGCTATGGGTGTTGTCGATGGTGACCAACTAAAGATTTCAACAACTCAAGGAGCAGTAACTCTTTCTGCTCTAGTTGAAAATATTCATGACGATGCAGTGTGGGCGCCACGTAATTCACGTGGTTCTCAATTGTTGGTAAACCTAGGCGTCGCACATGGCGCAGTAGTTACGGTGGTGAAGGCATGACAACAGCTCAACTCATTGGAGCAGATCCAGGCTGGTTAATCGCCGTAAAAGCATTAATCGTTTTTGCACTCTGCGTAGTGCTTACGCTGATGTCTGTCTGGGGTGAGCGCCGGCTTGTTGGTCGCATGCAGCAACGTCCTGGTCCAAACCGTGTAGGTCCTTTTGGATTGATTCAGGCATTGGCTGACGGAGTGAAGTTGGCGCTGAAGGAAGACATCATTCCTACAGCTGCCGACAAGGTTGTATTTATATTGGCACCAATTATTAGTGCTACCACCTGCTTTATGTCCTTTGCTGTAATCCCAATTACAGGCGAAGTAACAATGTTTGGCCGCCAAACTGCAATGCAGTTAACTGATATTCCAGTTGGCGTTCTATACATTCTTGCAATTGCATCAGTTGGTGTTTACGGAATTGTTCTTGCTGGTTGGTCTTCAGGATCTACTTATCCATTACTTGGTGGACTTCGCTCTAGTGCTCAAGTTATTTCCTATGAAATTGCAATGGGCTTGTCGCTAGTAGCGGTATTTATCTATGCCGGTTCAATGTCAACATCTGACATCGTGGCTGCGCAATCTTCATGGTGGTATGCCGTGGTCTTGTTCCCATCATTTGCTATCTATGTGATTTCAATGGTTGGTGAAACTAACCGTGCACCATTTGACCTTGCTGAAGCCGAAGGCGAGCTAGTTGGTGGATTCCACACCGAGTACTCTTCACTTAAGTTCGCACTATTCTTCTTGGCTGAATATGTAAACATCATTGCTGTTTCTGCATTGGCAACAACCTTGTTCCTTGGTGGTTATAAGGCTCCTCCAGGACTTGGATTTACGGAAGCCTGGCTTGGTGGCTGGTTCACCGCTATCTGGTTCTTCTTGAAGGTCCTTACATTCTTCTTCGTATTCGTTTGGCTACGCGGCACCTTGCCACGTTTGCGATACGACCAATTCATGCAATTTGGCTGGAAGGTTTTAATCCCAGTTTCAATTTTGTGGATCTTGGTCGTTGCCACACTTCGCGTTCTTTCACTACGAAATGCTCCACAAATAGTTGTGATCGCATTTGCAAGCACCGTTGTCTTCATCATCATGGCGGTAAATGTTGGATTTGAAAGCGCTAAGAAAAAGAAGGAAGACGCTGTTGCTGATGGCGATAATAAAGAGGCACCAAAGTTTGCAGTGCCTTCCTTACCAATGGAAGTTTCAACTATCAATGTTTCACAGAAGGTAGGAGACAGCCGTGAGTGAAAACCTAGAACCGTTAAAGCCAAAAGATCTTGGCATCAACGATGTTGAGTTTTATGAAGTAGAGCAGACCCCTGCTGTTGGCTTCTTTGGCAGCATGAAGGGTTTCTGGGTTACTTTTTCTACAATATTCAAGAAGCCTTTGACCGTTGAGTACCCAGAAGTGAAAGCACCAACAGAAGAGCGCTTCCACGGTCGTCATCAACTCAATCGCCATCCAGACGGTTTAGAAAAGTGCATCGGGTGCGAACTATGTGCATGGGCATGTCCAGCAGATGCGATTTATGTTGAAGGTGAAACAAACACTGAAGAAAATCGCATGTCTCCAGGAGAGCGATACGGCAAGGTCTATCAAATCAATTACCTTCGCTGCGTTTTCTGTGGTCTATGTATTGAAGCTTGCCCTACTCGCGCGCTGACAATGACAAACGAATATGAACTTGCAGATGACACTCGTGCCAAGTTGATCTTTGAAAAGCAAGATTTGTTAGCACCACTTCGTCAAGGAATGTTGATGCCGCCGCACCCAATGTATCCGGACATGACTGACACTAATTATTACAACGGAGATGTTAAGCAAGCTCATCCTTCACAGGAGGGCAAGTAAGTGTTGCAATTAGCTCTTGAGGTTGGACAGACCGCTAAACCAGAAGCAGTCATGTTCTGGATTCTTGGCCCCCTTGCAGTTGTTTCATCACTTGCAATGTTGTTGGTTAAAAAAGCGGTGCACTCTGCGATTCTGATGGCTTTTGTTATGGTCATTCTGGCTATCTTTTACATCGCTCAAGATGCAGCGTTCTTAGGAATTGTTCAGGTTGTTGTCTATACCGGCGCAGTAATGATGCTCTTCTTATTCATTCTGATGCTTGTTGGTGTTGATTCATCTGATTCATTAACTGAAACTATTCGTGGGCTTCGCCCCATTGCAATAACTGCCGCAATTGGTTTTGGTGGTTTGATGGTTTCATTGTTAGGCCGAGCAAGTATTGGACGCGATGCAGTTGGTTTGGCTCAAGCCAATATTGACGGAAATGTGCAAGGAATTGCAGTGCTTTTGTTCTCAACATATGTGTTTGCATTTGAAGTTGTCTCAGCACTCTTGATCACAGCGGCCATGGGTGCGATGGTTCTGGCTCATCATCAGCGCACAACAGTTCGCCCAACGCAGCGTCAACTTTCTATAAATCGCTTCCGCGGTGAATCACTTGGCACAGCAGCAGGTCTGCCTGGCCCAGGTGTTTATGCCCGACACAACGCAGTTGATGTTCCAGCCCTTCTTCCAGATGGCACTCCAGCGCCAACCTCAGTCAACGCAACTCTTTCTGCGCGTGGTGACATGTTGGATTACAAGAAATTTGATCTCAGCGAAGTCAATACCAAGGTTGAGGAGGAGAAGTAATGGACGCCTCCAATTACCTATACATATCAGCACTTCTCTTTACTATCGGAGCAGTTGGTGTAGTAGTTCGCCGTAATGCAATCGTTGTTTTCATGTGTATTGAGTTGATGCTTAATGCGGCGAACCTTTCATTTGTAACTTTTTCTCGCATCAATGGCGACCTTGATGGCCAGGTTATGGCTTTCTTCACAATGGTTGTTGCAGCGTGTGAGGTTGTTGTTGGCTTAGCAATTATCGTGACTATCTATCGTTCACGTCGATCAGCATCTGTTGATGATGCTAGTTTGTTGAAGCGATAGTGATGACAACATCTACTAGCCTCGTTTATTTGATTGCGTTGCCATTAGCAGGTGCTGCGCTACTTCTACTGGGTGGACGTCGCACCAATAAGTGGGGCCACTTACTTGCAACCGCGCTTTCAGCTTCATCATTTGGAGTTGGACTTTACGAACTTTCGCAGATGGTTGGACGGTCAGAAGAGGCCCGCCCTGTTTCTCAAAAGCTTTTTGAGTGGATCAATGTAGGAACATTTAACGTCGATGCAGGACTTTTACTCGATCAACTCTCAATATGTTTCGTTTTGTTGATTACCGGTGTCGGTACTTTGATTCATATTTATTCAATTTCTTACATGTCACACGATCACGATCGTCGTAGATTCTTTGCTTACTTAAATCTTTTTATTGCCGCTATGTTGTTGTTGGTATTGGGTGATAGCTACCTCAGCCTTTATGTTGGTTGGGAAGGCGTGGGTCTTGCCTCCTACCTATTAATTGGTTTCTGGAATCACAAGCCTGCCTACGCCACCGCATCTAAGAAGGCATTTGTTATGAACCGTGTTGGTGACATGGGCTTGTCATTTGCAATCATGATTGCTTTTGCAACCATGGGCACAGTCTCATTTGCAGGCGTTGCAGAACAGGTAGATAACACATCAGAGGCGGCCCTGACAGGCATGGGAATCATGCTGCTGATTGCAGCTGCCGGAAAGTCTGCTCAATTCCCATTACAGGCATGGCTGGGCGATGCGATGGCAGGTCCAACACCTGTTTCAGCGTTGATCCACGCAGCAACGATGGTTACCGCAGGTGTCTACTTAATTACTCGTTCTAACTTTGTTTTTGATGCAGCACCAACAGCACAATTATTAGTCGTAATAGTTGGCGCAATCACACTGATGTTTGGTGCACTTAATTGGTACGGCAAAAGATGACATTAAAAAGGCACTTGCTGCTTCGACAATGTCTCAAATTGGATATATGACTCTTGCAGCTGGCTTAGGCCCAGTTGGTTATGCCTTTGCGATCATGCACTTGCTTACACACGGATTCTTTAAGGCCGGAATGTTCCTTGGAGCAGGATCGGTTATGCACGGTATGAATGATGAAGTAAATATGCGCAAATACGGCGCACTTCGTAAGTTCATGCCAATTACATTTGTGACATTTGGTCTTGGGTATTTAGCGATTCTTGGTGTTCCACCATTTGCTGGTTTCTATTCCAAGGACATGATTATTGAAACGGCGTTTAATGCTGGGGGAGTAAAGGGCATTATTCTCGGTAGCGTTACATTGTTAGGTGCTGGAATTACCGCCTTCTATATGACTCGCGTAATGATTCTTACTTTCACCGGAACAAAGCGCTGGGACGAGGATGCTCATCCTCATGAATCGCCATGGTTGATGTGGCTACCGATGGCAATTCTTGCAATTGGTTCAGTCTCATCTGGATACTTACTTTCTCGTGGTGATGCCTTAGAACATTGGTTGCATCCACTCTTTGATCATCATGAAGAGCACGAACATCACTTACTAGAACCAATTGTTGTTTCAGGACTTGCTTTAACAATGGTTGCAATCGGTGTGGCTATCGCCTTTGTTAAGTACTCACGTCGGGAAGTTGCAAGCATTGCTCCAGAAGATGTTTCAGTCTTTACAAAGATTGCCCGTCAAGATTTGATGCAGGATCGTTTCAACGAAGCGGTATTCATGCGTCCTGGCCAGGCATTAACAACAACATTGGTTGCAGCAGATAATGCTGTAGTTGATGGGACTGTTCGCGGTATTGGACAGGTGGCAATGGGCTCAGGATCGGCACTTCGAGGCGTGCAAAACGGCTTTGTTCGCAGCTATGCCGCATTGATTTTGGTCGGTGCAGTTGCACTGATCGCAGCTATTTGGGTGGTGGTTCAGTAATGAAGTGGTTAACACTATTAATGCTTCTGCCATTGGCAGGTGCTGCAATCATTTCAGCACTTCCAAAGGCTAGCGAGAAGGCTGCAAAGCAGGCCGCTCTTGGAACAACTCTTGTTGTTATGGCAGCGACAATTGCGATGGCGGTTAGATTCCAACGCGACAATGTGGATTTGCAGTTTGTAGAGAAGTATTCATGGATTCCGAGTTTTGGAATTAATTATGCTCTTGGTGTTGATGCAATCGCGCTAGTTCTTATCTTGATGTCTACGATTTTGGCTCCAGTAGTTGTGCTTGCGGGTTGGAATGAGGCACACGGTGGACGTTGGAGTGTTAAGACTTTCTACATTCTTATTCTTGTTCTTGAAACAATGATGATCGGTGTCTTTGCCGCAACAGATGTTTTCTTGTTCTACGTAATCTTTGAAGCCATGTTGATTCCGGTGTACTTCCTTATTGGTGGTTACGGAAGTGGTGAGCGTTCAGCTGCTGCTGTTAAGTTCTTGATTTACAGCCTTGTTGGTGGATTATTGATGCTCGCATCGATTATCGCGCTCTATGTGATGTCAGGTGCTCAAGGTGGTCACACATTTGATATCAATAGACTTTCAGAGCTACAGATGTCATCGACAACTCAGAACCTCTTGTTCTTAGGATTCTTTATTGCATTTGCCATCAAGGCACCTGTTTGGCCATTCCACACATGGCTGCCAGATGCAGCACAATCTGCAACTCCAGGAACATCGGTTCTACTACTCGGAGTGCTAGACAAGGTCGGCACCTTCGGAATGATTCGTTATTGCCTCACCTTATTCCCAGAAGCAAGTAAGACTTTCACGCCAGTGATCATGGTGCTTGCTGTTATCTCAATTATTTACGGAGCATTCCTTGCCATTGGCGCAAAGGACATTAAGCGATTGATCGCCTACACATCGATTTCTCACTTTGGATTCATCACTATGGGAATCTTTGCTATGACCTCACAAGGTCAAAGCGGGGCGATTTTGTATATGTTTAACCACGGTTTCTCAACGGCAGCACTGTTCTTAGTTGCCGGCTGGATGATTTCACGTCGTGGTTCTTCAACAATTGCAGAATTTGGTGGATCTGCAGCGAGTAACCCCAGTTATGGCATGGACATTCTTTATTGCCGGCTTGTCCTCGTTGGCACTTCCTGGTCTTTCAAGTTTTGTGAGCGAATTCTTAGTTCTAGTAGGAACATTTACTCGTTACCCAGTGCACGCAATCATCGCAACCTTCGGAATTGTTTTGGCTGCGCTATACATCTTGATTCCAGTTCAGAAAGCTCTGCATGGTCCTACAACGGCAGGTAATGAGAATCTGAAGGATCTTAACTTGCGTGAGAAGTTAGCCATTGCACCAATTATTGCAATCATTGTGGTGTTGGGTTTCTATCCTTCTCCACTCTTGAATGTGATTAACCCAGCGGCATCACACGTGATTTCACAAATGGGATTCACAGATCCAGCACCAACTAATGGGGGCAAGTAATGACATTTACAGCGCCAGTTCTTTCATACACATTACTTTCACCAATTCTTATTCTCCTTGGCGGCGCACTCATCGGTGTCTTGGTTGAAGCGTTTGTATCAAAGGCGTTGCGCCCAGTTGTTCAGCTAACTCTGACACTTGGAACCCTGCTTCTTGCACTAATGCAGTTATGGCGCATTCGCGGAGAACAATCACTAACTGCTGCAATGGGCTCAATCGTTATTGATGGACCAGCAGTGTTACTACAGGCCTCAATTCTTATCATTGCAATTATTTCTATCTTCTTAATTGCAGATACTGAACACTTCACTCCTCTAGCTGCTGCTCTTCCTGGCTCAGCTGAAGAACGTGAAGCTGCACAAGCTGGAAATCAAGTTACTGAGGTATATCCACTTACATTATTTGCTGTTGCAGGAATGATGATTTTCCCTGTTGCTAGTGATTTGATCATGCTATTTGTGGCACTAGAAATGCTTTCGCTGCCTTTGTATTTGATGGCTGGACTTTCTCGTCGTCGCCGTCTGGCATCTCAAGAGTCAGCGCTGAAGTATTTCCTTCTGGGATCTTTTGCATCAGCCTTTTTCCTCTTTGGTGCCGCCTATCTTTATGGTTTTTCAGGCTCAATTACCTTTGCAGGAATTCGTGAATCAATTGTTGGTGGGGGCGGAAATGATGTTCTGCTTCTTATCGGTATTGCTTTCCTATCAATTGGCTTGCTCTTCAAGGTTGGCGCAGTTCCATTCCATGCATGGTCACCAGATGTGTATCAAGGTGCTCCAACACCAATAACTGCGTTTATGGCTGCAGCAACAAAGGTTGCAGCCTTTGGCGCAATGCTTCGTATTTATTACACCGTCTTTGCTAATGCTCAATGGTCTTGGACTCCGGTTTTGTCAGGTATTGCAATCGTGACCATGCTTTTGGGTTCACTTGTTGCAATCGCCCAGCGCGATGTGAAGCGCATGCTGGCCTACTCTTCAATTGCACACGCAGGATTCTTGCTCTCAGGTGTTATTGCTCTTAACAAGGCAGGCCTTGATGCAACAATCTTCTACTTATTCGCATACGGTGTTGCAACCGTTGGTGCATTTGGTGTTGTGACACTGGTCCGCGACTCATCTGGTGAAGTGACAGATCTAAACCGTTGGAAGGGTCTAGGAAAGCGTTCTCCATTTGCTGCCACATCATTTGCACTGTTCTTGTTAGCTTTTGCAGGAATTCCACTGACAAGCGGATTTATTGGAAAGTTCTCTATTTTCTCAGCTGCCTATGAAAGCGGAGCTAAGGGCGTCGTAATTGCTGGCGTGCTTTCTTCTATGATCGCAGCGTTTTTCTATATTCGTGTAATTGTTTTGATGTTCTTTACAGATGCAACTGAAGATGGAACAAGCGTTGAGATTCCTTCAATCTTGACCCAAGCAACAGTTGTTATCGCACTTGTTGTCACAGTGGCGCTGGGAGTTTATCCAGCACCACTACTGAGCTTTATTACTGATCTCGCAACCTTCATTCGCTAATGTCCACCTTCGGCATTCCAAATGTTGCACCTGTTTTAGAGGCGCAATTAATAAGCCAAATGGCCGATGTCGAAGCGTTGCTACGAAGTCACACTCGCAGTGAATACCCATTTGTTGATGAGACCGCCCATCACCTTGTGGCAGCAGGTGGGAAGCGACTACGCCCACTTTTAACCCTTTTAACGGCGCAATACGGGGATCCAACCCGCGATGGCATCATCGCCGCAGCTGTTGCCTGCGAGATTACCCACCTTGCAACCCTGTATCACGATGATGTTATGGATGAGGCACCACTTCGTCGCGGAGTGGAAAGTGCCAACATGCGTTGGGGAAACACCATTGCAATTCTCACGGGAGATTTCTTATTCGCTAAATCATCTGATTTATTGGCAGACCTTGGTCCAGCAGCAGTTCGTCTGCAAGCACGAACCTTTGAGCGTTTAGTTATTGGACAGATCATGGAAACGCAAGGTCCAAACCCTGGCCAAGATCCACTGGAACATTATCTAAAGGTTGTCGCTGACAAGACTGGCTCTTTAATTGCAGCTTCAGCTCGATATGGTGGGATGATTTCTGGTGCACCTGCAGACATCACCGAAACAGTTACAGTCTTTGGTGAAAAGATCGGTGTGGCATTTCAGTTAGCAGATGATGTTATTGATATTGCCAGTGAATCAAATCAATCAGGAAAGACTCCAGGAACAGATCTACGTGAGGGAGTTCCAACACTGGTGACTTTAAATGTTATGAAATCAAATGAGCCAGCAGATGCTGAGCTAAAGCGTTTACTAAGTGGACCTATTGAGGATGAAACAACTGTTCAGCAAGTACTAAAATCTTTGCGTAATCACAAAGCACTGGATGAGGCTCGCGAACAACTTCATCAAGTCGCAAAACAAGCGCGCGGAGCACTTGGCCCATTGCCTATCAATGATGCAACAGGTGCGTTGATGTCGCTATGCGACGCTGTTATTGACCGTTCTGCTTGATTTAATCAAGTCAATAGCTAACGTCACAAGTGCTGCCCAAATAACCAAGAACCCAATCCAACGAGCAGTTGGCATATCTTCATTTAAAACCCACACTCCAATAGAAAATTGCAGTGTTGGGGTTATGTATTGCAACAGCCCGATAGTTGTAAATGGAAGTCTGTTAGTTGAGCCGTTGAACAATAGAAGCGGAATTGCAGTTACCGCTCCAGCGCTAATAAGTAGAGCTGTTAAGCCCCAGCTATGTCCAAACTGACCGGTGCCCTGATTACCTATATAAATCAGGTATGCCAGATAGAAGAAACTAGAGATGAAGGTTTCAATTGCAAGTCCCTCTAGAGCTCCAAGACCCAACTGCTTCTTTATCAATCCGTAACTGCCCCATGAGAGAGCAAGAGCTAATGCAATCCACGGCAAGCGACCGTAATCGAAAGTTAAGACCAAGACCCCAAGAGTTGCAATTGAGACCGCCGCCCACTGCAATGGCCGCATCTTTTCTTTCAGGAAGATAACTCCAAAACCAATAATGATGAGTGGGTTGATGTAGTAACCCAAAGATGCTTCCACTACATGCTCATTATTTGTAGCCCAGATATAGACAAGCCAGTTAATTGAAATTAAAAGGGATGAAAGAAATAGTTTCACCGCAACTGTTGGACGTTTTAAAGTTGCAAGGGTTGATTTAAGTGCCTTTGTTGCAGCCAAAACAATAAAACAAAAGACCAATGTCCATACAGCTCTGTGCGAAACAATTTCTAGAGGATTGGCAGGTTCAAGCAAAGGCCAATACAAAGGGAAGGCACCCCACAATGAGTATGCACTGACTCCAAATAGAAGGCCGAGCTTGTTTTTACTCAATTATCTAAAGTTCGTAAATTGAACTGCAAAGTCCCAGCCACCATCTTTGACCATGGCCATTGTTTCCTGCAGATCATCGCGACTCTTTGATGTCACACGAAGTTCATCGCCTTGGATCTGGGTCTTAACTGACTTTGGACCCTCATCGCGAATCATCTTTGCAATCTTCTTGGCATTTTCAGTTGAGATGCCCTCCTTCAAAGGAGCGGCAATCTTGTAGATCTTTCCTGACAGTTGTGGCTCGCCTGCATCAAGGTGCTTCAATGAAACGCCTCGTTTAATCATCTTGTCTTTAACAACGTCCAGCGCTGCTTTTGCACGCTCTTCTGTGTCTGCTTCGATCAAGACTTTGTCGCCTTCGAGTTCGATCTTTGAACCAGTATTTTTGAAATCAAAGCGGGTTTCAATCTCACGGACCGCCTGATTAATGGCGTTGTCGAGCTCCATACGGTCGATCTTGGAGGTTACGTCGAAACTGCTATCTGCTGCCATGGTGTGGGCTCCTTCACTGGTTGAAAGCGCGGTTTGTGCGCGCACGTGCCTAAGGTATCCTTTCCCTTCGCACTATCCATAATTGCCGCAGTACTTGTTCGACCTTGGCGGGTTGCCCGAGCGGCCAATGGGAGGGGACTGTAAATCCCCCGGCTCTGCCTTCGAAGGTTCAAATCCTTCACCCGCCACCAGTAAGTGCTCATGAATATGAGCTAGTGCTTTTACTTCTTAGATGAAGCTCTGGCTGCGCGAGAAAGAAATAGCGCAAAGACAAGTGCCAAAACAATTCCGGTATTAACACCCATTTCAATAAGTGCACGATTGAAGTATTCGGTTGTCTTTTCTTTCTCCATAGTAAGAGATGCACCAACTGTCAGAATGTGTCGAACTGCTGCGATAACACCAATAATCAAGAAGTTATCAAGCTGAAAAATTCCATCAGTAAAGCGAACAATCACAGTTCGCATAATTTCTAGAATGATTACAACAAATAAAATGTCATTGATTCCTTGGATCATTCCCACTGGAAAGAATGGACGAGTTTCAATGAGGCGCTGCAAGCTATAACCAGCGGCCAAGATTGAAACAATAAACAATAGGATTCCAAGGAAGCCGTGCAAAATATCTTCCAGCTTGTCGATGAAAGTAACCGGGATCAGCGACTCATCACTTTTGAGCAAACCTTTTACAGACTTGTACTTCATGGTGACCACCCTAAATTGGAATACGCAAGGGTAAGCGCAGGCTCATGCCGTGGCAAGGGATTTAAGCGTCAACTCACAGGTAGGAGTGCATTTCACGCGCAGTTGCACCTCATTTGCATGTCGACAACTGGTGGACCTACCAATAATATTTGCACTTGGTCATGAGTTCCAGAATCAAGCCCCGGCTAACTGGACGGCAACCCTCCACCGCGGCGGGGTGCTCCGGGTGAAGACCAGGCCGACAGCACTTATGTCGGCAAGCGTGGGTCTAACTAACTGCACTTCACACGTTAGTTTGGTTAGTGAAGATCCCCTGACACTTTAGGAGATTGAGTTGAAAAAGCGTTTTGGAATTTTTTCAGCAGTTGTAATTGCAGCTGCACTAACACTGACAGGCTGTTCTTCATCTGATTCAGCAACATCTGAGAGCGCATCATGTGCCAAGGCAGATCTTGCAACAGTTACTGAAGGCAAGCTAACAATCGCAACAGGCGAGCCTGCTTACTACCCATGGGTTATCGATGATGCACCAGAGACCGGAAATGGTTTTGAAGGCGCAGTTGCATACGCAGTTGCCAAGCAACTCGGTTTTGATGCAGCAGATGTCGTTTGGGTCCGCACCACATTTGATTCTGCTGTGACACCAGGAGAAAAGAACTTTGACTTCAACTTGCAGCAATTCTCAATTACAGAAGAGCGCAAGACAGCGGTTGATTTCTCATCTCCTTACTACACAGCTCCACAAGCTATCGTTTCATTCAAGGGAAGCAAGATCGAAGGAAAGACAACTCTTGCAGAACTTAAGGGCGCAAAGCTTGGCGCAGCTGTTGGAACAACATCACTAGATGCGATTTCAAACCAGATTGGCTCAACACCTCAGGTGTTTAACGACAACGCTGCTGGTGTTTCTGCACTTAAGAACAAGCAGATCGATGGTCTAGTTGTTGATCTACCAACAGCTTTCTACCTTTCAGGTGTTGAAGTTCCAAACGGTCTCATCGTTGGACAGCTTCCATCAACTGGTGCTGGAGATCAGTTCGGTCTCTTGCTTACTAAGGGCAGCAAGCTGACCTCATGTGTTTCAGGCGCAGTTGATGCAATCACAGCTGATGGCACATTGGCAGCAATTACAGATAAGTGGCTAGCAACTGATGCTGGCGCTCCTGTATTGAAGCCGTAATAGAAACTAAGAAGTAAACACGGTAGTTTGGCGACCATGTCAGAGAAGCAACGCTCTGCGTGGTCGCCAAGCTCACGTGAGATTCAACGCCGCCAATCCAGGCGCGCGATAAGCCGCAAGCAAGCAGGTATTGCTGCGGCATCTTCTATTTTTGTACTTGGCACACTGGCCCTGATTCTTGTTACATCACCCGGCTGGGAAACTGTTAAAACTACCTTCTTTGATATCGAATACGGCAAAGAAGTATTCCCAACAGTAGTTAAGGGTCTTTGGATTAATCTGCAGCTCACATTTATTGGTGGGGCAGCAATTGGAGTTATTGCACTTGGTTTAGCCTTACTTCGAACAACAAAGTCCCCAGCACTCACGCCATTTAGATTTTTAGCAACTGCTTATGTAGATATTTTTCGTGGTGCGCCACTTATCTTGATTATCTTGCTTGTTGGTTTTGGTGTACCGGCACTTGGACTCAAGGGCGTTTCCAGCAATGTCATCTTTCTAGGAACTGTTGCCGTTGTGCTTACCTATTCAGCCTACGTTGCCGAAGTTATCCGAAGCGGAATTTTATCTATCCACCCTAGCCAGCGCGCAGCGGCAAGATCTTTAGGACTAACCTCAGGTCAAACAATGCGCTTTGTTGTTTTGCCTCAAGCAATTCGCCGCGTGGTTCCACCTTTGTTAAATGACTTTGTATCACTTTTGAAAGACACAGGTTTAGTTTCAATTCTTGGGGTAACAGATGCCGTACGTGCTGCCCAGATTAATGCCAGCCGTACCTTTAATTACACCCCTTACGTTGTTGCGGCAATCTTGTTCTTGCTCATTACTATTCCGATGACCCGCTACACAGATCGTGCCATCAGACAGCGCACCAGTGCTCAGAATTCAGAGGGTGCGATCTAATGAGTAATGTTCTAGAGCTAGTCAATATCCGTAAATCCTTTGGATCCGAACTTGTCTTAAATGATCTTTCATTGAAAGTTCCTGAACACACTGCAACCGTTTTAATCGGTGCTTCAGGATCAGGTAAATCAACGTTGCTTCGCTGCATTAATTTGCTCGAATCCATCGATGATGGACAGATCTTTTTAGATGGCGATGAAATCTCTGATCCGCTGATTAATGTGGATGATGTGCGCCGCCGGTTAGGAATGGTTTTTCAATCATTTAACCTTTTCCCACATAAAACAGTTTTGGAAAACATCACACTCTCGCCCATCAAGGTGCATGGCAAGAGCAAAGATGAAGCAAATACTGCTGCTTTAGCACTGTTGAAACGCTTTGATCTATCAGACAAAGCAGATCAATACCCAGATCGCCTGAGTGGGGGACAGCAACAAAGAGTTGCAATCATTCGTTCCTTAGCTGTTAATCCACGTTTGTTGCTACTGGATGAAGTCACATCCGCACTCGACCCAGTACTTGTTAATGAAGTTTTATCTGCTGTGCGAGATTTAAAGAGCGATGGAATGACCATGGTCCTAGCAACGCATGAAATGGGCTTTGCAACACAGGTTGCTGATGAAGTCTGTTTCTTAGAGTCAGGAAACATTGTTGAGCGCGGAACAGCAGATCAGGTGCTGCACAACCCTCAGAACCCAAAGACTCAAGAGTTCTTAAAGCGCGTGCATCAAGCTGGTCGGTTGTAATATCACCACTATGAGCGTATTTAATCAACGTATTCAGCCACTTCGTGATCTCATGAAGGCTAAGGGATTAGATGCCTTTGTCCTGCGCCGCAATCCAAATTTAGCGTGGGCAATTGCAGGACGTGCACATGTCCCAACAACAATTGATGCAGCATGTTTTGATTTGATCATTACGCAGGATTCTGCGACTGCAATTACAAATGTTGTTGAAGCGCCACGTCTTATCGCAGAAGAACTTCCTAGTGAAATTACAGTTAAAACCGTTAAGTGGTCTGAGGGCCGTGATCCTCAGCTGCCAACGGGATCAAAAGTTGGCAGCGACCAACCCGGCGGTGATCGCATTGACCTAGGTACAGAAATTGAAATGCTTCGAGCATCACTGATTGAGACTGATGTGGAGCGATTTAAAGAGATTTGCAGTGACGCAGCTGTTGCTTTAGGTAATGCCATGAAGCAGGTGGAAAGTTCAGACCGAGAAATCGATGTTGCAGGATTAATTACTCATTCATTGTGGCAAGCAGATTTAGAGGTCGCTTTTCTAGGAGTTGCTGGTGCTGATCGCGTTCATAAATTTCGGCATCCCTTTGCCAACAGATGCGGTTGTTGGAAATCGTGTATCTGCATCCATCTGCGCAAAGCGAAAAGGTTTGATCGCATCAGTTACCCGCATCGTTACCTTTGGCGAAGTGACAGATTCGATGATTAATGAATACACCTCAATATATAAAGTTGAAGCTGCGCTGTTAGATGCGACCGTTGTGGGCAAGGCCTTTTCAGATCCAGTTAATGCGGCCATCGCTGCCTATCCCGCTTATGGTTTTGATGCCGAAGAGTGGACCAAGCACCATCAGGGAGGACCAACAGGATTTCTGCCTCGCGATTGGCCAGCAAATCAGAGCTCAGCACGCGTAATAGCCGAGAACCAACCCATTGCCTGGAACCCAACAGGTAAGGGTTGGAAGGCTGAGGACACCATCCTGGCCACATCTGCAGGCGTAAAGATGCTTACAAACGACCCAGATTGGCCCGCTTTTGAGGTCAATGGTCGGACCAGAGCATTTTTGCTTCAAAAATAACCTGCATCACGGTCCTATAACGAAGCGCAAAATCCCCCATTTGCCATTGACGCACAGGTTTTAGAGTGGCACCCTCCTCCAAGAGGTCTTACCACTGGAGGTATAAATGAGCACCGTTGCTCTTGTCGCACTAGCGCGGCCTACCTTCGACCTCGGATGCGCTCAAGCAAATTTTGATAGCGCTCGCGCATTGCTCACAGAACTAGGCGCCATCAGTGGTTGGACCAGCAGAACTGGTGATGACAGTTGAAGATGTTGCTGCAGTGAACACTTCCAGAAGCTGACCTACACATTCTTGTTTATGGCTTCGTTTTCTGATGCATCACCAGCAGTTGAATTGTTAGGAAAAGTTAAGGGCCCTGTACTTGGTTGGTCTATGCGTGAACCTGGTGAAGTAGGCGAGCGACTGAAGTTGAATTCCATGTGTGGTGTAAATCTTGCAGCACATGCG
>CAXNLR010000003.1:0-163033 GCA_964203475.1 Candidatus Planktophila sp. | reverse complement strand
TAACCCGCGCAGCCTTTTCATGGTTTTAAGTCTAACCAACTCAAGCGTTAGAATGCCCCTATGGATCTAGACAAAGTAATTCTGTTCTATGGCTTCACGCCAATAACAGATACTGATGCCCTTAAGTTGTGGCAGAAAACTTTGTGTGAATCACTTGGCATTAAAGGTCGCATCATTGTTTCTCCCCACGGTATTAACGGAACGTTGGGTGGCAAGATGGAAGATCTTAAGAAGTATGTAAAGGCCACAAAGGCATACCCAGGGTTTAAAAAGATTGATTTCAAATGGTCTGATGGTACGGGACAAGATTTTCCTAAGTTAAAGATCAAGATTCGTCCAGAACTTGTTGCTTTTGGTAATCCTGATGAGATTAAAGTTGATGAAAACGGCGTTATTGGCGGCGGAGTCCATCTGCGCCCAGAAGAAGTGAACAAGCTTGTGGAAGAGCGCGGGGATGATGTCTTCTTCTTTGATGGCCGTAACGCATTTGAAGCCAAGGTCGGTAAATTTAAAGATGCAGTCGTGCCAGATGTTGAAACAACACATGACTTTGTGGCAGAAATTGAAAGTGGCAAGTATGACCACATGAAGGACAAGCCAATTGTCACCTACTGCACCGGCGGTATTCGTTGTGAGATCTTGTCTGTTGTGATGAAAAACCGTGGTTTCAAAGAGGTCTATCAAATCAAGGGCGGCATCGTTCGCTATGGCAATAAGTTTGGCGATGACGGATTATGGGAAGGCTCTTTGTATACCTTTGATGATCGCCTCACTATTGATTTTAGTGATCACACAAAGTTGATTGGGCGAATGCGCTGAATGTAAGAGTGCTACAAAGCAGTTTAGGAACTGCCAAAAGGCAGAATGCCATCAATTAGTACTGCTGTGTGATCCTTGTTATGAAACCCACACAGAGCGCCCATGTAATCACGAGCGTGAAGTTAAAGCGTAACCGCGAACTAATCGGTTAGTTTTCAAGCTTGCGTGCTGTGCGCCAGTGATAGAGATACAGCGGAGCAGCTATAGCAATCGTTGTAAATGAAGTAAAGATTCTCTTTAGCGCCTGAACCTGATTGTTCTCTTCTTGTTGGGCAAGCAAATCCGCCGATGGGGCATTTTCAGGCTTTGCGTAGATGTCTATGTAGCCAGGATCTGGAAACACAGCATTCATGATTGCGTTGATCAAAGAGACGGTAGCAAACAAGGTAACGAGCAAAGTAATCAAACAAACCGCATACACATACAGCGAACGCCAATCAACGCGATCATGACGAGGTTGAACGACAGGGGCTGCTGCTCGCTTTGCAGGTGCCTTCTTTGCAACTGCTTTCTTTGCTGTGGCCATCGTTGTCTCCTTAGTAAGTGATGTCCTTATCTTCCCACATCCATTCAAGTATCCTTCCTTTTATGGCTATCAATGAAGTGCTGGCAGTGGATCTAGGCCAATCAGGATCTCGCTTTAAACAAGGCGATCTCTTGATTACCTCTGATCGCGGCAAGGTTGCCGGAGAAAATCCTTTGCCTGCACTACGAGCAGTCTTTGAATCATCACAAAAATTTCAAGCAGATGTAGTTGCACTCTCTTGTACCGGTTTTTATGGTGTGGTCTCAGAGCCACAAAAATACCTACAACTGTGCCAAGAGTTCTTTGGTGCCAAAGAAGTAGCTGTCATAGATGATGGTCTAGCTGGTTTTGTTGGCTCACTTGGAGGCCGCAACGGTGTTGTGCTCTCTGTGGGCGGCGGCGTTGTTGCTATTGGTGGTTTAGATGGAAATTACGCACATCGTGATGGCCTGGGAAACACATTCGGTGATGAAGGTAGTGGCTTCTGGTTAGGTAAATTAGCAATTACCAAAGCATTAGCACTTCGTCAGGGCCGCGGAGATGATCCTGAAATGGTTGATTACTTTGCAGATGAGATTGCTGCCTACTTTGCACTAGAAATTAGGAACAGTGTTGATGCTGTGAACCTTGCGACAAGGACTGCAAAAAAGGTTTTGGACGCTGCAGATGCTGGTATTTCAACGGCAACTGCAATTGTTGATGAAGGTGCATACCTACTTGCTCAATCTGCCGTTGCTGCTTGGTATGGCTGTGGTGGAAAAAAGGCTGATTCACCTGAAATAGTTATTCAAGGTGGTCCAGTGCGCAATTCTTCCTATTCAACCAAGATCGCACTTGAAATCAATGCCAAACTTCCTAACGCAGTAATTGTGCAGTCTTCTGGCGATAACTTAGATGGTGCTACCTGGATTGCAGAAAACAAGCGCCAGGATGCGCCACCATTACTTTTGTGGAGTAGATAAAACAAAAATCTCTCCCCTCACACAATTGCTGTGTGAGAAGAGAGATATCAGTGGTAGCCCCGAAGGGATTCGAACCCTCGTAGCTGACTTGAGAAGCCAGAGTCCTAGGCCGCTAGACGACGGGGCCACGATCCCTTTGACGGGAAAGATTTCCTAGAACGATATTAAGTTGTAATGCTGTACTGCGCTGGGGTACCAGGACTCGAACCTAGACTTACTGAACCAGAATCAGCAGGGCTGCCAATTACCCCATACCCCAAGGTTTTTTAGGCCTTGTATTGCAAGAGCAAAGAATACCAGCGGATTTATAGTGCCAATCCCGCGTTAATACGCAGTAAACAGGCCTCTTTGCCGAGTAATTCCATTGATTCAAATAGTGGTGGAGAGATCGTGCTGCCGGTGGTTGCAATACGAAGTGCGGTAAATGCAATACGGGGCTTCAGTGCCATTTCCTCAATCAGAGATGCGCGCAGAACAGCTTCGATATTTTCGTGGTTCCAGACTGAAACTGTTTCTAGCTCCTTAAGAGAGCGCTGCAAAATCGCCTTAGATCCCTCATCAGTAATCTTTGCAACAGATTCGGCATCTACCGAGAAACTCTTTGTGAACAAGAACTTGAGCATCTTTGGCACTTCATTGAGCATAATGATGCGCTCTTGAATCAAAGGCAGGGCCTTTTTTACTAATTCGATCTCTGCATCAGTACCAGTAATTACATCTGCCTTTGTTAAAAACGGCAAAGACCACTTTAAGAACTCATCTAATGTGAGCGCGCGGATCTTGTCACCATTGATCGCTTCAAGCTTTTTCATATCAAAGCGGGCAGGAGAAGAATGAACCTTTTCAACTGTAAACATCTCAGTTAACTGCTTCATGGTGATGTTTTCTACATCATCTCCCGGTGACCAACCAAGAAGTGCAAGATAGTTACAAATTGCCTCTGGCAAGAAGCCCATCTCGCGATACCAAGCAATAGATACCTCGCCATTTCGCTTGGAAAGCTTTGCGTTGTCCTGGCCCATTACAAAGGGCAGGTGAGCAAATACTGGGTAATCCTCAAGTGCAACACCCATTGCCTGATACACACGGATCTGACGTGGAGTAGATGAGAGTAAATCTTCTCCGCGCAATACGTGGGTGACCTTCATCAAGATGTCATCTACGGCAACAGCTAATGTGTAGAGCGGTGAACCATCTGCTCGAACGAGTACAAAGTCTGGAACAAAGTTGTGATCAAAGGAAACATCCCCACGAATTAAATCGTTAAAGGTTGTGCTGCCATCTGGCATACGCATGCGGACTACTGCCCCGCGTCCCTCGGCCTTATAGGCTGCAATTTGCTCCGCAGTTAGCTCGCGGCAATGCCCGTTATAGCCAGGTGCCACATTAGCTTTGCGTTGTGCTTCTCTTACTGCTTCTAACTCATCTGGTGAGCAGTAGCAGTGATACGCATCTTTTTGATCTAGAAACTTTTGTGCCCACGTTGCATAAATATCTAAGCGCTGTGATTGCAGGTATGGACCGTTGTCGCCACCAACTTCTGGACCCTCATCCCAATCAAGCCCAAGCCATTTAAGAGTATCTATGGCTGCATTGATGTACTCATCTGTAACGCGGGTGGTGTCGGTATCTTCAATCCGAAATAAGAAGGTGCCGCCTGTGTGACGGGCATAGGCCCAATCAAAAAGTGCTGTGCGGATGTTTCCAACGTGTAGATCACCTGTTGGAGATGGTGCGAAGCGAACCTTGACCTTGTTAGCCATTTACTGTGCACTCACCTTGTTAGTTAGTTCGCCAAGTCCTTCAATTGCCATAGTTGCCTTTTGTCCTGCAACCATGGGGCCAATGCCCGCTGGTGTGCCGGTCAGGATGATGTCACCAGGTAGCAGTGTCATCACACGTGAAACAAAATTAACAATTGTTGGCACATCAAAGATCATGTCGCTGATCGACGCAGATTGCTTTACTTCACCTGCAATGGTGGCTGTGATCTTTTGTGTGCCAGGAACGAAATCTGTATCAACCCATGGGCCAATTGGACAGAAAGTGTCAAAGCTTTTCGCACGAGTCCACTGTCCATCTTTCTTCTGCAAATCACGGGCGGTCACATCATTGGCGATGGTGTATCCAAAGATCACATCATTAACACGCTCTTTAGGAACATCCTTGCAAATACGTCCAATCACAATTGCAAGCTCTGCTTCATGATCAATGCGCTCTGACATCTCTGGCCAGACAATTGTGTCGTTAGGACCGATCACAGATGTGTTTGGCTTTAAGAAAATAATTGGTTCATCAGGAACAACCCCACCCATTTCAGCGGCGTGATCGGCGTAGTTCTTGCCCACACAGACAACCTTTGAGCGCGGGATAATTGGCGCTAGTAAACGTACTTTGCTCAGTTCAATTGTTGCTGCCGTCTTTTGGATTCCAGAGTAAATCGGATCACCACTGATGATGCTGATTAGGTCATTATCTTCAAGGATTCCAAATAAAGGATCTTGGCCTAAGCCAGCATCTGGACCTGGGGTGAATCGAACGATACGCATGAGCGCATTCTATCGTTACTCAGCGTCCTCAATCTCTTCCACAAGACGCTCGACAAGAACAGATGAAATTCTGCGACGACGGCCCTGTGGGCGCTCTGATGTGATGGAGAAGCCATGCCAAGAAATTGTTGATCCTGCGATTGGAACACGGCCAAGTTTTTGCGCCATTAATCCACCAATACTGTCGATATCTTCATACTCTTCTTTTTCAATCTCAATTTTTAACTCATCAGCTAAATCTTCAATATGAAGTGTGGCCTTTGCGCGGCCCTTATCAGGAGTAAGCCAGGTGAAATCTTCTTCACCATCATCAAACTCATCTTCAATTTCGCCCACAATTTCTTCGATGATGTCTTCAATAGTGATGATTCCTGCTGTGCCACCATACTCATCAACCACGATCGCAAGGTGGATCTGATTCTTCTGCATCTCTTTAAGCAGATCATCTGCCATCTTGATTTCAGGGACAAAGTTGGCAGGACGCATGTGCTTTTCAATTGTTTCGGTGTGCTCAGACTCATGGTGGTCAAGTGCGCGCTTTGCTAAATCTTTGACATAAACAATTCCGACAATGTTGTCGATGCCATCGCCAATAACTGGAATACGTGAATAACCGCTTCGAAGGGCAAGTGATAACCCTTGGCGCAAACTCTTATCCTTTTCCACCCACACCATGTCGGTGCGAGGAACCATTAATTCGCGAACCAAGGTGTCGCCAAGTTCAAACACTGAGTGAATCATCTCGTGCTCATCAGATTCCACTAGGCCGCGCTCGTGTGCTTGATCTACGAGATCTCTTAGCTCTGCTTCAGATGTGAAAGGTCCTGATCTAAATCCCTTACCTGGTGTCATTGCATTGCCAACTGCAATCAGCAGCTTTGTCACAGGACCGAGCAAGAATGCCAAACCGTAGGCAACGATAATTCCGTAACGTGCGTATTTGTGTGGTTGCTGCTTACCTAATGTGCGCGGACCAACACCAACTACAACGTATGAGAGCACAACCATGATGACAACTGTCAGCGCCATTGCTTGGGCACTTGAGTAATTGCGCAGCAAGATAACTGCTAATAAAACAGTGGCGGTGAACTCACAGAGCTTTCGAACCAGCAAAATCACATTCAGGTAGCGGGCAGGTTGGGCGGTGTATTTGCGCAGTAGAGCTGTGCCGCGCTTGCCCTCGATCTCTTCAATGACAACGCGTGAAATAGAGGTAAGTGCTGATTCAGAGGCAGCTAAGAAGCCTGCAAAAATAAGCAAGGCAATAATGCTGACTATCGCTATGGGGCTCATAAACCTTTCTGCCAATCTCTTACTATTTTTTCTTGCAGATCAAACATAACTTTTTCTTCTGCCTTATCAGCATGGTCGTAACCAATGATATGTAACAAGCCATGTACAGCCAAAATGTAAATCTCGTGCTCTATTGAATGACCTTGAGCTTTTGCCTGCTCTGCATGCAACAACTGGACTAATAACAATATCCCCCAGTGTGACAGCCTCACCTGGAGTCTGTGGCATATCCATCGGAAATGAAAGAACATCTGTGGTGCCTGGTTCATCCATCCACTTGATATGTAGCTCGGTCATGTAGTCATCATCGACAAAAGAAACGCTGACTTCACACTCAGGATTGAGCGCTAGTTCTAACAAGGCAAAGGTGAGTAGGGAGTTTATTTCAGTAGCTGGAACTAATTGCCCTGAAGTGTTTGTTACTTCAATTGTCATTGTTGGCGAATTGGTCGCAATCCCAATCGGGCTTCATCAAACTTGTCATAGGCCTTAACAATGTCGCCAATGAGGCGGTGGCGGACAACATCTTCTGCTGTTAATTCAAGGAAGGCGATGTCATCGATTTCCTGCAAAATATCGCGAACCACTTTAAGACCAGATTTTTGGGAGTTTGGTAGATCGATCTGAGTCACATCGCCCGTAATAACCATTTTGGAACCAAAGCCAAGACGGGTTAAAAACATCTTCATCTGTTCTGGTGTGGTGTTTTGTGCCTCATCCAAGATTACGAAGGCATCATTGAGTGTGCGACCACGCATATAGGCAAGCGGTGCAACCTCAATAATTCCTGATTGCATCAGACGCGGAATTGTGTCGATATCGATCATGTCATGGAGTGCATCAAATAATGGGCGCAGGTATGGATCAATCTTTTCACTCAGCGTTCCAGGCAAGAAACCTAAACTTTCGCCAGCCTCAACAGCCGGACGTGTCAGAATAATTCGGTTGATCTTCTTTGCTTGTAGCGCCGCAACAGCCATTGCCATCGCAAGGTAGGTCTTACCCGTTCCAGCAGGGCCAATGCCAAAGGTGATTGTGTGATCTTCAATTGCATCCACATAGCGCTTTTGATTAGCTGTCTTTGGTCTAATGGTCCGACCGCGATTGCTAACAATGTTAAGTGACATGACCTCTGCTGGATGATCAACTGGATCATTTTCCAACATGGCAATGGCACGGTTGACCGCATCGACATTGAGGATGTTGCCGCTGCGAATAACAACCATCATCTCGTTGAACAAGTTTTCTAGACGTGCGCAATCAATGTGAGGACCACGCAAAGTAATCTCATTGCCGCGCACAGTGATGTTGACAGATGGAAATGCTGCTTCAATAACTCGTAAGTTGTCATCATGCGGACCCACAACAGCAACCATTGAAATGGCGTTAGGGACAGTGATCAGCGTTCGCTCCATATAGGTGTAAATCTATCTTTAACCGGGTGGCCATGCCATGGCGCGCCCACCCAGCAGGTGCAGGTGAGCGTGGAAAACACTCTGACCTGCCTCTTCTCCGGTGTTAAAAACAGTTCGGTAGCCGTTAAGACCACGCTCTTGTGCGATCTGATCGGCAGCCAAGAAAAGGTCTGCGGTAATCGTCGCGCTATTGCGGGCAATGCCTGCAGCATTTTCTGTGTGCAAAGTTGGCACGAGCAAGACATGCGTGGGTGCTTGAGGGTTTAAATCATTGAATGCAACAACGTTTTCATTGCGCAACACAATGTCAGCCGGGATTTCTCCTTCAATGATTTTGCAAAAGATGCAGTTGGGATCTAAGGCCACGCAATTACCATACCTTTAAAAGTGCAGAGACGGCTGAAACAGCTGCAATACCAGCATGTGCCGAACGAAGAATAGGACGACCCATGAGGGCGACCTTGGCACCAGCTTCTGTAAATGCGGCAATCTCCTCATCGGTTAATCCACCTTCAGGTCCGATGATGATTAACAAATGTTCAACGTTGTGGGAAGAAACTTGATCAGATAATTTACTTGTAGCACTTTCATGAAAAGCAATTGCAAGATCACTGAGCTTGATTGCTTCACAGATTTGAGCAGTTGTTGCTACCTCTGTTACTTCAGGGATTCTAAATCTGCGTGATTGCTTGCTTGCCTCTCGCGCTGTGATGGCAAATTTCTCTGAGCCCTTACCGATACTGCGAGCAGATGCCCACGGAACAATGCGATCAACGCCTGCTTCTGTCAGTAACTCGATAGCCTCTTTGGCACGATCACCTTTAGGTAAGGCTTGAATAACAGTAATTGTTGTGGCAAGTGGTGCTTGAAAACCTGAATCCATCACCCGAACCTGCATGGACTTTTTCTTGACCTCTGTTGCCACAACCTGTGACCATGAACCATTGCCATCGCTGAGCATAAATTCATGCGCCAACCTGCATACGTAATACGCGAATTGCATGATTGGCATCATCGTTTGCAAACTCGTAGGAACCACCAACAGTTGTTGGCAGATCTTCTACGAAAAAGAGTGTGAACATTACTTGTGGAACACTCCCTTGAGTTTGCTAAAGATTGAGCCATCCTGGCCCTTTACATGGGCTTCATTAGCTTTTTCACCACGCACATCAGCAAAAGAGCGCAAGATCTTTTCTTCTTCCTTACTCAATTTTGTTGGAGTGATCACTTCGACATGAACAATTAAATCTCCGCGATCGCCTCGGCGAAGTCGGGTCATGCCCTTGCCCTTAATAACAAGTGGAGTGCCACTTTGTGTGCCGGGCTTTACATTAACTTCTACTGGTCCATCTAATGATTCAACGGTAACTGTGGTGCCAAGGGCAGCAGCAATCATTGTTACCTCAAGTGACATATGTAAGGTGTCGCCATCTCGCACTAAATACTCATGGCGCTCTTCTACGATTTCAACATATAAATCACCAGCAGGGCCGCCGCCAGCACCAACTTCACCGCGGCCTGACATCTGAATTCTGTTTCCTGTCTCAACTCCTGCTGGGATCTTCACATCAATTGTTTGACGGCTGCGTACGCGGCCTTCGCCAGCACATTCACGGCATGGACTCTTAATCACACTTCCATATCCCTGGCATGCATTACATGGACGAGACGTCATTACCTGACCAATAACAGAGCGCACAACTTGTTGTGTTTCTCCCCGACCCTTACAGGTCATACAACTTTCAGGATGTTGGCCATCTAAACAACCAGTACCTGTGCACTTAGGACACACAACAGCTGATTCAACTGTTATTTCACGCTCTGTTCCAAAGCATGCTTCATTTAGATCTACTTGAATTCTGATGAGTGAATCTTGTCCAGCACGTGTGCGTGGACGTGGTCCACGTGATCCCCCACCACCAAAGAAGGCATCCATGATGTCGCTAAATCCGCCACCAAAGTTTGCTCCCCCAAATTGATTACTGCCGCCCATGTCATAGGACTGACGCTTTTGTGGATCACTTAAAACATCGTAGGCCTCAGTTACTTCTTTAAACTTTTCCTGCGTATGTGGGTCAGGGTTCACATCTGGGTGGAGTTCACGGGCTAGTTTGCGATAGGCCTTTTTAATCTCATCAGAGCTAGCACCTTTTGTAACACCTAGCGTTTGGTAATGATCTGCCACTTACGCACCCTCAGTAATAAATCGTCCGACATAACGGGCAACTGCATCAACTGCTGCAATTGAACCTGCGTAATCCATACGTGTGGGTCCTAAAACACCCACTGCGCCATGTTGGGAAGACTCAACGCCATAACCAACTGTGACAAGTGAGGTTGTTTGTAGGTTTGTCTCATTCTGCTCGCTACCAATTCGAACGTGCACAGTTGAACGTGCCTCATCTAGTAAACGCAAAATAACTACTTGTTCTTCTAACGCTTCAAGGATCGGTGAAAGGCTAAGACCTAAATCCTCACCAGATCGTGCCAAGTTGGCCGTTCCTGAGATTGCCATCTTCTCGCGGCCTTCTCCAATAATTGGATAGGTAACAACTGCCACCTGCTTTGTAATATCTGCCAATAATTTTGCTGATCTTTTGAGCAACTCTTCAAGATCATTAGAGCCTTGCAGAAATGTTTCAATCGCTCTGCGCTCTGCCGTTGAGAGCTGCTTAACAGTTGCTAACTTGTCCACAAATACTCGATATCCAAGATCTGTGGGAATGCGTCCAGCACTTGTGTGAGGCTGAGTGATCAAGCCTTCATCTTCTAGAACAGCCATCTCATTTCGAATCGTGGCAGGTGAAATACCAAGACCATGATGATCGGCGATTGATTTCGAGCCGACAGGTTCTTGGGTCGCAACGTACTCATCGACAATTGCGCGGAGGATTTCAAGACGACGTGATGACATTTGTTCCAAGAGTACTAGATAGTTATTTCTCGCACGATTCGATCTGCGATCAAGCGGCCCGCAGGGGTCAAGAGAACGCGATCATCGTGTAACTGAACAAAACCATTCTCACGATAGATGGCCAAAATCTCCAGTTGATGGGGTTCAAGCAGCTCAATCTTCAGGCCATCGCGCATTCTGATGCTGAGCAAAATTGCTTCATCTTTAATCTGCTCTGCTGTTAATTGCTCACTATCTGCAATAGGAGACTCCCCTGCAAACAACTTTTGTTTATAGGTTGTTGGGTGCTTGAGATTCCAGAAACGTTTTGCATCAACATGTGAGTGCGCCCCAGGCCCAAGACCCCACCAGTTTTTGTTCTCCCAGTAGGCAATGTTGTGTCGGCACTCATGACCGGGCTTGGACCAGTTTGAAAGTTCATACCAAGTAAGTCCTGCCTTTTCACACATCTGATCAACTAACAAATACATATCTGCCATCAAATCATCATTAGGCATTGTTAAATCCCCGCGCTTGATTTGCGCTGCAAGCTTTGTGCCGGTTTCAACAATAAGGGCGTAAGCGCTGATGTGGTCGATATCTAAAGCAAGTGCGGCAGCAACCGTTTCTTGCCAATCCTCTAGTGATTCTCCGGGTGTTCCATAAATCAAATCAACACTAATTGACTTAAATCCAGCTGCGCGCGCCATAGTGATTGCTTTTTCAACATTGGCAGGGTTATGTGTGCGATCAAGGGCAGCTAATACATGTGGCTTTGCCGATTGCATGCCAAAGGAAATGCGATTAAAACCCACTTCTAAGATATCTTGCTAACTTCTCTTGAGTTACAGAATCTGGATTTGCCTCTAGTGTTATTTCACAATCAGGTGTCAAACCATTGCGCGCTTTGATGGCCGTGATTACGCGACCCAAATCATCTGCGGGAAGTAGTGATGGTGTTCCGCCACCAAAAAAGATTGTGGGGACAGCATCTTTTGGAGCTGCATCCAATTCGCGCAGCACCGCATCGATGTAATCGTTGCTTACGATTTCAAGGGTTGCACCATCTTGAAGTTCAGATGGTGTGTAAGTGTTGAAGTCGCAGTAGCCGCAGCGCTTTATGCAGTACGGGATATGAACATAGAAAGAGAGCATCATTGCCCTGCTTTACGCGCAGCCTTAATCTGTTCAATATCGGCATCGGTGGCAAGGGCTGCAACGAAGGCTTCTTGTGGCACTTCAACGCGTCCCACCATCTTCATGCGCTTCTTACCCTCTTTTTGCTTTTCCAAAAGCTTTCGCTTACGTGAAATATCTCCGCCGTAACACTTAGCCAAAACATCCTTACGGATCGCCCGAATACTTTCGCGAGCAATAATGCGCGCACCAATTGCTGCCTGAATAGGAACTTCGAACTGCTGGCGCGGGATGAGCTCACGCAGTTTGCCGGTCATCATCACGCCATAGGCATATGCCTTATCGCGGTGAACAATTGCGCTAAATGCATCGACTGCTTCACCTTGTAACAAGATGTCGACCTTAACAAGATTGCCTTCGGCCTCACCCTTTTCTTCATAATCTAAGGATGCATACCCCTTGGTGCGGCTCTTTAACTGATCAAAGAAATCAAAAACAATTTCAGCTAACGGCAGGTCATATCTGATTTCAACTCGATCTTCAGAGATGTAATCCATACCTAGCAATACTCCGCGGCGATCTTGGCAGAGCTCCATGATGGTTCCGATGTAATCAGAGGGTGCAAGAATTGTTGATTTAACAATAGGTTCAAAGACAGCTGCTACCTTGCCATCTGGAAACTCTGAAGGGTTTGTAACCCGTACTAATTTTCCATCATCTAGCGTTACGTTATAAACAACGTTAGGCGCAGTAGAAATAAGGTTGAGTTTGTGTTCGCGCTCTAGGCGTTCGCGCACGATTTCCATGTGAAGCAGACCTAGGAAGCCACAACGGAAACCAAAACCAAGGGCTGCAGAGCTTTCAGGCTCATAGACAAGTGCAGCATCATTTAACTGCAACTTATCTAACGCTTCACGAAGGATAGGAAAGTCAGCACCATCTAATGGGAAAAGGCCTGAAAAAACCATTGGCTTGGGATCTTTATAGCCAGCAAGTGCGGTCTTTGTTGGGTTGTTATAGGTAGTAATTGTGTCACCCACACGAGATTGGCGAACATCTTTAACACCTGTAATTAAATAACCTACCTCGCCCACTCCAAGACCCTTGCCTGCAAGTGGTTCTGGTGAGATCACGCCAACTTCAAGTGCTTCGTGGCGCACGCCAGTTGAAAACATTTGAATTTGTTCGCGTGGTGAAAGATGGCCATCAACAACTCGAACATAGGTAACAACACCTCTGTATGCGTCATACACAGAGTCAAAGATCAGTGCGCGCGCTGGTGCATTGGGATCTCCCACAGGTGCTGGGATTTGAGCAACAATCTGGTCAAGTAGCTCTGCAACACCATCGCCAGTTTTTCCTGAAACACGTAAGCAATCTTCTGGTTGGCAACCAATCAGGCGGGCAAGCTCTGCGGCAAACTTTTCTGGTTGTGCGTTAGGTAGATCGATTTTGTTGAGCACAGGAATAATCGTTAGATTGTTTTCCATTGCCAGATAAAGGTTGGCAAGTGTTTGGGCTTCAATTCCTTGGGCGCAATCAACTAGAAGGACTGCGCCTTCACAGGCAGCTAGCGAGCGCGATACTTCGTATGTAAAGTCCACGTGACCAGGTGTGTCGATCATGTTGAGGATGTATTCGCCGCCATCGATAGATGAGCGCCAGGGCAAACGAACTGCTTGAGACTTAATAGTGATTCCGCGTTCGCGTTCGATATCCATGCGATCTAGATATTGCGCGCGCATATTGCGAGCTTCTACAACTTCGGTGATGCCCAACATGCGATCGGCAAGTGTTGATTTACCGTGATCAATGTGGGCAATGATGCAGAAGTTACGAATCTGCGCCGGATTAGTTGATGCTGGTTGTGGCGCCTTAGCAAGTGAAATTGCAGGCATGAACCTAGCCTCGCTTTAAAGTAGTAAAAGGATTAACGTGCGCCGGCTTTGGCAGCTGCCTTAGCCATTGAAGACTTCTTGTTTGCTGCTGAGTTCTTGTGAAGAACACCCTTTTGTACTGCAATATCTAGTGACTGTGATGCAGCGCGAAGTTCAGTTGTGATTGCTGCGGCATCGCCTGCAGTTACAGCGTCGCGGAACTTACGTACGGCTGTCTTGATAGATGAGCTCACAGACTTGTTACGAAGGCGTGCCTTCTCGTTGGTCTTGATGCGCTTGATCTGAGACTTAATGTTTGCCACGTGCGTAGTTCTCCGAACTTTAGGTTTTTGCGTTGAGGGGTAAGGGTACCGAGTTGAGCGCTTATGCTCAAATCGGGGCTCCTGTTAAGCGGTAATCACACCTGATGAAGAGGCACGGCGGCGCTTTCGCCCACCAGCCTTTACCTCGACCTTGGGAGCGCCAATCTCTTGTGGATTGGACTCCTCAGTCTTGGCATCTTGATTAAGGGATTCATGGAACTCGTGAGCTGTCGCATCCTTTTCATCAGCATCTTCATGCTGAGAAGAAGGTGTGTCGATCTGAGGTGCTGGTGCCTTCATCTTTACTGGCTCCATATGAATATGAATTCCGCGTCCGCTACATGAATCACATGTGGTTGAGAAAGCCTCAATGAGTCCCTGACCAACACGCTTACGTGTCATCTGAACAAGACCAAGGGAAGTTACCTCTGCGACCTGGTGCTTGGTGCGATCGCGACCAAGACATTCAACTAAGCGACGCAATACCGCTTCACGGTTTGATTCAAGAATCATATCGATGAAGTCGATCACAACGATTCCACCAAGGTCGCGAAGACGAAGTTGGCGGGCAATTTCTTCTGCTGCCTCTAAGTTGTTCTTAGTAACAGTCTCTTCCAGATTGCCACCCTTACCGATGAACTTACCGGTGTTAACGTCGATCACAATCATTGCTTCGGTGCGATCGATAACAAGGGAACCACCTGAAGGTAGATAGACCTTGCGATCAAATGCCTTAGCAAGTTGTTCTTCAACGCGGAAGTCAGCAAACAAGTCGCCAGTTCCGGTGTATTTCTCAATCTTTTGTGTTAACTCTGGTGCGATGAAACCAAGGTAGTTTGTCACTTCATCCCAGGCGGTAGATCCCTGAACAGTGAGTTTCCGGAAATCTTCATTGAAGATATCGCGGATAACACGAACAGCTAGATCTGGCTCTTCATAGAGAGCGGCAGGTGGGTGGAAGTTAGCGTTCTGGCTCTTGGCATAGATGTCATCCCATTGGGCCTTAAGACGTGCCACATCATTTGTTAAATCTTCTTCGCTCACACCTTCTGCAGCGGTACGAACAATCACACCAGCTTCTTCAGGAATTAAGTTCTTTAAGATTGCTTTCAAACGTGAGCGTTCTTCTTCAGGCAGACGCTTTGAGATACCTGACATGCCGCCACCTGGAACATAGACAACGTAGCGTCCAGGCAATGAAATCTGGCTTGTCAGGCGTGCACCCTTTTGGCCAATTGGATCCTTAGTAACTTGAACAAGAACAGGCTGGCCTGTCTTTAATACTGTTTCAATCTTGCGTGGTGCTGACTCTGAAATACCTGCAGCATCCCAATTAACTTCACCAGCGTAGAGAACAGCGTTACGTCCCTTACCAATATCAACGAATGCTGCCTCCATTGAAGGAAGCACGTTTTGCACGCGACCTAAGTAAACGTTACCAACGTAAGACTGGTTGCTGTTTCGGTTGACGTAGTGCTCAACCATGACGCCATCTTCGATAACTGCAATCTGGGTGCGATCTGCAATCTGTCGAACTAACATTTCACGATCAACATTTTCGCGGCGGGCTAAGAACTCGCCATCAGTAATGATTGTTCCGCGCTTGCGATATGGCTCGCGGTAATCACTGCGACCACCTCGGTCGTTACGGTCATAACGATCGTTGCGATCATTACGGTCACGACGGTTGCGGTTGTTGTTACTACGTTCTGTGCGCTCAGCTCGTACTGGGCGTTCGCGCTTTTCGCGGACCTTAACAACAGTGATGACACCATCTTCTTCAATGGTCTCCCCTGGTGTTACACCCTCACCTGTTGCGCGACGGCGACGGCGACGGCGTGTAGAAGTTGAACCTTCAGCTGATTCCTCATCTGTTGACTCTTCACTTGAATTCTCATCATTGTTTTCTGTATTTGCTGAATCTGCAGCACCTGGCTTGCGGCGACCACGGCCACCACGACGGCGACGGCGATTACGGTTGGCGCGCTCTTCTGAATCACCAGAGTCTGCATCTGCTGAAACGGCAGGCTTTTCTGAAACTTCAGGTGCATCTTTTTTAGCAGCAGCCTTCTTGCGAGGCTTTGTATCTGCTACCTCTTTCTTTGCAGCAGGCTTTTCAGGTGCTGCTTGAAAGATTGCAACGGGAATAGCCACAGCCTTTTTACGAGGGGCTTTCTTTTCTTCCGTTACGTCAGTAACTGGGGCTTCTGTTTTTGCAGAAGCTTTCTTAACCGCACGCTTGCGCGGTGTTTTAGGCTCAATCGCCATGGCACCAAATCCTTTATGTTTGCATGTGCAAACTGTTTTCTTAAAAAATCCTGTTGGGTTTTCCGTACCGTTCGCGCTGGGCTTGTTTCGCGATTGATCGCGAGCCGCGCTGAACTGGTGACCTAATTATGGCAGAGCAGGGGCAAATTGCCTATTTAACCTCTTAAACGAGCGTGAACGTTCTGCAGTAAGCCGATCCCGATCAAGGTGGCAAACATGGAGGATCCACCATAGGAAATGAACGGCAATGGCACACCGGTCATCGGCATCAACCCCAACGTCATTCCTATGTTTTCAAATATCTGGAAGGCAAACCAAGCAATTACCCCCGTGCACACCAAGCGCCCAAAGGGGTCATTGGTTCGACGAGCGATTGAAAAACCACGCATCAATAAAATCAGATACAAAATCAAAATCGCTCCACTACCAATAAAACCTAGCTGTTCACCGGCCACTGTGAAAATAAAATCTGTCTGCTGTTCTGGCACAAAGCGACCATTTGTTTGTGGGCCATTAAATAATCCTGTGCCAATTAGTCCACCAGATCCAACAGTGATGCGGGCTTGGCGTAATTGATAACCAGCACCTTGGGTGTCAGCGGTGGGATCAACAAAAGTTTGCAAGCGATTTACTTGGTACTCACTAATAACTCCGGCCTTTACCGCAACAAAGCCACCTAATACTGCTAACAAGAGCAGCGCAACCACCCAACGCGCAGGAGCACCAGAGACGGCAATGATTGTGACAACTGCTGCAGAGATAATAAGAACTGTTCCCATGTCGGGCTGCAAAATGATGAGCAGGACTGGAATTGCAGCCACGGCAAGTGATTGCAACACATCTCTAGTTGTCGGTCCATCACTGTCATGTGAGCGCTCAGATAAAATCATTGACATTCCAATGATGATTGCAATTTTGGCCAGCTCTGCCGGCTGAATCTGAAAACCACCGGGCAGGGCAATCCATGCCTTTGCGCCATTTATTTCTGCGCCAAGACCAGGAATTAACACAATAACTAAACCCAGTACGCCTGCGCCCCATAAGAATGGTGTGTAGGCACGGAGCAAGCGGTAATCAATAACTGTCACGCCATATGCCAATACCAAACCAATCAAGATATTGATGATGTGGCGCTTGAGGTAGTACTGACCATCTAAACCGTTGCGCGTATACCAATCACGGGTTGCTGCCCACACAAGCAAGGTGCCAATAAACAAAAGCAACCCAACAACAGCTGTTAATACTGGATCAAAGCCATGAAATAAGGATTGACGGTTACGTCGATATAAACGCTGGCGAGCATGGATCTGACTCACTTGTTCGCCTCCTTCGGTTTAGTAGCAGGTGAAATCTTAGGCAACTGGGTTGGTGGTTTTCCTTCTGGGAACAACGCCGCGCCAGGAACAACTTTATTTCCTGTTACACCAAAGAGAGTTGAGTAAATCTGTCGCACGCCAACACCAGATGTTGATGCACCAAATCCACCTTGACCAACCATCATGACAACTGCATACCGTGGGTTCTTGGTGGGTGCATACGATGCAAACCACGAGGTGTCATCTTTGAGGGAACCATTTGGATTTCGACCAAAGACCTGTCCTGTTCCGGTTTTGCCGCTTACTTCAATTGGGAAACCTGAAAACACCCCAGCACCAGTACCGCTAACAACTACTTCTCGTAGTGATTTTTGTAGGAACTTAATTGTTGACGGCGCTGCTGTTAATGTTCCTAATTTGTTGGGTGTAAATGTTTGAATAACTGTTCCATCTGTTTTCACAATTGCCTTGGCAATCTTGGCTTGCCAGATAGTGCCACCATTACCAATTGCCGCATACATTTGAGTCAACTTAAGTGGTGTCACAACAGTGTCACCTTGACCGATAGAGAAGTTAACGGCATCTCCTGCACGCACCTTGTCACCATCAACACAGTTTTCAGCAGCTAGCTGGAGCAAGAATGGAGTCTGCTGGGCCTTTGTTGCACGCTCTTTATAGTTGCAATAGAAATCTTTGTTCTGTTCATACCAGCTCTTTTTGTAGGTGCGATCTGCAAGGCGAGAGGTGGATTCTGAAGGCAAGTCGATGCCAACTTTTTGTGTGATTTTAAATGATTGAGCAGCCTTGAAGAAGTAATCATTAGGGCTGGCCTTTGGTCGCAAACCACCATCTCGAAGCCATTCATCAAAGGCGATTTGATACCAAATGGTGTCGCAGGAGACGGCAATAGCTTTATTCATATTCATTGTGCCTTGATTTTTACTATCAAAGTTCTGAAATGCTCGTGTTCCAACCTGCACCTGTGAAGGGCACTTGTAGTTGGCATTTAAGTCATATCCGGCAGCTGCTGCTGCGACAACTGAAACGACCTTAAATGTGGAAGCTGGTGCAAACAATCCTTGCAGCGCGCGGTTAAGTGCCGGCACTGATTTCTTTTCACTAAACAAATCTGATGCTTGCTGAACAGTTAATCCCTTTTCCCAAGCATTGGGATCATAGGTTGGATAAGAAGCAAGGGCCAAGATGCGCCCGGTCTTGATATCCATAACAACAGCTGCACCTGAATCAGATGTATATCCATTAGCACGTCCGCGCAGCACCGCATCCTTGAGTGCTTTTTCTGCAGAAGCCTGCAAGCGCACATCCAAACTTGTCACTAAGTGATCTCCTGCAACAGGTTTAGTATTTTGACTCTCGCTAGTTACCGCTTCCTTGCGATCAACAATGACTGTGCGGATTCCCGGTTCACCGCGCAAGAAAGAGTCGTACTGGATTTCTAGCCCAGTCTTACCAATTGTCTCGCTGCGGAAGTATTGGTTGCCATTATCTTTGAGTAAATCAGATTCGGTCAGTGGTCCCACATATCCCAACACATGTGCTGCGTTCACATCTAAATAACTGGGATAACTACGGATTGCAACAGGTTGGGCATCAACTCCGGGAAATGCATCGGAGCGCTCAACAATCTGCAATGCAATATCAGGGTCAGCAGATTTCGTAATTGGAATTGGTTGGAATCTAGATCCCTGCCAACATCCAGCCTTTTGACCCTTTGGAAGCTCACCACATAGCCGAGTGTTTTGATAAATATCGGCATAGTTAAGTGTGAGCAGTTTTGCCAAGCGTTTCATAACGCCCACACCTTTGTCCTCTAACTTATCAATTGCTACTCGATCAATTGTGATCGCCAACCCAGCCTTATTCATGGCTAATGGCACGCCATAGCCATCAACGATTAAGCCACGTGTGGCAGGGGCTACAACATCTCGGCTTTGGATACTCAGTGCTGCGTCGCGATACTTTGGACCTGCTGCCACCTGCAAGTAAAACAAACGGCCAAATAGTGCAACCATTAAAGACACAACAAGAATTTGAACTACAAGTAATGAAAGGCGTGACTTGTTGTTCATAGCGCTGACCGTGAATCAAAAACAAGTGCATGCAAACGAGAAAACACCGGTAGCAGGATTGGTGAGACAAGAAGTGCCCAGATACTCATCCCAAACAAGGTAATGAGCACTTGAATAAATGAGCCGGCAGAAACACCGAGGAGCGCCCCGGTTGCAACGTAGGCAATTTCCACAAAGAGATTTGCAATCACGACAAAGAAAATAATGCCAGTGGCATTTGCTCGCACATTGTCATCGCCATAGCCAATATAAGAAATTGCATATCCAGCCATCAACATAATCAAAGTCCATTGACCAAATGGCCCACCAGCACTTTGTGACAAGTCCATTAGGAAACCTGCTGCAAAGCCAATAACTGCTGCTACTTCAGTTTCACTCAAAACTGCCCAGGTGAGTGCAAAGATCATCAGAACAGAAAAGCCACCGCCAGGTAAGCGAAACTGAGAAATAAGTGATTCTTGAATTACAAAGATGAGAAGAAAGATTGGCGTAGCAATTGAAAGCTGGCGGGTAAGCATGGTGGCTACTTAGTTGGAGATGGTGATGGAGTGACGAAAACTGTAACCGTTGGAATTGGTGTCACACGTGGCTTAACTGGCACTAGCGCATCTCCAGGATTAGAAGCTGACCCACTCACAACAACTGCCACAACACCTAGGGTGGAAAAGTTTGTGTAGTAGCGAATCGTTGCTGTCTGTGCCACCGCACCTGCCGAGTTATCTACACCTGTCACATATCCCAAAGGAACACCTGGAACAAAGGGGCGGTTAGCAATACTTCCGCGAGAGAGCAGCACATCGCCCTCTTTGACAGTGGTCGAATTATCCAGCAATTGCAGGCTTGCAGAACGTGTTCCGCGGCCCGTCAAAATGCCGATCTGTTGTGAGCCAGCAATACGTGCGCCAATTCTAAAGCTGGGATCACTTGCTAATTGAATAAGTGCAGATGTTGGATACACATCTTTAACAACACCTGCAATGCCAAACTGCGATAACACCGTCATGTTCTTCTTGATTCCAGCGTTAGCACCTGAATCAATGGTGATTGTTTGTGAAAATGACTGACTAGAGCCATTGCTAATTACCTTGGCGTTAACAACTTTATATCCAGCAGTACCTGCTAAATCCAAAATGCTTTTTAGCTGCTTGAGCTGAGCATCTGCATTTTTACGATTTATGAGCCTTTGCTTCAAATTAGCATTTTCTGCTTCAAGCTTTTCAATTTGATTGCGCGTGCGACCTAAGTGGGTCACATCTGAAAAGAAGTTTTTAACGGGAGTTAAGACAACGCTGCCAGCACGTTGAAATGGGGACATGATGGTTTGTGAACCTTGCTTAAAGCCATCGATGACTTTAACGCCACGAAGATCTAAGGTAATGAGGAAGAGCGAGGTGACCATTAAAATCACCAACAACAAACGTGCGCGTCCACCATTACGCATTACGCAAAGACCTTATCGACGAGGCTCGGAGATTAGAACCTTCTCAAGTGCTTCAAACTCTTCGATGCACTTTCCAGAACCTTCAGCAACTGCGTCCAATGGACGTTCTGCAATGTGGATTGGCATTCCGGTTTCTTTGCGAAGGCGCTCATCTAGACCCTTAAGAAGTGCTCCACCACCGGTAAGAACAATTCCGCGATCCATCAAATCTGATGCAAGCTCAGGAGGTGTCTTATCAAGTGTGCTCTTCACAGCGTTAACAATTGAGTTAACTGGCTCTTCAAGTGCCTTGCGAATTTCAGCAGCTGAAACAACGATTGTCTTTGGCAGACCTGTTGCTAAGTCGCGACCGCGAATTTCTGCATCATTTTCTCCAGCCAGTGGGTAAGCAGATCCGATCGCCATCTTGATCTCTTCTGCCGTGCGCTCACCGAGAAGTAGGGAGAATTCACGCTTAACCCAGTTAATAATTGATTGATCTAGCTCATCGCCACCCACACGAATAGAGAGTGAGGTAACGATTCCGCCCAATGAAATAACAGCAACTTCTGTTGTTCCGCCACCGATATCTACAACCATGTTGCCTGTTGGCTCGTGGATTGGAAGACCAGCACCGATTGCTGCAGCCATTGGCTCTTCAATGATGTAAACCTTACGAGCACCTGCTGCATAACCAGCATCTTTAACCGCGCGCTGTTCCACGCCAGTAATACCTGATGGCACACACACAACGATTCTTGGCTTAGCCAAGTAACGACGACGGTGCACCTTTTGGATGAAGTAACGGAGCATGCGCTCTGTTGTATCAAAGTCTGCGATCACACCATCTTTTAGTGGACGGATAGCAACGATGTTGCCAGGAGTACGACCAATCATCTTCTTTGCTTCAATACCAACAGCTAAAATTCCGCCTGTATCTTGGTTAACAGCAACTACTGAAGGCTCGTTCAAGACAATGCCACGTCCGCGCACATAGACAAGTGTGTTCGCTGTGCCTAAGTCAACGGCCATATCGCGGCCAATGAATGACATTCTGCTTCCTTGTGACATTTTTACTCCTTGTACTTAATTGCTGGGGAAGAAAATCTGAATTTCACGTGCTGCAGATTCTGGTGAATCCGAGCCATGAACAATATTTTGCACAACCTTTGTTCCTTGATCACGAGCTAGATCACCACGGATTGTTCCGGGCGCTGCAACAGTTGGATCTGTTACGCCAGCTAATGAACGGAAGCCTTCGATAACACGATTGCCAGATGCAACGATCGCAACAATTGGACCAGACATCATGAACTCAACTAGTGGTTCGTAAAATGGCTTACCAACATGTTCTGCGTAGTGCTTTTCTAGTAATGCACGATCTGCTTGGAGCATGCGCAAAGAATCAATTGCATAACCCTTTGCTTCGATACGTGAAATTACTTCGCCAACTAAACCACGGGCAACGCCATCTGGCTTGACCAGGATTAGGGTTTTCTCTGTGCTCACTGGCCTAGTCTATTAGGGTTTTTTAGGCTCTGCAGCCATCAAGGCAGCGCGAGCAGCCTCACCCTTACGGCCCACAACGATGGCTGCCACCCAGAGAGCAATCAAAACCACCCCAATTATGAAAAAGGATGGCTCAACAAATCCGAAGCCGATCATCGCTACCTGCATCAGAGAACCAATTACAAATCCACCTGGACGTCGAACTAGACCAGCTGCAACAAATAACAGGAATGAAACTACGCAGCCATAAATAATCGCAGCATTTGATGCATCTTTCATTGCTAAAAGGATTGCAAAACCCATAGTCATGCTCTCAGCTATCAGAACTGATGCTCCAAGAATTTTCATTGGGCAAACTTCTTTCGCAAGTATGTGCGAGCTTCGCCAACTGTGACAACAGATCCGGTAACAAGAATTCCAACAGTGTCTTCACTCAGCGGACGCACAGCATCCCCAACTGCTCTATCCAATGCAGCACCTAAATCTGATACTTCAAACACTCGATCTGCACCAAATATCTTTGATGCAATCTTTTCTAACTCACCAGATGGCATTGCTCGTGATGAAGAACTTTGCGTAACAATGACATGGTCAACAATTTGTTCTAACTCCTGGAATATTCCTGTTGCATCTTTATCCCCAAACACGCCCACAACAGCGATAATTTCATCAAAGTTAAATTCATTGAGCAATGTCTCAGCCAACGCTTTGGCACCATGTGGATTATGTGCAGCATCTAAAATCACTGTCGGATCGCGATGGACTACTTCACAGCGTCCAGGTGATGTAACAGCTGCAAATCCAGCGCGCACGGCATCTATATCTAATGGTTGATCTCCAAAGAATGCTTCAACGGCCACTAGAGCAGATGCAGCATTTGCTGCTTGATGTCGACCATGTAGCGGTAAAAAGATTTCATCGTAAGTGTCATGAATTCCTTGAATAGTCAGTAACTGACCACCAACAGCAACTGCTCTTGATGCAACTGAGTACTCAACGCCTTCGCGCACAACATCTGCGCCTACTTCGGCAGCCTTTCGGATTAACTCTTTGGCAGCTTCTGGCTCTTGCTGGGCAAGCACAACAAAGCCACCTTCTTTGATAATTCCAGCCTTAGTCGAGGCAATCTCATGCAATGTGTTGCCTAGGTACTCCATATGATCAAAACCAATAGGCATTAATACAGAAACATCGGCCTCAACAACATTTGTTGCATCCCACTGTCCGCCCATGCCAACTTCAATAACTCCAACATCTACAGGGTGCTCAGCAAAGGCAGCAAAAGCCAAGGCAGTTATTGCTTCAAAGAAGGAAATTGGATGTTCAAACTTTGTATCCATTAAATCTAGGTATGCAGCAATATCGTTATAAGAAAAGATTAATTCCTTAGGATCAATGGGCTCACCGTTAATGGCAATGCGTTCGCGGTAGGTTTCAAGATGCGGGCTAGTAAAACGTCCGGTGCGCAGGCCATGGGCAAAGAGCAATGAGTCAATCATGCGTGATGTAGTTGTCTTACCGTTGGTGCCACCAATATGAATTGTTGGATAGGTCAACTGAGGTGAACCTAAAAGATCAACAAGTGCTGCAATGCGTTCTGTAGTTGGAGCAATACGAGTTTCAGGCCAACGAGCAAGCAGGGCCTGCTCAATTGCATCAACTCTTTCTTGATCGTCAGGTGAAATCATCATGCTTGTGGCAACGCTGCTAATGCTGAAGTGATACGCGCAATATCTGCAGTTGTTTTTTCAAGTCGCTCACGAATCTCAACCACAACTTCCTCTGGCGCTTTTGCCATGAAGCCCTGATTGTTCAGCTTCACTTCAGCTGTTTGCTTGTCCTTTGTAGCTGTTACTAAATCCTTTTCAAGACGTGCCCGCTCTGCAACAACATCTACTGACCCTGTTAGGTCAAATTCAATTGTCACTCCTGCTGCTTCACACTTTGCACTAGGTGTTATATCGCCAAGTTCCATGCGCACGACAAATGCAACAGCAGATGCGTATTGTGCAATGTCACCAGTTGCTGTGATGCGACCTGGAATCTTTAATGAACTCTTAATTCCTTGATCATTACGGAAGCGACGAACCTCAGTAATGATCTCTTGTAGCTGACCCACAAGGTTTTCCGCCTTTTTATCAAGGTGGGCAGCGTTAGCAACAGGCCACTGGGCAACTACTAATGACTCTCCCCCAGTTAACGTGGTCCACATTTCCTCAGTAATAAATGGCATCACTGGGTGCATCAAACGGAACAACTGATCCAAGAACATAACCAAGCACGCGCTTTGTTCCTTCTGCATCACCTGATGCAAAGGCTTCCTTGGAAAGCTCTAGGTACCAGTCACATAAATCATCCCAAGCAAAGTGATACATCAACTCACAGGCACGAGCGAACTCATACTTTTCCAGAAGCTCTGTTGTCTCAGAGACGGTTTCAGACAAGCGACTAAGGATCCACTTATCAATGGCGTTGAGTGACTCAAGTGGTGGTAAATCTCCTGTAACTGTTGCACCGTTCATCATTGCAAAGCGAGTTGCATTCCACAGCTTGGTTGCAAAGTTACGTGATCCACCGATCCAGTCCTCGGCAAGTGCCTGATCTGTGCCCGGGTTAGCACCACGTGCCAAGGTAAAGCGCAGCGCATCTGCGCCGTACTTGTCCATGAATTCAATGGGATCCACAACGTTTCCGCGACTCTTTGACATCTTCTTGCCAAATTGATCACGTACTAAGCCGTGCAGCATGATTGTCTTAAAGGGTGCAACACCATCCATAGCAAAAGTAGACATCATCATCATACGCACAACCCAGAAGAACAAAATGTCATAGCCAGTAACAAGGACAGATGTTGGATAGAACTTTGCAAGGTCTGCTGACTTTTCTGGCCAGCCAAATGTAGAAAAAGCCCATTGCCCAGATGAGAACCAGGTATCTAGAACATCTGGATCTTGTGTCCAACCAGCAGGTGCAGTCTCATCAGGACCAACAACTTGTACTTCACCATTTGGTCCATACCAAACAGGAATGCGGTGACCCCACCACAACTGGCGCGAAATACACCAGTCATGCATGTTGTCGACCCAATCAAAATAACGTGGTGCAAGTGCTTCAGGTTCAATCTTTACCGCACCACTTCGCACCGCATCTGCCGATGCCTTTGCCATTGGTGCAACCTTTACAAACCACTGCTTTGATAAACGAGGTTCAACGGTTGTGTCGCAACGAGAACAGTGTCCAACTGCGTGCATGTATGGACGCTTCTCAGCAACGATGCGACCTTCTGCGCGCAACGCTTCGACTACAGCTTTTCGTGCATCAAAGCGATCTAAGCCATCAAATGCGCTATTGGTGCCAATAACCTTTGCATCTGCATCCAAGATCACGATATTTGCCAAGTTATGTCGAACACCGATCTCAAAGTCATTGACATCGTGGGCGGGAGTTACCTTGACCGCACCTGTACCAAAAGCAGGATCAACATGTTCGTCAGCGACAATTGGGATCTCACGATTGATCAACGGCACCTTAACTGTCTTGCCAATCATGTGTGAATAACGCTTGTCATCTGGGTTAACCGCAACAGCAGTATCACCCAGCATTGTTTCAGCACGTGTTGTTGCAACTACGATCTCTGTGTCACCTTCGCCATAGCGAATTGAAACAAGCTCACCTGCATCATCGCTGTGCTCTACTTCAATATCTGACAACGCTGTTAAGCATCGTGGGCACCAGTTGATAATTCGTTCTGCGCGGTAAATTAAATCTGCGTCATACATGCGCTTGAATATTGCAACAACAGCCTTGGACATTCCTTCATCCATTGTAAAACGTTCGCGCGACCAATCAACTGAAGATCCCAAACGCTTCATCTGTTCAAGAATGGCTCCGCCTGATTCCTCTTTCCATTCCCATACCTTTTTAACAAACTCTTCGCGACCAAGATCATGGCGTGATTTGCCGTCTGGCTGCTAATTGTTTTTCAACAACATTTTGAGTTGCAATACCTGCATGGTCCATGCCAGGTAACCACAAGACTTCAAAGCCTTGCATGCGCTTCATGCGCGTTAAGCAATCCTGCAAAGTTTGATCTAGTGCGTGGCCAATGTGTAAAACGCCGGTGACATTAGGTGGTGGTAAAACAATTGAAAAAGGTGGCTTGCTAGAAGTTGCATCTGCTGTGAAATATCCGGCCTTCATCCACTTTTGATACAGCGGAGCTTCAATCTCGTTGGGCGAGAAGGATGAGGCTAATTCACGGCTTGAAGACATAGTGCGCAGTCTAGATTATGCGCTCTTCTCCTCTGCACCTTTTGGTGCTCGTGAGCGCTTTGGACCTGTGTGATGTACCAATGTTGGCGCTCCACCAGATGTGATGCATTCCTTGGTGATAATCACCTTTTCAACATCTGTGCGGCTTGGCACGTCATACATCACTGTAAGAAGTACAGATTCCATGATTGCGCGAAGTCCACGGGCACCTGTGCCACGCTCTTGTGCAAGATCTGCAATTGCAAGTAAGGCTTCTTCATCAAAATCTAACTCGACATGATCAAGGTCAAACAGACGCTGATACTGCTTCACAAGAGCATTCTTTGGCACTGTAAGAATCTGCATCAATGCAGGCTTATCAAGGTTTTCAACACTAGTTAGTACTGGCAAGCGACCAATGAACTCTGGAATCATTCCAAACTTCAATAAATCCTCTGGCATCACATCAGCAAAGATGTCCTTGCGGTTCTTATCATTTGCATCCTGCAAGGTTGCATTAAAGCCAACACCTGATTTACCAATACGGCTTTCAATAATCTTTTCAAGACCAGAAAATGCGCCACCAACAATGAACAAGACATTTGTTGTGTCAATCTGGATAAATTCTTGGTGTGGGTGCTTGCGACCACCTTGAGGTGGCACAGATGCAACAGTTCCTTCAAGAATCTTTAATAGCGCTTGCTGAACACCTTCACCTGACACATCTCGTGTGATTGAAGGGTTTTCAGATTTGCGGGCAACCTTATCGATCTCATCGATGTAGATGATGCCGGTTTCAGCCTTCTTCACATCGTAATCTGCAGCTTGCAAGAGCTTGAGCAAAATGTTTTCAACATCTTCTCCGACGTAGCCTGCTTCAGTCAGCGCAGTTGCATCTGCAATCGCAAATGGCACGTTAAGCATGCGAGCTAAAGTTTGTGCCATCAGAGTCTTACCGCAACCAGTTGGCCCCAGCATCAAAATATTTGATTTTGCTAATTCAATTCCGCCTTCACCCTTTGCTTCACCGCTCTGCACACGCTTGTAGTGGTTATAGACGGCAACAGATAAAGACTTCTTTGCACGATCTTGTCCGATTACATATTGATCTAGAAATTCAAAGATTGCTTGTGGCTTTGGAAGCTCTGCCAAACCAAGTGATGCTGCCTCGCTGAGCTCTTCAACGATGATCTCGTTACATAACTCAATACATTCATCACAGATATAAACGCCAGGACCGGCAATAAGCTTTTTGACTTGCTTTTGAGTTTTGCCGCAGAAGGAGCACTTCAGCAGATCGCTTGTTTCACCGATTCTTGTCATGGCACTCCCTATAAGCCCTGGCAGGGGAAGCCAGAGTCTTCTAAGAGATAACTGTACTTTTCGCTCTGCCTGCCTGCATTCTTTTTAAGCGCCATAAGTGTTCGCTCTTAGAATAATTACTTCTTGGCTTTGCGTGAGGCAAGAACCTGATCAATGATTCCGTACTCAACAGCTTCTGTTGCTGTCAGAATCTTGTCGCGCTCTATGTCCTTGCGAATTTCCTCCGCTGACTTCACCACGTGGCGTGATAACAGATCTTCCTGCAAGCGAGTGATGCGATCGATTTCGCGAGCTTGAATTTCAATATCAGATGCCTGACCGCCACCTTCAGATGATGGTTGGTGAATCAAGATACGTGAATGTTCTAGTGCATAACGCTTACCTTTAGCACCGCCAGCAAGAATTACCGCTGCTGCAGATGCTGCTTGGCCCAAGCAAATTGTGCTGATATCTGGGCGCACAAACTGCATGGTGTCATAAATTGCAGTCAGTGCAGTAAATGATCCACCAGGTGAGTTGATGTAGATCATGATGTCGCGATCTGGATCCATTGATTCCAGAGTCAAAAGCTGTGCCATGACATCGTTTGCAACGGTGTCATCAATTGGCTGGCCCATGAAAATGATGCGCTCTTCAAAAAGCTTTGTGTAAGGATCTTGACGCTTGTATCCATAGGCTGTCTTTTCTTCAACAGTTGGAAGAACGTAGCGTGCATTAATCTCTTGGAATGTCATTACGCTTTGCCTCCAGTGATTTGTCCCAGTGAAGTAACTACATGATCAACAAAACCATACTCTTTTGCATCTTTTGCATTAAACCAATTGTCACGATCAGAGTCAGCAAGAATCTTTTCTAGGCTTTGACCTGTATGCAAAGCATTTAACTCTGAAAGAGTTTGCTTTGTAATAGCCATCTGCTCAGCCTGAATACGAATATCAATTGCATTTCCACCAATTCCACCGAGTGGCTGGTGCATCAAAATACGAGAGCTCTGAGTTGAGTAACGCTTACCCTTGGCACCAGATGTTAGAAGGAACTGACCCATTGAAGCGGCCATTCCAAAGGTAACTGTTGCAACATCATTAGGGATTAGCTGCATGGTGTCATAGATCGCCATACCTGCTGTGACAGAGCCACCAGGTGAGTTGATATACAAGAAAATATCCTTCTTTGCATCAAGTGATGACAAAAGAAGTAACTGAGCACAGACCATGTTTGCCATGTCATCGCGGACTTCACCTGACAAGAAAACAATTCGCTCTTCAAGCAGGCGGTTGTAAATCTGGTCTCTCATCTTGCTCTCTGTATCCACGTCAATTGCCTCCCGTATTTTTACCTGTAGTGACCTTAACAATTAAGCAGCCCAAATGCTTCCCGATTATGAGAAATACATGCGTGAACTGTGTCGTGTTCGCTGTAGGCGGAGAGAAAAAGAAGGTTTAAGCCTCTTCGACTAGATCTGCTGGGTTTGGCTGTGGAGCAAGGGCTTCTAGGTCAATGACATTGCCTGAAGCATCCTTAACTGTGATGCGACCCAAAACAGAGGCAAGCGCCTTAGCTCGAGTCACCTCGGCTACCAACTGCTGAATCTGTCCAGCTTTTTGTAGCTCTTCAGCAAATTGCTGTGGAGCCATTCCGTAACGCTGTGAGGTGCGAACTAAGTACTCAGTTAACTCAATTTCAGTGACCTGAACATCCTCAGTTGCAACAAGTGCATCGAGCAAGAAATCTGATTTCAGAGATGAACGAACCTGGCCATCAACTTCTGCGCGGTGCTCAGCATCTTCCAAGCGGCCTTCACCTTCAAGGTGATCATTGACCTCTAGTTCAACAAGATTATCTGGCACAGGAATTTCATTATCTGCAAGTAGTTTTTCAACTAGGCGATCGCGTGCTTGTGCGCCTTGTTCCATCTTCTTCACGCGCTCTAGGCGCGTAACAAAATCTGCCTTTAACTCTGCAAGTGTGTCGAACTCAGATGCTAGCTTGGCAAATGCATCATCAACTGGTGGTAGCTCGCGCTCTTTAACAGCCTTGACAGTTGCTGTTACCTCACCCTTTTCACCCTCTTGCTGTCCAACTAGTTGAGTTTCAAATGTCTTAACATCTCCGGCCTTCATGCCGATCAACTTCTCATCAAGACCATCAATCATCTTGTCTGAACCAACTTCATATGAAATGTCGTTAGCTTGTCCGCCATCAACCTCTTTGCCGTCAATAAAGGCGGTCATATCAAGAGTTGTAAAATCACCATTCTTAACTTCGCGCTCAACTGTTGTCAGAGTTCCAAAGCGTGTGCGCAATGATTCGATCTGCTCATCAACATCTGCATCTGCAACAACCACATCATCAACTTCGATAGTGATCTTAGAAAAATCTGGCAATACAACCTCTGGGCGCACATCAACCTCAACGGTGAAAACAAGCTTGTCGTTATCTACAAACTCTTTAACATCTACTTCTGGACGACCAATAACTGCCACTGAGTGCTCACGAGCTGCTTGGCCATAGAACAAAGGAAGAGCTGTGTTGATTGCCTCATCGATTACAGCTCCGCGTCCCACGCGCTGATCAATCATTGATGCAGGAATTTTTCCCTTACGAAAACCAGGAATGTTTACCTGCGCAGCAACCTTCTTATAAGCGTTAGCAACATGTGATTCAAGCTCAGCATAAGCAACTTCAACATCAAGACGAACACGAGTTGGAGAAAGAACTTCAACTGAACTTTTCACTAATTGCTCCTAATGGGATTGAGGAAGAACCGAGACAAACTGGTCGGGGCGGGGAGATTCGAACTCCCGATCTCCTGCTCCCAAAGCAGGCGCGCTAGCCACTACGCTACGCCCCGAGGCGCAAAGCAGGAGTCTAAACCAGATTTCGTACTCTGATTACCGACCCAGTACCTTTAGCCCCTAAGCACCCGCGGGTGTAGCTCAATGGTAGAGCCCCAGCCTTCCAAGCTGGCCATGCCGGTTCGATCCCGGTCACCCGCTCCAGTTTGTTTACCCGATAGATCCGACCTTGTTAATGAGGGCTCGGCCGCTGAAGTTAAGCATGGTCGAATCCAGTTGCTGCCGTTCTGTGTCAATAGCATGAAATCTCGAACTCCGAAAATTGTTCCGGGAGCAACATTCGAAACCACTCCAGTGGTCAACAATTGGCTGTATCTGACGCCCAGGTGTTCCGGTAGTACTAATTACTGCTGCTGAATCGAAACGCACAAACTCGATTAGTCAGGAGTCGCAATACCTGCCAGAAATTACATTTCAAAAGCAGTGAAACTTGTAGGTCATCAGTTTTCGAAACATGCTGCCAGATAATCAATACTTGAAACGTGTATGAATTTGCAGGCTAAGCTTCTGCAACTGTGATCAGAAATTTGAAGCACCCATTAGCCCCAGCACTAGTTGTGTTTAGTCGCAATATTCGGCAAGCTATTGACATTGTATGCATTAGAAACTCCATCTGCACCAGCTGCTCCAGTAGATACCATTAGTTCCATTGGTTCCATTACTTCCTGCCGCACCTGCAGTTCCGGTATCACCTTTTACTCCTGCAGCCCCGGCTGCGCCATCAACGCCATTCGTTCCATTTAATCCATTACTTCCCGCAGCACCAGCTGAACCAGTTGCCCCTGTAGCACCTGTTAAACCTGTGTCACCTTTCAAACCAGTTGCACCGGCAGGCCCAGTTGCACCAATTAATCCTGTTGCACCAGTAGCTCCGCTAAATCCACTTGCACCTGTTGCACCATCATTTCCTTTGGCACCTGTTGCACCAGATGCACCTGTTAGTCCAGTAGAACCATTTGCACCAGTATTACCAGTTGCACCTTTATCACCCTTATCTCCTTGTGGACCAGTTGCACCTGTCGCACCTATTCCACCTTGCTCACCAACAACTGTTGTTACAGATTTTATTTCAGCTTGTTTCAAAGAGGTTGCAATCTTCCACACACCTTTTTTCTTAGGTCCATACAGAATTGCGTTTTTTGTGTCTATATAGAAATCACCATCAATACCAACGGCTTTCGTTGGTATTGCAGTACCACTTAGAATCGTGTTAACAACAGTTGTGACTACGCGGCCAGCTGCCTTTACTGTTGTTTTCGGTGCAGCAATAGCTGACGGAGTTATCGCAAGAGTTGTTGCGATAGTTATTGCTATGAAGGATTTGCTGCCTTTCATGGGGACACCTATTTCTATTGGGGAAAACAAGTCTGAACCTGTGAAAATGATGGGCGAATAAGGAATCCCCGTGGACATTTACGCGTGGATGGCAGGGATCCCCTACGTGTCCGCTCTATTTCTCTAAGGGTGTTTTCAGGTTGGCTTGCTATCTTCCTCAGTATGAACCTGTTAGTTACAGGTAGTGGTTGACGAGGGGTCAATGACAAGAACATTTAACGAAAGGACATGAATATGTCATCAAAGAAGAGAATGGCAGCTGTTGCACTCACTGTTGCAGCGCTATCACTTGGTTCAATCGGTACTGCCTCCGCACATGACAAGGGAGCTCCTAAGTCTGCTGCTGAAAAAGCTGCTCACGCTTCACAACATGCAGCTAAGGAAGCACTTGTTGCAACAACAATTGGTTTAGATGCAGCAACTATCAAGACTCGTCTTGCAGCTGGTGAATCACTTGCAACAATTGCAGGAACGAAGAAAGATGCTTTGATCGCAGCACTTGTTGCTTTCAGAACAAAGAACATTGATGACCGTGTTGCAGCCGGAACTATGACTGCGGCGCAAGCAACTGCTAAGAAGGCAAACTTAACTGCTCATGTAACAGAGCGAGTCAATGCTGTTGGCGGTAAGGGAATGGGCCACAAGGGTCCAAAGCCTCCTAAGGGTCCAAAGCCTGCTAAAGCACCACGTCCATAAGTAACTCTCTCCTCCTAAGGGGTTAGGAAAACCCGCCACGTGAGCAATCACTTGGCGGGTTTTTCATTGCTCATGGCAAGATGGACTCATGCGCATTCATATCGGTAGTGATCATGCTGGGTTGGAACTAAAGGCCGCACTCGTTGAATATCTACAGAGCAAAGGTCACGATGTGAAAGACCACGGCCCACATGAGTATGACGCAGTAGATGACTACCCCGATTTTTGTATTCCAGCTGCAATTGCAACAGTTGCCGATCCAACTTCACTTGGAATTGTCCTAGGTGGTTCTGGCAATGGTGAACAGATTGCTGCAAACAAAGTTAAAGGCGTGCGGGCAGTTTTAGCGTGGAGCGTGGAAACAGCCAAGCTTGGCAAAGACCACAACAACGCAAATGTTGTTGGCATTGGTGGGCGCATGCATTCAATTGATGAATGCAAAGCCATTATTGATGCCTTTATTGAGACACCGTTTTCAAATGATGAGCGCCATGTGCGCAGAATTAACAAGATTGCTAAGTATGAAAATGAAGGAAAGCTTTAAACCTTTGTATACAACATGTCGTTAACGGCATGATCTTTATCAATACCTTGTCCTTCAAAGCGTGTTACAGGACGCCATTCAGGTTTATCAATTACTCCCCCGACAAATAATGGTGAGGCTGCAAAAACCTCCTGGATGCTTATCGCATACGGAACCCAATCAGTTGCAATATGTATGAAGCCACCTTTTTTGATCTTTGGGTGAATTAATTGCAAGAAACCTTCATTCACAATGCGGCGCTTGTTGTGCTTCTTCTTGGGCCAAGGATCTGGAAAATACAAATGAATGCCATCTAATGATTCATCAACAATCATGTGCTGCAAAACGACATGCACATCATCTTCAATGACTTTGAGGTTTGTTAGATCATTTTCAACTATGCGAGCTAGTAACTTGCCAATACCTGGTGGATGCACATCAACTGCGATGTATCCGTTGTTGGGGTGATTCTTGGCGATGATGGCCGTGGCCTCACCCATGCCAAAGCCAATCTCCATGATTACTTTTTCACTTTTTGGAAAAATAGCCGCAAGGTCAATTAACTCTTGCTTGAATTCAATTCCATGTATTGCCTGCAGGGTGGTCTTTGCTTCTCTTTGGGCATCGGTTATGCGGGATCCACGGATGCTGTAGCTGCGTACCGATGGGCGTTCCATGGGGTAACTCTGTCATGGTTGGATTGGAACCTACAAAACACCGAAGGAGCAACAAGTGCCAGGTCTAAATTTGAGCCGTGCGGAAGCAAAAGATCGTGCGGACCATCTCTATGTAAATAGCTATGTAGTAACCCTTGATGTTACAAAGGGTGAAGAGACTTTTTACTCAAAGTCGCAAGTTTCTTTTACATGCAATAAGCCTGGTTATTCAACATTTATTGATGCTGTCGGTCGCTCGGTTATTAGCGCCACTTTGAATGGCACACCAGTTGATACAACCAACTTTGATGGCGAATCAATCTTTATCACCAACCTTGCAGCAGACAATCTTCTTGTAATTGAAATTGAAGCTGAGTACTCAAAATCAGGTGAAGGTCTCCAACGCTCAGTTGATCCATCAGATGGTGAGATCTACCTGTACTCACAAGGAGAAACCGCTCATATCCGCAATATGTTCCCTTGCTTTGATCAGCCATCATTGAAGGCAACATTTTCTTTAACTGTTACAACACCTGGGCACTGGGAAGCAGTTTCAAACAACCCAGTTGAATCAAAGGTGGCAAAGGGCGATCTAACAGAATGGAAGTTCTCGACGACCCCTCGCATCACTACATATTTAGATTGCCTAGTGGCTGGACCATATTCACATGTGCATGATGTTTATAAGGGCGAAAAAGAGATCCCGCTTGGAATTTACTGCCGCAAGTCCATGATGCAGTACTTGGATCCAGAGGATATTTTCTTAGTTACCAAGCAAGGCTTTGAATACTTTGAAAAGACTTTTGGTTTGGCATATCCATTTGAAAAGTATGACCAAATTGCAGTTGTTGACTTCAACTTTGGTGCCATGGAAAACGCAGGAGCAGTTACCTTCCGTGAAGATGTGTTGGTATTTCGCAGCCACATGCCAGAGAAGGCATACCTAAGCCGTGCAAACACAATCCTGCACGAGATGGCACATATGTGGTTTGGTGACATGGTCACCATGTACTGGTGGGATGACCTCTGGCTTAACGAATCATTTGCTGAATGGTCTTCATATTTAGCCTTGTCAGAGGCAACTCGTTTTAAGGGTGCTTGGTCAGAATTTAACTCTGCCCGCAAAAACTGGGCATATCGCCAAGATCAGCTCTCTTCTACTCACCCCATCATCGCTGACATGGTTGATATGGAAGCGGTAAATGCAAACTTTGATGGAATTACCTATGCAAAGGGTGCCTCTGTGTTGCACCAATTAGTTGCACACGTTGGTCGCCCAGAATTTATTGCAGGCCTGCAAAAGTACTTTGCAAAGCATGCCTGGGGCAATACAACTCTTAATGACTTGTTAGTTGAACTCGAAGCAACCAGTGGACGAAAGTTAGATGCGTGGGTAAACACCTGGCTACAAACAGCAGGTGTTAACACCTTGCGCCCAGTCTTAGATATTGATGGTGACACATACAAGTCAGTGACTATTTCCCAGGAAGTACCTCTTGTTCCTGCAGGTTCGAAAGAACTTCGCCCACATCGCCTTGCAGTTGGTCTCTATGACATTAGTGGAAATTCATTAAAACTGCGCAAGAGCGTAGAGCTAGATGTTGTTGGAGCATCAACTGTGGTGGCAGATCTTGCCGGCGAAAAGGTTGCTGACCTATTACTGATTAATGATCGCGATCTTTCATATGCAAAACTGCGCTTTGATGAGCGTTCAATTGCAACCCTAAAGACTCACCTTGGAAAGTTTGATGATGCCCTTGCGCGTGCTCTCTGTTGGGCTGCAATCTGGGATATGCATCGGGATGCTGAAATCTCTTCAGCAGATTTCATTGAAATCGCGCTCAACGGTCTTGCAGGTGAAAGCGATGATGCAATTGTTAACATCGTCCTTGCTCAGTTAGGCACCTCTGTTGAGGCATATACAAAGGATGCAAACCGTAACGCGGCGCGTGAAAAGTTAGCCGATGGATTGTGGGCTCTGACAACTAGTTCAGCCGCAGGCAGCGACCTCCAGTTACTGATCTCTCGTGCATTTGCAATCAACGCACACACCGAAGCACAAACAGCCAACATCCGCGCACTTCTAAATGGCAGTGCACCTGGACTAAAGGTTGATGCAGATCTTCGTTGGTACTTCCTGATTGCACTCACAGAGCGTGGTGCAACTACAAAGGCTGAACTAGAAGCCGAGCTTGCAAAGGACAACACAACAACTGGCAACCTGGCATTTGAAACCTGCTTAGCTGCAATGCCAACAAGTGATGCCAAGGCATATGCATTTAACAAGGGGTTAGATGCTGATGTTGCAACATCGGTGCGCACCGCACTTGTTGCAGGATTCCAACGCCCTATCCAGGGGCACCTACTGGAACCATTTGTCCCGCTCTACTTTGATAACTTAATTTCAGTGTGGGAATCACGCTCGTATGAACCTGCTGCAAAGTTTGTAACTGGCTTTTATCCATCATGGGTTGTGAAGCAATCAACTGTGGATCTAACAAATGCCTGGCTAGCAGGAGCCGGAAAAGATTCTCCGGCAGTCTTGAAAAAGCTTGTTAAAGAGTCACAAGATGGATTAATCCGTGCTCTTAAGGTGCAAGCACTCGATAAGTAATTATTCGATAGAAGTGATTGCAGAAGGTGCTTTGCTCTTCTTAGGAGCAGTTAGCGCATAAGCAATTACTGAAATCCCGACAAACATCACTGTTGGAATTACTATAAATGTAACGATGGTTTCAAAGACAGATAAGCCCGGGGCAGATGTTGCTGGACCTTCAAAGATTGTCATGGGTGTAAGTGTAAATTACTTATGCAGTCGCTGCTGCCACGCCAAAGGGCTGCAAGTACGGCAACCATCTGTGATCTGTGCGACCTGTGCCCAAAATTCTCCATGCCGCTCCCACTGGCTCACGTGGCAGTGTGCGCAAACGCCAGCCAAGTTCTTTCAGGTGTTTGTCAGCCTTCACGTGGTTGCACTTGTGACAAGCAGAAACAACATTTTCCCAGTTGTGTCCACCGCCGCGACTACGTGGAATCACATGATCAATAGATGTTGCAGGTGCTGCGCAGTAAACACAACGACCGCCATCTCGGGCAAAGATTGCTCGACGAGAAAGTGGCACAGAGTGACGATAAGGAATACGAACAAATTTTGTTAGGCGCACAACTGCAGGCAAAGAAACTTGACCACCAGCAAATCGTAGAATTTCGCCAGAGTCTTCAACCATCACAGCTCGGTGATTTAAGACAAGGATCAGCGCGCGACGCTCCGTTATGACACCCAACGGCTCGTAGGTGGCATTTAAGACAAGTGTGCGCGACATGTATCGCTCCCGATCTAGCGCCTGGCTGGCACCGATTGACATATCTTGCACCAAAACACCCGACCTCGTGGGTATTTGAAAGAGGCTTTTAGGTAAAGATTTGGATAAAGTCTTGTCATTATGAATGACTCTCTGCGTACCTTCCTCGATTGGATGGCTGGGACCCCCCTGCGCATCCTGATCATCCTTATTGGCGCTGGCTTGATTCAATCCTTCGGCTCACGGGCTATTACCCGTGCCATGAACAAACTGGCCTCGGCTGACTTAGTACCTGGTCCCCGCAACATCGTTGCTCGTCAAAAAGAACGTGCCACAACTATTGGTGGCGTCCTGACTGCGACGTTACAGAGTGCAACCTGGATTATTGCAATTGCTATGGCCCTGGGTGAATTTGGTTTTGATCTGGGCCCATTGATTGCATCTGCCGGTGTCGTTGGCGTTGCAATCGGACTCGGTGCCCAGACCCTTGTTCGAGATGTTCTATCTGGAATCTTTATGTTGATCGAAGATCAATATGGCGTTGGCGACTCAGTTGATGTATTAGACATTGAAGGAGTCGTTGAAAAAGTTGGACTGCGCGTCACAACTGTTCGTGATGGTCAAGGGACCTTGTGGTATTTGCGTAATGGTGAAATCTTAAAAGTTGGTAATCAATCTCAATCTGGTTGATTCACCATTGAGTTAGCCGCCATCTCGCAATAGCTCCATAGCTGTGTTTTCAACTCTTCCTTAATTTCCACCCCATCAACGGCCTTTCGCATTGCGCTAAGCCAAGCATCACGAGCCTTTGTATCAATAGAAAATTGCGCATGGCGCATGCGTAGACGTGGGTGACCGCGGTTTTCTTGGTAAGTATCTGGTCCGCCCCAGTATTGTTCTAGAAACCATTGCAGACGTTGGGCAGCACCTTGTAAATCATTGTCTGGATACATCGGACGCAAGATTGGATCTGTTGCAACGACAGCGTAGAACTGAGAAACCAAATCTGCGAAGAACTTCTCGCCACCTACTTGTTCGTAGAAGTTGCTCATGGAAGAAGGCTAGCGGTGCTCTTGCCTTTTGCAATCTGTAATACAAAATAACTACTAACTAAACACATTGCCCCGCTTATATAAAAAGCTGCTGCGTAATCTCCTAGCTTCACGCGCAACACCGCTGCGCCAAAGGCTGCAATAGATCCACCGATTTGATGAGCAGCAAAGACCCAGCCATAAATGACAGTTGCTTTTTCTGGTCCCAGGATTGTCCGACACAACATCACTGTAGGCGGCACCGTTGCCACCCAATCCAAACCATAGAAAATTACAAATACCAGGGTTGAAGGGTGGACCGTTGCAAACAAAATTGATGGAAGCAAAAATAGTGAAAGCCCACGAAGAGCGTAATAAAAGAAAAGTAATTTGCGTGGATCAAACTTATCGGTCAACCATCCAGAGGCTAATGTGCCAATAACATCAAAGACGCCAATCAAGGCGAGCAAACTAGCTGCCACAACCTGTCCCATGCCATGATCATGGGCAGCTGGAATAGAAGTGAGTACCAATTAATCCACTAGTTGATAGTCCACAAACAAAGAATGTTCCAAATAAAATCCAGAAATCTTTATGCGCACTTGCCTCTTTCAAAGTAACAATTGCCAATTTAGCAGCGTTCATTGTTGATTGAACTGGTGGCTGCCAATCAGCAGGTGCGCCATAGGGTGTGAAGCCCAGATCAGATGGCTTTTCTTTGAGGAATAAGTAAATAAAGGGAACCATCAACAGTGAGGCTGCACCAATTGTTAAACCAATTGATCTCCAACCGTATGTTCCTGAAAGTGAAGTTAACCCTGGCAAGAAAACTAATTGTCCAGTTGCAGCAGCAGCTGTTAGCGCTCCCACTACTAAGCCACGACGCTTAACAAACCAACGATTTGCAATAGTTGCGGCAAATACCAACGCCATCGAGCCCGTGCCAATACCAACGATGACCCCCCATGTCATAACTAACTGCCATGGTGCATGAACAAAAGTCGTTAGAAACGCTCCAGTACTAACTGTTGTTAGCGCTGCCATCACAACTTTGCGAACTGTAAATCGCTCCATTAGTGCAGCAGCAAATGGGGCGGTCAATCCATACAACAAAACATTGATGGCAATAGCAAGTGAAATCTGGTCACGTCCCCAACCAAATGCATCCTCAAGCGGAACGATTAAGACAGAGGGTGCTGATCTAAAACCAGCTGTTGCAACAAGGGTAAAGAAGGTAACAATGGCTGCAATCCATGCAGGATGTATTCTTCTTTGTGTTGCCATTAGGAAACCAGTCGCACCCAAACAGCAGTATCTGTTGGCAATGTATGTCCTGTTACCGGTCCGCTTGCAATCAAGATCTGGCTATCACTGGGCAATTCAATGGGTGCGCCAAAGTTGATATAGCAGGCAAAATTTCCTGGACGCTTGAAGGCAACAACATCTTTGCCAGCTTCAATCCATTCCATTGGGCCATCACCAAGACCTGCTTCTTCTTTGCGAATAGCCAGTGCTTGGCGATACATAGTAAGTGTTGAACCTTCAACACCATCTTGTGTATCAACTGCGTACTTACCCATCCAAGGAGACTGTGGCAACCAAGATTCATCAAGTTTCAAGGAATCATTTGCTGAAAAACCAAATCCACCCTTGGGATTTGCAGTCCAAGGCAATGGAACACGACAACCATCGCGGCCACGATCTACATAACCACTCATTTTCCAACGCGGATCAGTTAGACGATCTTCAGGAAGATCGCGCACTTCAGGCAAACCAATTTCTTCGCCCTGATACAAATACGTTCCACCAGGCAAAGCCAGCGTCATCAACGTTGCACTACGTGCACGCAATGTTCCGCGCGCAACATTGAACTTTGCAGGATCGCCTTGGCGAGTAAAGGTAGAAGTGCCATCATTTGTCAGACCAAGATCTAGACGGTCAATTGATCGCACAACATCGTGGTTGTTAAACACCCACGATGTTGGTGCTCCAACTTCGGCCAACGCTTCTATAGAGCTATCAATCTTTGACTTAATCTGCTTGGCATCCCACAAGGTTGTAAGCATTTCAAAGTTAAATGAGTTCTGAAGCTCATCAGGGCGCACATAACGCGCTATGCGTGAAGCCGGACTTACCCAAGCCTCTGCAACACCCATGCGATCTCCTGGGTAAGAATCAAAGATTTTGCGCCATGAACGATAGATATCGTGCACACCTTCTTGATCCCAGAAAGGTTTGTGCTCTGTTCCAAGCATTGCTGCAGTTGGATCATGCCGAATATCTGGTAACCCTGCTTCTTTGACCATGCCGTGTGCAACATCGATACGGAAGCCATCAACACCGCGATCTAACCAAAACTTCAAAACATCTTCTAGGTGATCTTTTACCTCTTGGTTTTCCCAGTTTAGATCTGGTTGTTCAACTGCAAAGAGATGTAAATACCACTGCCCCGCTGTTCCATCTGCTTCCGTAATTCTTTCCCAGGCTGGTCCACCAAAGACTGATTCCCAATTGTTTGGTGGAAGTTCTCCGTTTTCACCTTTTCCATCGCGGAAGATGAAACGTTCACGCTCCTGTGAGCCGGGTGCAGCTTTTAACGCTGCTTGAAACCACTTGTGTTCACTTGATGTGTGGTTAGGAACAATGTCCACAATAAATTTAATTCCGTGCTCGTGTGTTTCTTTGATCAGCTGTTCTGCTTGTGCCAATGTTCCGTAGGCAGGCTCGATATCCATGTAATCGGCAACGTCATAGCCATGATCATGTTGTGGTGATGGATACCAAGGAGAGATCCAAATTGCATCAATACCGAGTGACTTTAAATACGGAAGACGTGAACGAATACCTTCAACATCGCCAATGCCATCACCATTTGCATCAGCAAATGAGCGTGGGTAGATCTGGTAGGTAACCGCATCTCTCCACCAAGGGCGTTCTGTGCGTGGGGCTAGTGGTGCCATCGTTAGTTCTCCAGATATTTGTTAAGGAATTCGCGCTCCGCATCATTGAGGGGCCGCGACTTTTTGGTGTCCATGGAAACAGTAACTTGAACAGTTTTCACAACTGCCAAGAGCTCATCTCCATTCTTCATTTCATAGGTCACACCAAATGAAGATGTGCCTATTTTGTTAACCCAGATTTCAACATCAATATAGATATCGCCGGTATAGATCGGTGCAATAAAATCTACCTCAGCCCTGGCGACTACCATTTCAATCATCTTTGACCAGGCAAAGCGAGCTTCTTGAGCATAAATTAAATAAGTTGCGTTATTGACATGACCAAAAGCATCTAGATCGCCCCAGCGCACATACTGCTTATTCTGAAACCTCATTAGCGGGTTAACTTTCGATATGTCATGCGATGTGGACGAGATGCTTCTGCGCCCAAACGCTCACGTTTGTTTTCTTCATAGCTTTCAAAGTTACCTTCAAACCAGAACCACTTCGCATCCCCCTCATAGGCCAAGATGTGAGTTGCTACGCGGTCAAGAAACCAACGATCGTGAGAGATCACAACGGCGCATCCTGGAAACTCCAGCAACGCATTTTCAAGTGATCCCAAGGTTTCAACATCAAGGTCGTTTGTTGGCTCATCCAGCAGCAATAGGTTTCCACCTTGCTTGAGCGTTAGTGCCAAGTTCAGGCGGTTACGTTCTCCGCCTGATAAAACTCCTGCAGCTTTTTGCTGATCTGGGCCTTTAAAACCAAAGCAGGAAACATAAGCACGCGATGGCATTTCAACTTGGCCGACCTTAATAAAGTCATTGCCATCTGAAACAACTTCCCACAAAGACTTCTTGGGATCAATGCCACCGCGGCTCTGATCAACATATGAAATCTTTACAGTCTCACCGATTTTTACATTGCCAGAATCGGCCTCTTCCATACCCATCAAAGTCTTAAACAGCGTTGTTTTACCAGCACCGTTAGGACCAATGATTCCAACAATTCCGTTACGTGGCAGAGTAAATGAGAGATCTTCAATTAAAACGCGATCCCCATACCCCTTAGTTAAGTTATTAACTTCAATAACAACATTTCCAAGACGTGGGCCAGGTGGAATTTGAATCTCTTCAAAGTCGAGTTTGCGCATCTTGTCAGCCTCAGCAGCCATCTCTTCATAGCGAGCAAGGCGTGCCTTTGATTTAGCTTGGCGACCCTTTGCATTTTGTCGAACCCAATCAAGCTCTTCTGCCAAACGCTTGGCGCGCTTTGCATCCTTTTGACCTTCAACCTTTAAACGAGCTGCCTTTGTTTCAAGATAGGTCGAGTAATTTCCTTCATAGGGATAGGCACGACCACGGTCTAGTTCAAGAATCCACTGCGCAACATTGTCCAAGAAGTATCTATCGTGCGTGATCGCAACAACTGCGCCAACATACTTATTAAGGTGTTGTTCAAGCCATAGAACAGATTCTGCATCTAAGGTGGTTTGTTGGCTCATCAAGTAGAAGTAAATCTGGTGCTTGCAAAAGTAATTTACACAGCGCAACACGGCGCTTTTCTCCACCAGATAAGACTGAAACATCTGCATCAGGTGGTGGGCAACGAAGTGCATCCATCGCTTGTTCTAATTGTGAATCAAGCTCCCAGGCATTGCGGTGATCTAGTTGTTCCTGCAGGTTTCCCATCTCAGCCAACAAGGTGTCATAGTCTGCATCTGGGTTTGCCATCTCGGCGCTGATCTCATCAAAGCGTGCAAGCATTGCAACAGTTTCTGCAACGCCCTCTTTCACGTTATCAATAACATTTTTTGTCTCATCAAGGTGAGGTTCTTGCAGCAAGATGCCTACGGTGTAGCCAGGGGTTAAGTAGGCCTCACCATTTGATGGTTGCTGTAAGCCGGCCATGATCTGCAAGACAGTTGACTTACCGGCGCCGTTAGGACCGACCACACCAATCTTGGCGCCCGGATAAAACATAATCGTGACGTCATCAAGGATGACCTTGTCACCGTGCGCTTTACGCGCCTTCTTCATCGTATAAATGAACTCAGCCATGGAATGAAACCTTAGTGGTAGTGGCGGGTAGACTATGCATTACGACCCTCCTACAAGCGCCTGTAGCTCAGTCGGATAGAGCACCCGCCTTCTAAGCGGGTTGTCGCAGGTTCGATTCCTGCCAGGCGCGCAGCAGTTTTAAAACATAAAAGAACCCAGGGCTACCCTCGCGGCCCTGGGTTCTTTTATTTATTTATTGAGTTTTAGATTACTTGTTTGCTCGTGCGAGTAGTTCTTTCGCCTTAGCAAGGAATGTGCCCTCGATAGCGATGAAACCACTTGAGGCTGCAGCTGTTGCACACTCTGAAGACAAGAAGTACTCAGCAAGTTGCTTTAACCGCTGCTCCCTTTGTCTTGTCTGCATATGAAGTCTCTAGCAACATGTAGCTGATGATTCCTAGTGGGTATGCACCAGCAACCTTTGTGCTGTAGTCAAAAGTAACGATTCCGTCAGCAGCTTGCTTTGCCTCACCTAGGAATGCTGATGTTGCAGCTGAATCTGGGTATGTGAAGTTTCCTGATGCATTACCAATGTATGCAGCACGAAGACCAAATGATGTTCCCCATTGCTTTTCTGCATATGTGATTGAGTATGGAGACTTCGCAGCAAGTGTTGCAACACCCTGTGAACCGTTTGCACCAACAATACGACCGATGTTTGCAGTGTCGTTGATGTTTCCTGGGAACGCAGTTGTGAATGCATCGTTAGCTGGCTTTGTCCAAACTGTTGGAGCCACACCATTCATGAAGCGTGTGAAGTTGTTTGAAGTTCCTGATGTATCTGAACGGAAAACAACCTTGATTGGCTTGTTAGGAAGTGTGTAGTAAATGTTCTTTGAAGCTGTTACGCAGAACAATTGGCTTGCCGCTCTTATCGACAGCAACGTTTCCGGATGCAGTCTTCTTGTAAACAACTGTCTTAACCGTAGCGGTTGTTATCTGCAACGATCTGCTGGATCGTTCCACTTTGTAATTTGCACCAGCAGAAAATCTTTGCAACTGTTGCTGAAGAAAGGTAGATGTCCTTCTTTGCAGGAAGGTTAACTAGAACTGCAATTGGAGCTGCAACGATTGGTGCATGGAAAATTGTTGAGCGCTTGTTAGCACCTGTGTGTGCTGAATCTGAAAACCAAAAATCTCCAATTTTGTTATCGGAGTTGTTCTTGCCTGTTCCTGAACCGGTTGATGTGTAAACAAATGAGTGTCCGGTCTTCTTAGCAAAGCCTGCCTTGCAAGCTTCTACTAGAGGAACCACAAATGATGCACCTGAGCCCGCTAGATCAACAGCGTGTGCTGGTTGTGCAGATGAAACTGCGATTACTGCGGCAACAGCGAATGCTTTTGCCTTAAGTGAAAACTTCATTTAATACCTTTCGTAGGAGGGTCAATCATTTACATCTACGAAAGTAATCAGCCAGAGTTACCTTTAGGCAAGAACTAAGTTAACAATTCCCCTAACTTAGATGAACAACAGGTGTTATCCGAAACGCCCTGTTACGTAATCTTCAGTGCGCTTATCAGTTGGTGAAGAGAAGATCTTGCTCGTTGGAGCGGTCTCAACCATGACTCCTGGGCCACCGTCAGATAGGAAGAAGGCTGTGTAGTCAGCCACGCGAGCGGCTTGCTGCATATTGTGAGTCACGATGACGATCGTCATTGACTTGGCCAACTCGGAAATTGTCTGTTCAATTCTAAATGTTGATCCTGGGTCAAGAGCAGAACATGGCTCATCCATCAAAAGAACCTGAGGCTCTACAGCCAATGCTCGCGCAATACACAAGCGCTGTTGTTGTCCACCGGAGAGTGCCCCGCCGTGCTCGCCAAGGCGATCCTTAACCTCAGTCCAAAGACCTGCACGTAGCCAGACATGACTCGAGTAGTTCATCGGTATTGCTCTTCTTGAGTTGGGCAAGCTTGAGTCCAGACAAAACATTCTCACCAATGGTCATAGATGGGAATGGGTTTGGCTTCTGGAAAACCATGCCAACGCGCAAACGAATCTTTGTCACATCAGTTCCTGGTGCGTAAATATCCTTGCCATCTAGTAGAACTTCACCAGCAAGTGCAGCCGTTGGAATGAATTCGTGCATACGGTTAAGTGTGCGCAAGTACGTTGACTTTCCGCAGCCTGAAGGTCCGATTAGCGCGGTGACGGTACCGGCAGCAAAGTCCAATGAAACATCTGAGAGCACATGCTTAGTACCAAACCAGGCGTGAACTCCACGTGTCTCAAGACCAGTACCAAGCAGGTTGGTCCCTGGGACTCGTTGCTCACGATTGCCTGCAACTGATGCAAGAGATGATGGCGTCGTTGTCTGCATTTTTTTCTCCATGTTTTCGTTGTTTGAATTTCCTGTTGGCGTCATCTCAAACTACCTTTCTACCGCTGAAGTACCGGGCAAGTCCGAACAAAACCATAATCAGAATGAGCAAGATCAACATTCCGCCCCACGCTCGTGCATAAGCCTCTTCTGTTCCACCTGTGAGGAATGCCTTCCAAATATAAAACGGTAGCGAGCCCATTGGGCCATTGGCCGGATTGAAGTTCAGTGCATCTGCTCCACCTGAAACAAGAAGAATTGGGGCTGTTTCACCGATGATGCGCGCAACACCAAGGATTACCGCAGTAACCAAACCACTCTTGGCGGCAGGAACCACAACTCCAGAAACGGTGCGCCACTGAGTAGCACCCAGTGCAACTCCAGCTTCACGAAGATCATTCGGAATCAAAAGAAGCATTTCTTCTGCTGTTCGCGCAATAGTGGGAATCATCAAAATACTCAACGCCAATGACCCCATCAAACCATTTAACTCTTGGGTTATAGGAATAACCAAAATCGAAAGAATAAATAATCCAGCAACAATAGATGGCACTCCACTCATTGCTTGGACAAGAAACTTAATTGGTCGAGCTAGGCTGCCGCGAATCTCAGTTAAGTAAAGCGCTGTTAAAAGGCCAATTGGGAAACTAACAATCAGCGCAACGCCCACCATAAGGATGGTTCCGACTATAGCGTGTAAAAGTCCACCTGATGTAACAGGGTCATTGACAGATGCCTGTGTCATGTCATTGGTGAACATGCCAAAGTGGATTCCTTTATAGCCCTTAAGAAAAACTGTTGAAACAATACTGACAATTGGAATCAAAGTTATGGTCATTGCCAGAAATGCAAAACTACTCAGCAGAGAATCCTTTGCTGCTGCCAAATCACGAAGGCGCAGTTGCTGCACAAAAATCAGAAGACTTGCGAAGAAAAAGTATGCTGCGGCAAAACCCAGCTTGCCACTGAGTCCTGTGAACTCTATAGCCGCACCTGCTAGAACAGCGGCCAGGGCTAATATGCCAGCAGTAGTTAATCGCTGTGCGATTGATGTACCCCAAGGTGTTTGCGGTTTTGGAATAGTGGTTTGAGTCATCGGCCTTTTTTCCCAAACTTATGAATTAATACATCAGAGATCGCATTTACGGTTAATGTGAGAAGGAATAGAACAAGGCCTGCTGCCATAAGAGCATTGACCTCTTCTGGACCTGCTTCGCCAAACTTCAAAAGAATAAGTGAAGCAACGTTTCCACCGGCACCAAAAAGAACTTGCCAGTTGATCTGATAAACAACGTTAAGAACTGTGTACACCGCAACTGTTTCACCCATTGCGCGGCCTAAGCCCAAGCATTGCTCCACCAACAACTCCACCACGTCCATAAGGAATTACCACTGCGCGAATCATCGCAAGCTTTGATGCACCTAATGCATATGCAGCTTGCACACGATCCAATGGAGTTTGATCAAAGATTTCGCGAGAAATCGCAGTAACAATTGGAATAATCATGATCGCAAGAACTAAGCCTGCAATAAATGGTGAGCGCTCAAAGATTGGCGCAGGAACATCAAAGAATGGAATAAAGCCCAAATACTTGTTGAGTAATTTTGCCCAATACTCCGCACTACTCATCAAGACTATGAAGCCCCAAAAACCAAAGAGAAGTGATGGGAAGGCAGCCATAAGGTCGATGAGAGAAACTAGAAACTTCTTGACTGGACCACGAGCATAGAAGGTCAAATACAAAGCACTCAAGACTGCGATAGGAACTCCAACAATTACAGCAATCAGTGCTGTTAAGAATGTTCCAATAAGCATTGCGCCAAGCCCAAAAGTACTTTCAGCAATCTTGCCCTCGGCATCTTGCAATACTTCCCACTTAGATTCAGTTATGAAAGAAAGTTGCTCAACACGCAAAACACTTATTCCTTTGATAGACAAGAACAGCGCAATCAACCCAAGGATGACCAAGGATGTCATTCCACCAATGGCCACAACTGCGCGGAAGATTTGATCTGAGCGACGTGGCTGAGTCGTGATCTCGCGTGGGGCAGGGATCTCTGCCGGCTTGTTTTCAAGCAATGTCATGGGCTGAATCTTGTACATACTCGGGATTTTTTACATAGACCAAAGGTGTCTAGAAGGTTAACAAAAGGTGAAATCGCCCCTTTCCCCCTAAGGTTGCCCCCATGGCCAATGAACAACCGAATCTGATTTGGATCGACTGCGAAATGACCGGACTGTCTCTGGAAAAAGATGTCCTGGTCGAAATCGCCGTCCTTGTGACCGACTCAGATCTCAATGTCATTGGCGAAGGCGTGGACGTTGTCATCAAGGCGAGCGCAGAACAGCTTGCCGGCATGAATGAGTTCGTGACCCAGATGCACACCACCTCTGGGCTTAATTACCGAGATCCCTCACGGCATTTCAGTTCAAGAAGCTGAAGCAAAGGTCATTGCCTATCTTGAAAGTGCATCAACCCAACCCGGCAAATCTCCTTTGGCTGGAAACTCAGTTAGTGTCGATAGATCCTTTATTGCTCGCGATATGCCGCTGTTAAACGATTACCTGCATTACCGAACAGTTGATGTGTCATCGATTAAAGAGTTAACCCGCAGATGGTTTCCCAAGGCTTACTTCGCCGCCCCTGCAAAGACTGGCAACCATCGCGCCCTCGGAGATATTCAAGATTCAATTGCTGAACTGGCCTACTACCGCCAAGCAGTCTTTATCTCCGCGCAAAACGAGGGGCCAACGACGCCATAACAGCGGGTAGACTTAGCACTTCATGGTGGACGTAGCTCAGCTGGTAGAGCACCCGGTTGTGGTCCGGGATGTCGCGGGTTCGAGCCCCGTCGTTCACCCCAAGTTTTAACAATGAATAACCCTTGCACCAATAAGTAGAGAGTCGGACCGAAATGATTTTCGACGTCGTTGTTGAAATCCCTGCGGGATCACGTAATAAGTACGAGATCGACCACACCACCGGTGAAGTGCGACTAGATCGCATGCTCTTCACATCAACTCGCTATCCCTACGACTACGGTTTTGTTAAGAACACCTTGTCTATGGATGGCGATCCACTCGATGCTCTCATCATGCTTGATGAGCCAACCTTTCCTGGCTGTGTTGTTTCCTGTCGTGTAATTGGCATGTTAAACATGACAGATGAAGCTGGCGGAGATGACAAACTGCTCTGTGTTGCAGCAGGTGATGTGCGAAAGTCTTATCTTCAAGATCTTAATGATGTGCCTGCATATGAACTCTCTGAAATTAAACACTTCTTTGAAGTCTATAAAACCCTAGAGCCAGGAAAATCTGTGCAAGGCGGAGAATGGGTTGGACACGTTGAAGCAGAGCTAGAAATCAAAGCCTCATATGATCGCTATAAGGGTTCTCACTAATCCTTTGGTAACGCTTTTTCAGGACAAGTTTTTAAGATTCGAATCATCGCCTCTTTTTCGGCGGGCGTAAACCACAACTTGTATTTGATCTTTACTGCTATTTGCCTGGAAACATAATCACATCGATAACTTTTAAGTGGTGGCAACCAGGTGGCGGCATCACCATCGCCTTTTTGTGAATTTAACTTTCCCTTTACCGCCAATAAATTCAGGGGATCATTTGCTAAAGCTTTGCGTTGCTCGGCAGTTAACTTGAAAGCACCTGTCTGCCATGCGTTAGACAAAGCAACCACATGGTCTATTTGCACCTCCATGCTGGAAACATTGCCCTTAACAAAGTTGATCGTCTCGCCTGAAAAAGGATCTACCAAGGTGCCACTTATGACAACACATTGGCGTGTTTTTTCTTTATAAACCTGGTTGGTTAAATCTCGATTCAAAATATCGTTACGCGTATCGCACCCGTTGCGATCAACATCTGCCCAGGTGGGACCAAATTGCGCTCTGGTGTAACCAGTTTTTGCTGCGCGCCCCTTTGTTGTTTGGGCTTGAATGATTGATAAACCAGAGGCAACAGATTCAGCTTTTGCTGGTGTAATTCCAGCCACTAGAAGGCTCAGAACTAGGGCAATCCTGATTTCAATGTGACTCACACGCACAGTATGCGGGTGTTGCAGATGTGCGACAAGGCGTATCTTCCTGATAGGTTTCCCCCTGCATTCAAGCGTTTCCGGCGCCTGCATGCTTCGGGTGGTTAGCTCAGTTGGTAGAGCAGGTGACTCTTAATCACCGGGTCGGGGGTTCGAGTCCCTCACCACCCACTTACGTAAGTAAGCCCGAGAATACATGCGGAGATTTCAATGAAACCCAACGAGATCCAATTTGCCCACAATCTTCAGGCCTTATCTGCCCCGCAATGTCGCCGGATTGTGGAGGCATTAGTTCAGGATTCACACACAATGAAAGATCTCTCAAAGCTCTGCAAACTCACACCTGCATCCATTGATAAACACCTAGAAATACTCATTCAGGCAGGATTGGTGAAAGTTCGCTCTGTCGGTGGAGTGAAGAAGGCGTATTTGCAAACTTCTAAATTCAAGCCAACATTAGATTGGTTTAACAAGCTTTCCAATTAAAAAGGGCTGAGGTGATTAGCCCCAGCCCCTTTAACTAAATTGTTATGCCCCTATTGCCCTCAGTTGAAAGATCCACAAAGCAATAATTCCTACTGCTGTGATTACCATGAAGATCTCAGGTGGTGCTTTACGTGCATTTCTGTTCCATGTTGAGTCTTCATTTGCAGGAATGTCTTTAACATATGCTGCTATGTCGCCAAATACTCCCAGTGCGAAAACCAAGAAAAAGGCTTCGACAATACTCACAATGACTTTCCAGTCAGTTTGAGCTCCAGAAGAAAGGTCTGCAAATGCTGTTATTGCAAAAATTGCAAGGTTTGAAAAAAGCCCGACGAGCATGACTGATGAGGTTTGTGAAGCAGCAATCTCGTAACGCTTCTCATTAATTTCACGTTGATCCATAATATTTCCTGACTGGGAAGAACCAATTTGGCTGACACAAATCTATGCACTCACATCCCCACTATCAAGAATCTCTATGTTAATTCCAAGTTAACATTGTGAAATTGTGGAAGTGCCTCACAGGCTCAACGTGAATGGGTCGCAGCTTTGAATCCGTCATGCCGGGCGTGGGTAAAACAAAAAGGGCTGAAGCAATCCGCCCCAGCCCCTTTTCAATTATTGGTGCTTCTTACTTATGCGTGCTCGCCACCTGTGTGAGCAAATGTCTTGTTAGTGATCTGCCAACGACCTTCAAGAACTGACAGCGTAAAGTAATCAGTAAATGAGAGAGTTCCCCAGAAACCTTCTTCTTTAACGGTCACTACTGCAACAGTTCCGTCAATTTGAATGTCTGTAATCTCTGCCTTGAGTTGACCACCATCTGCAGGTGATTCCACCATTAGTGCAACAAATCCTGCCTTATCAACGTCATAGTCTGTGCCACCCATTGTGCCAAACCAACGTGCGCTGGAATGAAACGCTTCATTTAACTTGTCTGCGTTACCTTTTCCAGCACCTTCGATATAGAGATTAATCAATCTCGTTACTTCTTGTAGATCTTTACTCATTGCGGGTCCTCTCCGTAGTTAACCGAAATAGAACCAGAGATAGACGAGGATGTAAATAGAAACCTAGTCGCCTAATCCCTCATAGTTAGCAAACTCCCACAGATCAATTTCATCAAGATCAATGACCTTTAGGCCATGGTTGGCAAAGATTCCGGCAATCTGGGCACGGTGCTCAGTCGCATGATGAATGCTTTGAGTCAAAATCGTTTCGCGATTTCGGCGGATAGTTCTCTCACCGCGTTGGAATTCAACAAAACCAACAGGGTTCTTTGCAGACTCACGTAGTCGAACATCAAAGCTATGGGATAACTCTTTAAGTGCAAGGACTTCGGCTTTGTTACTTGGGACCTGCGTTGGAATATCGCCGGTGCCATCTAAGAGATCTGCATACCGTGATGCGGTTAGGTGCTCCAAGATCTCTGCAACGCTCCATGTGTCATTAGGTGCACAGAGCTTCAGGTGCTCATCTGGCTGTTCAGAGATTCTGTCGAATGCGTAATTGTTTGCCCAGGCTAAGTGGCGGAATAAACGATCAGTGACTACATCCATGGAGCGAGATTACTTCAGCGCACAAGAAAAAGACACCCCCGCCAAATACATGGCGAAGGTGTCCTTCTTAAATGAAACTACTTTGCTGCGCCGGCTTCTTTTGCTCCCGGAACTTCAAGCAACTTTCCTGTTTCGACCTCATAGACAAAGCCATGAATAGGAATGTTCTTTGGAACTAATGGGTGGCGACGAATGCGCTCTACATCTTCAACAACAGCCTTGTTGCGATCTGCAATTGTTAGCCAATCGATGTATGCAGCTTCTGTTGATCCTGGACCCTTACCGACATCATAGAAACCTTGCTCACCGAGTGCTGCGGTTTCAAGACTCTTGGCAAGTAGTCCACGCATGATTTCATCGGTGAAGAACTCCATGCCGCAGTTGCTGTGGTGAATTACAAACCACTCCTTTGTGCCAAGTAGTTTGTAAGAAATTACTAGTGAGCGGATTGCATCATCTGATGCGCGAGCACCAGCGTTACGAATAACGTGTGCGTCTCCTTCTGAAAGACCTGCGTACTTTGCTGGATCTAGTCGAGCATCCATGCAAGTAAGTACTGCAAACTGACGAGCAGGAGGCAAAGCTAGCTTGCCCTTTTCTCCAAAGCTTTCAACATACTTCTTGTTTGCATCTAAAACTTCATTTAGAACTGACATTGAACTCTCTCCGATTTCAGGTCTAACAAGAGTGATTCTCTCGTTACGTGGAGGAAATTAGCAGGGTGAATTCCAAAAGAGAACTCAATACAAAATCGCACCTGCAAACTTCATGCAGATGCGATTTAGTATTAAATAATTTTAAAACAAGTTAATTCCACCAAACTTAAATGCAATTGCTTGAGTTGCAGTTTTATCCGTTGCATTGTGATCATTTGTTACATAAATGATGCACTTTGTGTGAATGCAATCGCCATCTTTAAAGTACTTATCAACCTTCAATGTCAGCTTTCCTTTGCCTGGCTTTGCGCCCATCTTTTGATCCGCTGGAAGATTTGATACCCAAAGCTTTGATGTTTTTGCTGGGTTACAGGCAGAAGGCGCGTTCGTTGCCTTATCGATACCCATGCATTGTGAAATATAGATTCCATGCTCGGCTGGAAGTCCTGATACTGTCATTGTTACTAGACCTGTTTTTGTAGAAACTTTGCTGGAATTTAGAACAGTTACCTTCACGGCAGCCTCTGCAGTTTGCACGCTGAGGGCAAGCAAAAGCGCCGAGACAAATGCAATCTTTTTCTTCATGATCTCTCCGATTCATTGTAATTAGAATGAAAAGTAGTTCTCAGCCAAGTGCCTCGCATCTTGAAAAGGTGTGACTTAGGTCCTGTTTTAGTAGGCTTAAGCAATGCTGGGAGGAATAAATAATGGATTGTTCTTGCAATCCTTTGGTGGATTCGTGGGACTTGCCCTGCTCATTCTTGTTTTGAAATGGGGATTTTCAAGCAATAGAAAACTTGTAATCACCCCAATTAAAGCGGGTAAGAAAGATGAGTATGGCCTCCTTAAGCCTTTGCCAACCCCGAGTAATTACATCGAAGCCCAAATGGCTCTACAAAAGCTGGTCGATTCCAACATCAAGGCAACGCTGACTCAAACTCTAGATGGGCCGCAATTGATGGTTTTTGAAAAAGATCTGGGCATAGCCACATCTGTTTTAAACTCCTAGAGATGCACTTATCTCTTTAGTGTTCTAAGGTTTCGTCATGGAAAAAGTGAGCATTGATGAAGCAGCCCTTAAGGCTCGAGTTGGCGATCTTGCCTACGACGTTTTGCGCCATGCAGGAACTGAAGCGCCTTTTACCGGTGAATACACCGACACTGAAGTAGTCGGCTCTTATCGCTGCAAGGCATGTAATGCCGAATTGTTTAAGAGTGAAACAAAGTTTCACAGCGGTTGTGGCTGGCCATCTTTCTATGCACCAACTGCAGATGATGCAGTAGTCCTTCTAGAAGATCGCTCACTTGCCCCACGTATTCGTACTGAGGTTCGTTGCGCTGCCTGTGATTCACACCTAGGCCATGTCTTTAAAGGCGAGGGTTACGACGTGCCAACAGATGAGCGCTGGTGCATTAATTCTGTTGCTTTGCACCTAGAAGAAAAGAAATAGCAGGTAAATCAAGATTTAACCTGACATTCACTTCAAGAATTAAGGCCCCTGCACGCTCAAGACGATAATTGAGTTGCTTCCCCGCCCATGTTCGGTACTAGAAGGGAAGTTGTCATGTCGTCACTAATTGATTTTCCAACTTGCTATGTATGCCGTTCTATTGAGTTGGAAATTGTTACAAATGATGAGTTTGGTCCCATGACCCTGTGCGGTGAATGCGGATACTCATGGATTGCTAAGTTCGAAGATTTCGAGCAACCAATCCTGCGCAGCGTAGCCTCGTAAAGTAGCTACCGTTAGTCGTGGTGGAAGTCTTCCCCACGCCCCTTTTTAAAGCGCTCTTTCTTAAATCGTTGGCTCGTTCGTATCCAGCGAAGATACTCTACGAACTCTTTTAGCCTTTTCACTAGACCAACGATCCTCGCATCTCAAAGGCCTGCGCAACGCGCTCAACTGAAACAATAAATGCAGCGGTGCGCAGGTCCACTGAGTACTTCTTGGAAACTTTGTGGACGTTTCCAAAAGCCTTTTCCATGCGCTGATCTAGTTCGCGGCGGAATTTGTCAATAGGCCAACTAAATTCTTGAATGTTTTGCGTCCATTCAAAGTATGAGCCCATCACACCACCAGAGTTAGCCAAAATATCAGGAACGATTAAAACACCTTGGGCTCGAAGTTCGCGGTCTGCTGCAATTGAGAGCGGTTGGTTAGCACCTTCAATAATGAATCCGGCATTGATCTTATCCATGTTACTTTCATTAATAACACCGCCTAAGGCAGCTGGGATTAAAACATCGCACTTAACCTCAAGCACTTCAGCAGCCCCAATACGCTCTTCGGCCTGAACATCTGCCAGTGATTTCTCGTTAAAGATTGCTGCAATATCAATACCCTTTTTATCAATAATTCCTCCAGAAACATCGGAGATAGCAATTACCTTCATGCCAAGTTCTTGGCACACAAGTGCTGCATATCGTCCGACGTTTCCGAAGCCTTGAATAGCAACTGTTGCGCCTTTAACTTTCACATCGTTTTTTTCTAAAGTTGCCGCCGCAATTTGTGCTACTCCACGACCTGTTGCTTCCTCACGTCCCGGTGCTCCGAACAGTTCAACTGGCTTGCCAGTTACACATGCAGGTTGAAAGCCTTCAAGTCTGTGGAACTCATCCATCAACCATGCCATCGTCTTTGCATCGGTTCCCATATCTGGAGCTGGGATATCACGATGGTGACCAAGCACGTGGACTAGGGAACGGGTCCAACGTCGGATGATTTCTTCTTTTTCGATAGGAGATAGTTTTGAGGCATCGACTGCAACTCCACCTTTTGCTCCACCAAATGGAACATCAATCAGAGCTGTTTTCCATGTCATCAAAGATGCTAAAGCACGGACTTCATCAAGATCTACATCTTGGTGAAAACGGATGCCGCCTTTGCGTGGTCCGCGGGCGCTTGAATGCTGGACTCGATAACCCGTGAGGACTTCCACATCGTCGCCTCGACGAAGTGGAATAGAAATGACTACTTCTCGTTCACAACTACTTAAAGCAGAGATAACCCCGGGTTTGATTCCAAGAATCTCTCCTGCTTGGGCAACTTTTTCATTAACTTCACTAAAGGCAGATGATCCAGAATGTGTCATGCAAGGAGAATAGAAAAATTGTCTATAGCAAGAAAGGCCTTTTGGGTTTATTTCCTATGAAATCGGGGTGAACGACTCGCCCGTTAGGCGGGAAGTAGATCAGAAAGCAATGCCTCTACTCGTGCTTTAATCTCATCACGAATCACGCGGACCGATTCAATCCCTTGCCCAAATGGATCATTAAGCACCCAATCCTCATAACGCTTTCCTGGATAAACAGGGCAAGAGTCTCCACAGCCCATTGTTATAACTGCATCAGATGCGCGAACAACTTCATCCGTGAGCGGCTTTGGGAACTCCTGCGTAATGTCGATCCCCACTTCTGCCATCGCTTCAATAACAACAAGGGAGATCGACTCCTTTGGTGCAGATCCCGCCGATCTAACGACAACTCGATCTCCGCCCATTTTCGCCATGAATCCAGCGGCCATCTGAGAGCGACCAGAGTTGTGGACGCAAACAAAGAGAACATCAACCGTGGCTGAGGAAGATGAGTTCTCTGATTTCATCAGAGCGTTCAAGCGATCACGCGAAAAGCGTTCTGTAAGGGGCAATAAGTACAATTTTACATCGCTCTTTGCATCTAACAATTCGTAGGACTCGAATACGTAGCGCTCTACAGTTTCAATTGACAACTTTCCATTATAAAGAGGCTGAAGCTTTTCTGAGACTTTTAGTAGCTGTCCATGGATATCGTCCATTACCGTGAAGCCTTGAAGGTGTTCTCGCGTCACCTGAAACTCTCTTTCTGATAGGTAAGACAAAGAGTATTCCTCAATTTTTCAATAGTGGTGAACAAATGGTGAACAGAGATGAAAGAAATGGCTCCAATCCGGGGGGTCAATAACGGAGCGTTCTCACAGTCTTTTGGTGGATTTGCAGCCCTTGCCCCTTGATTCTCCTCCTCGAGTGGGGATTTTTATCCAATATTTGTTTGATTATCCTGTCAATAAGACTGGCACGGCCCTGGGTTGTGAACACAGACACAGGGAACAGTTGGTTTATTTGTCACTCTTCAGACTCCTAGCAAGAAGTAAACCCACACCAGCGCCAATTAATTGCGCCAGAATAAATGCTGGAACCGAACTTAGTTCGATACCAGCAAAGGTATCTGAGAAAGCACGGGCAAAGGTGACTGCGGGATTAGCAAAAGAGGTAGAGGAGGTGAAGAAATAAGCAGCTCCGATCCATCCTGCAACAGCAAATGGAATGTACTTGCCACTCTTTTGAGCACCGACAAGTTGAATCACAAGAATCAGACCAGCTGTTGCAACAACCTCGCCAAGCCATAAGCCTGCACCTGATCGAGCATGTGCTGAGGCTTGAATCCCTGGAAGCTCAAACATTGCATTAGCGGTGATAACTCCAAGAACTCCACCGAAAACCTGGGCAATAACATAGAGAACTAGTTTCTTTGCTGAAAGGCCTTTGTTGAGAAAATCAACCAGCGATACGGCGGGATTAAAGTGTGCACCACTAATTGGTGCAAGCATTTGAATCAAAACAGCCAAGATAAAGACTGTTGCAATCGCAACGATCAGTAGTTGTAGGGCAACATCCTTAGTTAATGAGGTTGCCATGATTCCTGAGCCAACTACTGTGGCTGCAAGAACACCAGTGCCTAAAAACTCTGCGATTAATTTATTAATTTTCATAATGAAACTGCGATGATGTCAACGACGAAGATCAAAGTTTCATTGGGTCCAATTGGGCCTGATCCATTTGGGCCATATCCCTTATCAGCTGGGATAACGAGCAAGCGACGTCCGCCAACCTTTGCACCTGGCAAACCTTCTTGCCATCCTGCGATAACACCTGAGAGTGGGAATGTTGCTGGCTGTCCACCAGTCCATGAAGACTCAACAAGTGCTCCGTTTGACCATGTCATCAATGTGTAATGAACTGTCAAGAGTTGAAGTTGGCAGAACTTCTGTGCCAGTACCAACGATGATGTCTTGTGTCTGCAATGTTGCAGGTGCTGCACCTGTTGGTGGTGTGATTGTTGGTGCTTCACCTGCGTTACCTGTTACCGCTGGCAATCCTGCTGCTGATCCTGACACTGTGTCATCTCCTCCGAGTGTTGTGAATGATGCAAATGCAATTGCTAATACGGCCAAAACCGCAAATACTTTTACTAGAGTCTTCTTAGGCATTGTTCTCCTCGTTATTCGATTTCGCCGATTAATTTAAATTCGCCATCACCGATCTGTCCCTGCGCGCGATAGAGCTCTAACTTGGCGCGGGTATCGGCAATATCAAGGTTTCGCATGGTTAATTGACCGATGCGATCTACTGGACCAAAGGCAGCGTTTTCTGTGCGCTCCATTGACAGTTTTTCTGGGTGGTAGCTAAGTCCTGGGCCAGTTGTGTTGATGATTGAGTAATCATCACCGCGGCGCATACGAATAGTTACTTCACCTGTAACAGCAGATGCAACCCAACGCATAAGTGATTCACGAAGCATGAGTGCTTGTGGATCAAACCAGCGTCCCTCGTATAGAAGGCGACCTAAGCGGCGACCTTCTGCGTGGTAGTTAGCAATAGTGTCTTCATTGTGGATTGCACTGATTAAACGCTCATAAGCAATAAAGAGCAGCGCCATTCCTGGAGCTTCATAAATTCCACGGCTCTTTGCCTCAATGATTCTGTTTTCAATTTGATCTGCCATACCTAGTCCGTGGCGACCACCAATTGAATTAGCCTCCTTCATCAAATCAACGATGTCATCAAATGACTTTCCATTGATTGAAACAGGGCGACCTTGAACAAATGAGATCTTTACATCTTCACTATCAATCTTTACCCCTGGATCCCAGAAGCGAACACCCATGATTGGTTGGACTAACTCAACTGAAGTATCCAAGTTTTCTAGGCTCTTTGCTTCATGGGTTGCACCAAGGATGTTTGCATCCGTTGAGTACGCCTTTTCAGTGCTGTCGCGATATGGCAGACCATGTGCGACTAACCACTCAGACATTTCTTTACGGCCACCAAGTTCGGTGACGAAATCTTGATCAAGCCATGGCTTATAAATTCTTAAGTTTGGATTTGCAAGCAGGCCATAGCGATAAAAGCGCTCAATGTCGTTGCCCTTATATGTTGAGCCATCGCCCCAGATTTCTACTGAATCTGAATGCATCGCGCGCACAAGCATTGTTCCTGTGACTGCGCGTCCCAATGGGGTTGTATTGAAATATTGTTTTCCGCCTGAGCGAATATGAAAAGCACCGCAAGCAATTGCAGCTAGTCCTTCTTCAACAAGTGCGCTCTTGCAATCAACAAGGCGTGAGATCTCTGCGCCGTATTCCTTTGCGCGCACTGGGACCGACTCAATATCTGGCTCGTCATACTGGCCAAGATCTGCTGTGTAGGTGCAAGGCACTGCGCCTTTGTCGCGCATCCAGGCAACAGCTACTGATGTGTCGAGCCCACCAGAAAAGGCGATACCTACTTTTTCGCCAACTGGAAGGGATGCAAGGACCTTGGACATGTGCCAAGTCTAACGGATGTTAAGAGTCGGAAGTTTCTTCTCTAAGGCAGGAGCAAGGCCCCATTGTGCGGTAATTTCGAGATATCTATCAATATCTAACTTCTCTGGCTTTGCATCTGTCTTAACCGCGCGAATCATCAAATTACGTGGAGTGTGTTCTCCCCCAACAAACTCAATGACCTCAACTCGATATCCAACGATTCGCAATAGTTGAGCACGCAATGAATCCGTCAAAAGGTCGCCTAAGCGCTCTTTCATTAAACCAAACTTTGTTAATGCTCCCCACGGTTCCGGCACGCTATCTATTTGCTTTTGAATATCGTGATGACAACATGGCGCAATCAACAAAAGCTTAGCGCCACCGTTAACCGCCCAAGCAATCGCATCATCTGTTGCGGTGTCACATGCGTGTAAGGCAATGGCCACATCTGCTGCATCTGACGTTGTCTTTGAAATCTCTTCAGCCTTGAAGTTAATTGTCTTTGTAATACCAAGATTTTGCGCAATAGCGTTGTTGCGGTCCCTTGAATCTGGTCGAACATCAATTCCTGTTACTTCAACTGGAATGCCAGATTTCATCAAGAACTGATGGGCTGCAAAAGTTAAATAAGCGTGACCACACCCTAGATCTGTAATGCGTAAGGGGTTTTGCGCAGTTGGCTTATGAATCTGCCCTGCCTCAATTGCCGCGTTGAGAGTTGGTGAGAGCAAACGTAAGAATTCCTCGACCTGCTTGTATTTATCTTGGCGTGAAGGCTTAATAACTCCTTTGGCATCTGCAATACCTACTTCACGCAAGAAAGGGTCATTGGAATCTAGCAATCGATCCTTCTTCTTATCATGTGCCAGGTTTTGTTCTGATTCACGCTTTTCTGTGTGAACCTGGGCTTCCCCGCTCTTTGTAATGCGCACCGAGTATGCCTCGTGAGTGCTTTCCACAGTGATGTTTGCATAGCCGCTATCTAATAAATCATCCACAGCCAACTGCTCTGGCAATAAATTCTTAGTCGTTGTTGCACGACCGTCATTTTGCATTAACTGCAGATTTAAAACACCTTTGATCTCAACTAATCGAATATCAATGCGCTCAAAGTCAACCTGCATGTTGCGGCGACGGCCAGATAAAACAGCACGAACAAAGGTTGCCGTATCAAGAATCCTTGAACTGGCAGCAGCCAATGCTTCTTCGCGAGGTATCTGCATGTTCTTAGCGAGGAGCAATAATCGCTGTGCCCTTTTCATGATCCAGAATAGTTAGCTCATGATTAGGAAGGGCCTTGGCAAAGTCTTCAGCTAATTTTCTTTCACCTTCGCGATTAACATCATCAATAATGACGATTGCAGATGCTGACAACTTGTCCTTGAATTGTTGCAGATGCTGGATATCTGGCTTCAGGATTTTTTGATCCTGGAGGGCCATCAACAATTAGAACATCGATTTTCTTAAGATCCTTTATCGCAGCTAAGTCATACCACTCTGATCCATTGGCATAAGGGCGCAATGGTGCAATGCGCACATCAACACCGCGGACCTTGTGCTCTTTAAGCAATGCAACGGTCTTTGCTCCCCATACATCTGAATTATCAATGCTCACGATCTTTCGTGCACCAGACTTGGCTGCAACAAGTGTTGAAATACCTGAACCTAACTCAACAACTAATCCGGGCTTATTCTTCTTAACAATCTCGGAGATGGTAAGCAATAAATCAGGTGATGCAGCCCAGCTGCGCGTTGCAGGAATAGCGGCCTTGAAATCTAAAAGGTTGGTCAGCTGATTAAAGGCTTCAGTTTGACGGTATGCAATCATTGAATTCTTTTTGTTCTCAACCGATAATTTCTGGATGTCACGCGTAATTGCAGCAGAGGTTTTGCTCACCTTTGAGTGAAGTGATCGCAGCAATTTGGCGCAATATGTGATGCCCAACAGAATTAGGAAAAGCAGAACACTATAAAGAATCTCCATGAAGCAAGTGTATCGTCTAAGCATTTCCTGATATTTGAGCGGCAATTGGCACGCTCTGCGAAAACGTTATAAAAGTGCAACCTTGAAGTGGTTATTACACCCTTTTTACATTGTCTCAAGATTGCCCGATCCGTAGCCTTTCACCATGAAGTCATCGCCGTGGTGGAAAGAAGCAACGATCTATCAGATCTACCCCCGATCATTTTTTGATAGCAATGGTGATGGCGAAGGCGATCTGCCAGGAATAACTTCAAAGCTTGAGTATGTAAAGGCGCTAGGCGTTGATGCAATTTGGCTTAGCCCCTTTTATACCTCCCCAAATAAAGATGGTGGATATGACGTTGCTGATCCGCGCGACGTTGACCCACGCTTTGGAAATTTAGCTGATGCTAAGAAAATGATTGATGTTGCACATTCATTGGATTTGCGTGTCCTAGTTGATGTTGTGCCCAACCACTTTTCAGATCAGCACGTGTGGTTTCAGGCCGCACTTAAGGCTGGACGCGGCTCAGCTAGAGCGTTCACGTTTTCATTTCTACGATGCAAATCCTGATGGCACTCCACCCAAATAACTGGATCTCACTTTTCGGTGGACCATCATGGACACAAGTAGATGATGGACAGTTCTACTTACACTTATTTGATTCATCGCAACCTGATCTAAATTGGGAAAATCCAGAAGTTTTTGCAGACTATGAAGTAACTTTACGCTTTTGGTTAGATCTTGGTGTTGATGGATTCCGCATTGATGTGGCACACGGTCTAGTAAAAGAAGATGTGCTCACAGATCATCCAGATCCCCAGGGGTTAAGTGATGCGCTGCGTCTTGATGTTTCCATGGATGTAGAAAAGCGTTATGCATTACTTCAAACAGTTCCATACTTTGATCGCCAAGGGGTCCACGAGATTTATCGCAAGTGGCGCAAACTATTTGATTCATATGGCGATCGCGATGTAATGGCAGTTGCAGAAGCTTGGGTCCAACCACCAGTAAATGCCACCCGTTATGTGCGCCCAGATGAACTTCACCAAGTGTTTAACTTTGATCTTTTAGATGCACCTTTTCATGCAGCTCATCTCTACGAAGTCGTTAACCGAGCAATTGATTTAATGAAAACTGTCGATGCTCTACCAACGTGGGCGCTGAGTAACCATGATTCACCTCGCGTTGCCTCTCGCATGGGAGAACAGCAATCTCGAGCCCTCGCACTCTTTGTTTTTGGATTACCCGGTTCTACCTATGTCTATGCCGGTCAAGAACTTGGACTTCCAGATGGTGTTATTCCAGATGAGTCTCGTCAAGATCCAATTTACTTCCGTACAAAGGGAAGCCAAAAGGGCCGAGATGGTGCGCGCGTTCCATTGCCATGGTCGGATGAGAGCGCACCATTTGGATTCACATCCGGAACTCCTTGGCTACCGATGCAGGACGCTTGGAAAGATTTAACAATAGAAAAGCAAAGCGTTGATCCAAAGAGTTCACTAAATATCTATCGCAATGCACTAAATCTGCGAGCAGAGCATCTTGTAAATAACGGCGGGATTGAATGGATTGAATCACCGGTTCATGGTGGCAAGAACCCATCACTACTTGCCTACCGACGTGGCAATGTCTCGATATTTATGAACCTGGGAGAATCCTTAGTTGAGGTAGAAATCACTGGCAAAGTTTTGATTGTGAGCGCAGGAACACCAGATGGTCGCGATGGAAAGATAACCATTCCGCCAGTTTCAACGCTCTGGGTCCACCACTAACTGGCACAATACCGCCATGGAATCTACGACTGTATGGCTTGTAACACTTGGCGGATTATCTGCTGTAATCATCTTTGACTTAATTCTTGCAGTCTTGCGTCGCAACAAAGAGACAAGTATGACTGAAGCTGGAATATGGACAGTTATCTATGTCGCCGCTGCTTTAGTTTTTGGTTTCTTCATGCCTAACTGGACATCAGATCCGAATGCACAAAAAGAGTTCTTCGCGGGCTGGTTAACTGAGTATGCGTTGTCAGTAGATAACATCTTCGTATTCGTAATCATTTTGAGCCGTCTACAAGTTGAAAAGACCAAGCAACAGCTGGTGTTGCTCCTAGGAATCATTATTGCTCTTGTCCTTCGTGGAGGATTTATTGCAGCAGGAAGTGCAATCCTTGAAAAATTCTCAGGTGCCTTCTTCATTTTTGGTGCATTCTTAATCTTTACCGCCTACAAGCTATTGTCAGAGCATGGCGAAGAGGAGTGGAAAGAGGATCGCCTCATCACTTTCTTGCGCAAGAAGGGTGCAACAACCTTCACGATCGCATTGGTTTCACTTGGATTTACAGACCTCGTCTTTGCACTTGACTCAATCCCAGCGATCTTCGGAATTACCCGCGATCCATATATCGTCGTGTGTGCAAACATCTTTGCGCTGATGGGATTGCGCCAGTTGTACTTCTTGTTACAGGGATTGCTCCAGCGCCTGATTTATCTATCCAAGGGGCTCTCATTTATCTTGGCCTTTATCGGCTTCAAGATGATCATCGAAGCATTCCATGGCATCGGTATTCATGAGCTAGCTGGAATTAAACTTCCACACGTTGCAATTGAGGTAAGCCTCGGAGTAATTGTTGCGACCTTGATTGTTACAGCGGTAGCAAGTCTTACAGCCACACGTAAAGATGGAACTGAGATCGTTTAAAGATCCGTTTTCATCTTTCGCAGTGTTTCACGATCATAATCTTTTGTGCGCTCATGGATCTTTCGGATCTGTAATGCAAAAGCCTTAATCGCTGTATCAAAAGCTGCTAAGTCGTTGAACTCTGCTGCCTCTGCACGTATTAAAGGTCCTGAACCATGCGTGGTGAGAACAACCTTGTGTGCATGTTTTCCCTGCTGGGGATTAGCCTCGTGAAGAACTTCAACTTCGACGCGATCGATAACTACGCTAAATCGCTCCATGCTGGTGAGTTTTTCTTCAGCGATTGTTTTGAAATCTTCTGCTAAATCTGCGTGACGGGTATGAATTAGAATCTTCATACTTAGAAGGGTAGTACTAATACCACCGCTGTCGCTATGGATGCGAGTAAAAAAGATTTACCCAGGATTTTTAGTGCTGTCACTCGGTCAGCTTGTCGATCTTCCTTGCTTGTGACCCGCTTGATGTCTCCCATTTTGCCGACATTAAAGGTCCCAGCAAAACCATAGGCTAAACAAAACTTGCTACGGGATTGAACGAAACCCACTGAGGCAACCATTAAAGGAAAGAAAATACCTAAGCGAATTGATGTAGGAGCATCAACAGTATTAAAAGTTAAAAGAGTCGAGATAGAAAAGAACAAACCAACAAGTGCGACCATTTGCCTGCGGCGAATTTCACCTTTGCCAATGTTGCAGCTTCCAGGAATATATGCGAAATCAGGCATCTTCAAATTCATCTTCGTCGACCCAAGTATCGGCAACTGAATCTTCTTGATGCTCTACCCAAGAAAGAAATGAGCCGACCGCGCGAAAGGCCAAGATGGCTACTGTCGCTGCTGCGAATACTCGACGAACTGTTTTGAACATGAGTTAAAAATACAGCCTTTCCCTCAAAATTTCTTTATAGGACGGTTAACGCTTGCTGAATGTCTGCCCACAAGTCATCGACATGCTCGCAGCCAACTGACAGACGAATCAATTGCTCGGGCACGGAAAGACTTTCAAGTGCCCAACGTCTACGTCGCTCCCACAATGATTCAATCCCACCAAGGCTCGTTGCATGGGTGATTAGCTTTGATGACTCACAAACCTTTTCTGCCTCTTCTGCTGTGCCATCAACTTCAAAGGAGATAACTGCGCCAAAGCCTGGATAACGAACTTTGGTCACCTTTGGATGCTTTGATAGGCGAGTTACTAACTCTTTTGCATTACTTTCTGCCGCTCTAAAGCGAATAGGAAATGATCTGATTCCACGTAATGCAAGCCATGCCTCAAATGGGCCTGGGATTGAGCCATTGAAACGTCTTGATTCTTCTAACCGCTTATATAACGCTTCATCCTTGGTTGAAAGTGATCCCAGCACAACATCGCTATGGCCGGCTAGGAACTTAGTAACTGAATGCATAACAATGTCGGCCCCCATCGTTAAGGGCTTTTGAACTAGTGGTGTTGCAAAGGTGTTATCAACTGCAACGCCAATGCCTGACTTCTTGGCAGCTGTGATCAACGCTGGCAAATCTGCAACATCTAGACATGGATTTGTTGGGGATTCAAGCCATACCAATGCCGCGCCCTTCATTGCAGCAATAACTTCTTCAGTGTTTGTAATTTCAACAAAGCGAACTTCTAAACGTCCTGTTGCATGATGTTGATTAAGCAAACCCATGGTGCCGCTATAACCCTGATTTGAGGCAACAACTGGTGCACCTATTGGCAGAATAGAAAAGACTGCACTGATTGCTGCCATGCCCGATGAGAATGAAAGTGTTGCTCCGCCTTCTAGTTCACCAATCGCAGCCTCTAGCGCGCTCCAACTTTCATTGCCGTAACGTCCATAACCAACTGGACCACCTGCGTGATAAGTGGATGAAAAAATAAGTGGCGGATTCAATGAAGCATCAGGAGTCACATCAGGACGACCAGCTGTGATTGCAGATGTTTCAGGGTGAAGACTCATGGAATAAGTCTAATTGTTAGACAGCACGGCCATGGCCGCATTATGACCAGGAATCCCGCTTACTCCCCCGCCACGTATTGCCCCAGCCCCACCTATTTCAGGGTTAGCTTCAAGAATGACTACTGACTTTCCGGCCTTTGCTAAATAAGTTGCAGCAACTAAGCCATTGTGTCCGCCACCAATAATGGTGACATCGTATTTCTTGGCGTTCACTTAAACCGCCCGCGCAATCCGTTCAATGGCTTCAGTAATAATTTCTGGACTTGTTGCAAAGTTTAAGCGCACATACTGATCGCATTGCTTGCCAAAGGCATGTCCTGGGTTAAAGGCCACGCGACCCTTTTCTATTAATGTAACTGACGGATCAACACCCAGGTTCAAAGATTCCACATCTAGCCATGCCAAATAACTATTCTGTGGCAAGTGATATCTAACCGTTGGAAGTTTTTCAGCCAAGAGTTTCTTTATCAAATGACGGTTGTGATCCAGCTGGGCAATGGCGCTGTCTAAGCCAAACACCACTATCGGCAAATGCAACAGCTGTTGCAAATCCACCAAGTAAGGATGCGCGGTAGTGCATGGCAGGTGCCAAATTCGCTAACTTGGAATTCATTTCGGCATTTTGAGAGATGATAATTGCGCACTTTAATCCCGCAATGTTCCAGCCCTTTGAAGCAGCCGTCACAGTTACTGAAACAGTTTCGGCATCGGCACCCAAGGAAAGAATTGGGATAAAGGTCTCACCAGGAAAAGTCAGGGGTGCGTGGATCTCATCGCTTATAACCAACACATTGTGCTTCTTGGCCAATGCAACAATCTTAAGTAGATCTTGCTCGGTATAGATAAATCCAAGTGGGTTATGTGGACTACACAATAGGTGCACCTTAATTCCAGATGCATATGCTTTTTCGATTGCTTGCCAGTTTATTAACCAAGGATTTTTAACTTCATCTCCAGTGCGTTCAAATGGAACATCAACAAGTGTCAGTTTTGTTTCATTAATCCAGGTATAGAAGTTGTGATAAACCGGTGAGCTAATAAGAATTGAGTCACCTGGTTGTGTAAACACACGCAAGATTTCAACAACTGCCACGCCCACATCGGTTGCAGCACGAACTTGTTTTTCATCAACAGTCCAGTTCCAGCGTTCTGCAGCAAATTTCTTGAAACCTAATCCAAGTTCTGGAATCGGACCAAGATAACCAAGGTCTGAGTGTGCAACCATCTCGGTAAGGATTGCTTTGATTGGTTCTGCTACCGGAAAATCCATTTCGGCAACCGGCAGAGGCAAAACATCCTGCGGAAACCCACGCCACTTCTCACTACGGTGGGTATGAAGCTCTGCAAGATTATGCGCCGAAAACTGCTGATCGCTCATGCCTGCAAGGCTACCTCAGAATGCTTGTTCTTCGGGAGTTAATCGACGGGTTGAATTACGCACAACAAGTGTTGTTGGAAGCACCAAAGAAGGTGGATCAATTGCAGGCTTGCGAAGTCTTTCCATAATAGACCACGCTGCCATTTCGCCCATAAGTGTCACGGGTTGTTCGATCGTTGTGAGTTCTGAAAATTCAGCCATTTCATGTCCATCAAAGCCGATTATCGAAATATCATCTGGTGCTTTTAATCCATGGCGACGCAAGGCTTGCATTGCACCAATCGCCATTTCATCAGATTCGCAAAAGATTGCAGTTGGTCTGTTAGGCCGAGCCAATAAATCATCCATCGCGCGCGATGCGGTGTGCATGGTGAAGTCTCCATGTACTTCACGCGAAGGTAGCCATTCCAAGCCACTTTCAGCTAAGGCTTGCATAAAGCCTTTGCGGCGATCCTGCGGAACACTGAAATTAAATGGATCATCAGGTCGACCTGACATCAAGCCGATCTTCTTATGTCCTTGATTTACAAGGTGTTGGGTAGCTGTTTTAGCGGCTGCAACATCGTCAATTTTAATTGACGCGCAATTTGCATGCTCCATTCCGACAAGTGCAATTGGCACACCAAGGCTAAGAATTGAATCAAACTCTTCCTCTGTCGGTGGCAATGAAATAACAATAAGGGCATCAACTCGACCCTTTAGCAACTGATGCTGGAAAAGGCGCTCACGGCCCTTCATCTGCGAAAAGTTATAGAGCAGTAAATCTAAGCCAGCCTCACGAAGTGCTTGCTCAGCACCACTAATCACCTGAGAGAAATACCAGCGTGAAATGTATGGGGCCACGACACCAACAGCATTTGTTCGACCGCCAACAACATTTTGGCGCTCTGAAACCAATGGATAGTTCAGTTTCTCAGCTGCAGCAATAATCTTCTCGCGGGTTTGTTGATTCACATGGTGGAGGCCACGAAGTGCACGAGAAACCGTTGCAGTTGAAACTCCTGCTTCTTCTGCAACTTCCTTGATTCCTGCCACGTGATTACCTCCTTCCGCCAGTAAATCCTGCAAAAATTTCTGCAACAACTGCAAAAGTATGACAAGAAACCTGTAATAAGCAATTTCGTGCGTGAAATGGGAGTACATTGGACAGCATGAGCAACCAAATTGAAACCCAGATTGATGTAACCCTGTCCGAGCGCAATCGCGTGACCGCACTATTTCGCATCATCCTTGTTGTTCCGATGGCGATCTATGTGGCCTCCTTCGCACCTTCCTGGTCAACCAACACTGAAAGCTTGACAGTTGGATTTTTGGTTCTGCCAGTCGCCCTAGCTTTGGTTTTCCGCCAGGTCTATCCCAGCTATTTATTGGCTTTCAATGAAGCCTTCCTTTCCTTGCAGACTCGCGTTAATGCCTATGTCTTTCTATTAACCGATGAGTACCCATCAATTGAGGAAAATGATGTTGTCAGTGTGACTTTTCCAGAGGTAGATGCAAAGGCCCTTAACCGTTGGTTGCCCTTGATTAAGTGGCTTCTGGCAATTCCTCTATACATTGTTGGAATTGCTTATATTTTCTATGGTGCATTTTTGACACTATTCGCTTGGATCAGCATCTTGTTTTCTGGCAATTTCCCAGAGTTCTGCGCTGAAGGCATTGTTGGAGTTATCGCCTACTGGAACCGTGTTGTTGGTTACGCCCTATTACTTGTAACAGATGAGTATCCAACTTTTTCTTTGTAATTAGGCTGGGTAAGCAATTCCTGTGCTTGAATGACAGTCATATCCGTTAGGATTTTTCTGTAAGTACTTTTGGTGATACTCCTCGGCCTCATAGTATTCAATGCCATCTGCGCTAAGAATTTCTGTGCAGATTTGATCCAAGCCGGCAGGTGTTAAAACACTTTGGTATGCATCTCGTGATGCAAGCGCGGTTTCGAGCTGTTGAGGACTGGTTGTGAAAATTGCGCTGCGATACTGGGTTCCAATATCTCCACCCTGTCGATTTAAAGAGGTTGGATCATGCATCGTCCAAAACTCTTCTAGTAAGCGTTGGTAAGAAACAACTGATTCATCAAATACAACCTTGACCATTTCAGCATGGCCCGTAACACCAGTACAGACTTGTTCATAAGAAGGATTAGGACGAATTCCACCCATATATCCAACGCTTGTTTCAAGGACTCCATCCATCTGCCAGAAGCGTCGTTCTGCTCCCCAGAAACATCCTGTTGCAAAGTAAGCCGTTGATCTCATGCGTGAATTCTTGCAGTATGCAGACATATTCGCACCCGCTGATAACCTTGTACTTAAACCCACGAGCCCCCGTAGCTCAGGGGATAGAGCACTGCCCTCCGGAGGCAGGTGCACAGGTTCGATTCCTGTCGGGGGCACACTTGAGGTACATCACTCATATTTTCAAAAACTCTTGGCTTACATCCTTGTATAACAAGGCTTGAGCAGGGACAATTAAGACCTTGCACGCACAACTGTGTGTATTTACACCAGATAACTTTTAAACAAGTTGTACTTCCCTAAGGAGACATGCGATGGATTGGCGACATCAATCAGCCTGCCGTGACGAAGATCCGGAGCTTTTCTTCCCTGTTGGAAATACAGGTCCAGCACTTACCCAAATCGAAGAAGCAAAAAAGGTGTGTAATCGTTGCATTGTTAAAGAGCCTTGCTTGGCTTGGGCCCTTGAGAGTGGTCAAGATGCGGGTGTGTGGGGCGGTCTTTCTGAAGATGAGCGTCGTGCACTTAAGCGTCGTGCGGCACGTAATCGCGCCCGTCTAATGGAGCAGCAAAACCATATTTAAAGTGGGAAGCGCAGTTTTGCTTGCGTTCCTTGTCGTGTTGATTCCAATTTCAATTCACCCTTTAATTCATTTTCTATAAGTGTGCGCACAATTTGTAAACCTAAGTTTGCTGACGTTGATAGATCAAATCCTTCTGGCAAGCCCACGCCATCATCTGAAATGGTAATCAACCCTTCATTGCTATAGCGCTGAAGTTCGATTGTTAAACGAGTTCCAGACTCATGCAAGCCATGCTCAAGGGCGTTATGCATAAGCTCGGTTACTACTAATGACAAGGGAGTTGCAATTCTAGATTCAAGAGATCCAAGGTGCCCTTTTCGTTCGATACTCAACTGACCCATACGAGGACTGAGCTCTAATGCATGTGTAACTAGTGAGGTCAAAACCTCATCAAAGGCGACAGTATTTTCTGTGCTATTTGAAAGTGTTTCGTGGACGAGTGCAATGGAGGCAATACGGCGAACCGCTTCATCTAATGCTGCAGCTGCTGCTGGGTCATCAATACGGCGGGACTGTAATCGTAGGAGGGCAGAGACTGTCTGGAGATTGTTTTTCACACGGTGGTGAATCTCCCGAATGGTGGCATCTTTAGTAACCAACTCACGATCTCGCCGACGAAGCTCAGTAACATTTTGCAGCAGAACAATTGAACCAATTCGATCTGTGCCTTGAATCATCGGTAAGACTAAAAGATCAATTGTTGCGCCTTGATTATCAATTTCTACCCGGCGCAGAGTTTTACCATTTAAACGAGTACGAACACTTTCTTCCTGTGCATTTGGAGATGCTGTAACAACTTGTTCTGCGACCTCGCCAAGGTTGCGACCCTCTAGCTCACCGTTCCACCCCATGCGAGAAAAGGCTGACTTTGCATTAGGGCTAGCAAATGAAATAGCACCGTTCACATCAAGACGAATCAAACCATCACCCACGCGAGGAACTGGCTCAAACAATGAGCCTGCAGATTGATACGGAAAGTTTCCTTCAGCAACCATTTGATACAAGTGGTTAGCGATTTCACGATAATTCAACTCTAGCTTTCCTGGAGAACGCATGTGTTCAGCATTGCGGTGACGAGAGACCACAGCAATAACCTGACCTTGAAAGAAAACCGGGATAGTTTCTTCCTTTACTAAAATCTCGCCAATATGTTCTGGCTCAGTATTGCGAATAATGTCACCTGTCGATAGTGCCTCATCAATGTTTGGACGTGTGCCCCACAGTACTTCATCCCCGATAACATCGTTGCTAAAAACAGTTGAAGATGTTGTTGGCCGAATATGTGCAACAGCAATATGACCTGTTGGCCACAGCTTGATGTCTTTACGGATTGGAACCCACAAAATCAAATCTGCAAAAGAAAGATCAGATAAAAGTTGCCAATCTGCTACAAGTTCTCGTAAGCGATGGGATTGATCAAAGGTAACTGTCGTGCGCCCACCTAGCAAATTATCTAGTTGAAACATAGTTACTTCCACTCCGCCAGATGCAGTTCGATCTCTTGGGTAGCAAACCAGATCAATTCGTCATCGCCTTGGAAAGCAAGCAATGCACACTGAACTTGATCCCATTGCAATGGAGAAACTAGGGTGATTGATTGGGCATAATGCTCACCAATATTTTCCTTTTCAACTTCAAGTGCAATAACTATTCCTGGTGCTTTTTCAGAAAGGCGAAGTTCTAAGGCCTCTTCACCAGCGGCAACTGATAATAAATATTCAAGCTCTTCTTCATCACAATCTGGGTTTTCAACCACAAAGTGAATAGTTGGTGCATAGAGTTCATCAACCTCAAGGCTTTTGTTCAGTACAAAGCCCTCAAGATCCTTATGACTAATTGGTAGATATGCACGCATTGGCCAATAGTAATAGATCTCAACTTTTTAATTCCCGGGCCAATTCAGCGATCGATTTACGCAGATTTGAGCGCTCATTAATCTCTACCAAGGTCGCGTGCTCATCTTCGGCGGCCATAATTGCACGTGGATCCTTAGCAATACTCCTGATTCGAATAGGTTTGAGAGCCGTTGTAATGCTCAAGAATTTTGCATCCTCGCTTTCACCTCGTTTGCCGGGAGATTTCATATTCATGATAAAACTGAGTTTGGCCCGAACAGAGGTGTTCTGTAACAACTCTATGACTTGAGCTAATCGATGTGCACCCAAATGATCAGCCCTGGAAACAATCATTAACTCATCTGCTTGATCACAACACCAGGTTGTCATCGTAGAAGTCCATCTACGATCGGTAAGACGATTTGATAGCCCTGAAATTGAACCCAGATCAATGATGATAACTTCAAACTCTGCAGCTGCGCGATCCATGAATTCATCAATGCTGCCAGCATGCTCCTGATCAATCTCAGTAAGTGACAAATGTGGAGCAATAGTTTTCCAGGGCGTATCGCTATTGATATTGCGCATTGCTAAATATGCAGCAATAGAAGGGGCTCGATAATTTCCTTCAATCAACAGTGTTGATTTTTCAAGGAGGCTCAGCTCCATCGCCAAATTTATTGCCAAGGTTGTGCAGCCTGTATAACTACCGGCTGATCCAACTGCGATGACACTTGCTTTTCGTGCCGCACGCTGCGGCGTGTTAGCTCCCCGCACCATTGGCGCACGCACAAATCCTCTTACTAGGCTCACAAGATCCGTTGCCGATTTGGGTACTTCATTGAGCTCGATTAAATCACTGTTCTGTTGTTGACCTATTGAAAATCCAAATGTCTGGCGAATCTTTGCTCCGAGTGAATCAACTTTTGCTTTTGAGATACCGGGCAAATCTGAAGCAAACAAGAGAAGTGCGCCATGGGCTGCTTCCTGATTTGCATTGATATAACGCTCGAGAGACTCCCAATCAATTGCGCGAAAAACGACACTCCACCCTTGAGCAAACAAAGTTCCAGCAATGAATCCTTCGGTTTCAGAGGATGCAATAGCGGTTATCACTGTGGGCATCTCTAACTCAGACATGTGATCTGATCACTACTAAACGTCCTATCGTTGTTGCACTTAAGAGCCGAAGCACCTGTGTCTCTTCTACAGCAACAGATAATCCGACATCACTTCCGAAGTTCTTTCCACCATCGTCATAACTGAGCAGAGTCACTCCCCCAAGAATGAGCACTGGATCCATAACATCTTCGCCGTTTTGAGTATCCAAAACCCAATAGATATCAACATCTTCGCCAATACTTAAGCCGGTTGCTACATCAACGGAGCGAACACTCAGTGGGACCGCACTGGTCGACATTGCATCGATGGCAGAGGTTAAATCGTTGCTACCAATGATTTCACCTGAATGCATGATTCGTGTTGCAACCATTCCTATAGGTGCGACCTCAACGCTCAAATAAAACTGCGCACTTGCATCTAAATTTAGATGTGCGATAGCGACATCAGATGCTGAGATTTGATGACCTGGCGAAATCGGAACATTAATCACCCAATAATCAGCCCCCTTATTGGAAAATGTCGCAATCAGAAAAGCTGAAACAAATGCGGCGGTAATCAGGGTTACTGCCAATGGAAGCCGTGTCGAGCGAGTTTTCTTATGAAGAGTCATGGGAGTACCCAAACTGCATGAGAGACATCTATCGAGTCTTTATCCACAGTGGTACTTAAGTACTAGAGCAATTCATCCTTAAGTCTGAGGTATGTGATTGAGCAGCCAGCAATTGTCAGTTCATGACAACAGAACTCGAATACAGCCAGCAACCATCCTTCTCAACTATTGACTTAGCACCTATCTCAAGTGATCCAGATGAAGATTGGCAACATCTAGTACTTGAAATGTTCCGACCTGAATCTCCTGTGCAACCCATACAAAAACCTCGCCTTTACCTAGCTCCATCGACATTTGGCGAAGAGTACGATGCAGATTTTGCGCCCAAGCCAACGTCGGCTGCCGATCTTCCAGAAATTAATGACTTAACATTTCAATTCATTCACAATGTTGTTGAAATTTGGGCTGGACGTCGTTCTGCTTCACAAGTCCAGGCAATGTGCCATCATCTTATTTTTGCTGATTTGCAGCGTAAAGCAGGACAACAAAAACTTGTTGGGAGAATAAGAAAGATGAAAGTTACTCAACCTCTAGATGGCATCAGTGAGTCAACAGTGACAGTTCGTTACGGAGATAGATTACGCGTTGTTGCAATCAGATTTGAAGGACTAGATGGACGTTGGCTATGTACTGCTTTAACTTTGATTTAAGTTAAGCAGCCCCACCATGACAACGCTTGTACTTCTTACCTGAGCCGCACGGGCACGGAGCGTTTCTAGAAACATCACCAGTTGTGCGAACCCCAGATTCATCTGCTGCTGTGTACTGCAGTCCAGCGGCGGGAAGCTGCTTTGCCTCAAGTCCTGGCGCAACTACCTGATTGCTTGAGCTTTCAACTGTAACTTCGATGTTAAACAAGAATCCAGCAATCTCTTCTTTGATTGCATCCATCATCGCGGCAAATAGATCAAAGCCTTCTTTTTGATACTCAACAAGAGGATCACGCTGTGCCATTGCACGCAGACCAATACCTTCTTGTAAGTAATCCATCTCGTATAGGTGCTCGCGCCACTTACGATCTAGAACAGATAGCAATACCTTACGCTCTAATTCGCGCATAACTTCTGCGCCAAGTGCCTCTTCACGCTTTGCATATGCTGCCTTGCAATCGTCAACAACACGAGCTGCTAAGTACTCTGCATCTAGCCCTGCCAGAGATCCAACTTCGGTAACTAATTCATCAATAGTAAATGAGATTGGATATATCGTCTTTAGTGCAGTGAAGAGAGTTTCTAGATCCCAATCTTCTGCATAGCCATTGGCAGTTGCTGCCTGCACATATGCGGTCAAAGTATCGGAAACAAATCCCGCAACTTGATCCTTAATGTCTGCACCTTCTAGAACCATGCGACGCTCTCCGTAAACAACGGTGCGCTGGCGGTTCATAACGTCGTCATACTTCAAAACATTCTTACGCATCTCAAAGTTTTGTGCTTCAACCTGTGTTTGTGCAGAACGGATAGCGTTTGAAACCATCTTTGACTCAATTGGCGCATCCTCAGGAAGGCCTGCTGCAGTTAAGAAGCGCTCAACCATTCCTGAATTAAAGCGACGCATCAAATCATCTTGAAGTGAGAGATAGAAACGTGATTCACCTGGATCGCCTTGACGACCTGAACGGCCTCGTAACTGGTTATCAATACGACGAGATTCGTGGCGCTCTGTTCCAAGAACATATAAACCACCAAGTGAAATTACTTCTTCATGACCCTTTTCAACTGCAGCTTTCTGGCGAGCAATCTCTGCTGGCCATTCCTTTTCATACTCTTCAGCATTATCTACTGGAGAAATTCCTCGACGTTGTAATTCAAAGTCAGCCATGAACTCGGGGTTACCACCAAGCATGATGTCGGTACCGCGTCCAGCCATGTTGGTAGCAACTGTTACTGCCCCTCTCACACCGGCGCGCGCAATGATCGCTGCTTCGCGTTCGTGATGCTTAGCATTGAGAACTTCGTGAGGGACACCAGATTTGCGCAAGAAAGCAGATAGTTCTTCAGACTTTTCAACGCTGACTGTACCAACCAATACTGGCTGACCCTTGCGATGGCGTTCTACGATATCTGCAGTCACTGCAGCAAACTTTCCAACCTCTGTCTTGTATACCAAGTCAGCTGAATCAATGCGCTGCATTTCGCGGTTGGTAGGAATTGGAACTACGCCGAGCTTATATATCTGATGGAATTCAGATGCCTCTGTTGACGCAGTACCTGTCATTCCTGAAATCTTTGAGTACAAACGGAAGTAGTTCTGCAATGTAATAGTTGCAAGAGTCTGGTTTTCATCCTTGATTTCAATGCGCTCTTTAGCTTCAAGTGCCTGATGTAGACCTTCGCTGTAACGGCGACCAGCCAACATACGGCCAGTGTGCTCATCAACAATTAATAGTTCGCCATTCATCACAACGTAGTCTTTATCGCGCTTAAACAACTCCTTAGCGCGAATAGCGTTGTTTAAGTAGCCGATCATCGGCGTATTTGCTGATTCGTAAAGATTGCCGATTTGCAGCATTTCTTCGACTTTTGTAACACCTTCTTCGATAATTCCGCAAGTCTTTTTCTTTTCATCTACTTCATAATGAACATCTCGTTGCAATTTATTCACAAGATTTGCAAACTCTACGTACCACTTAGTTGCTTTATCAGCAGGTCCACTGATGATCAAAGGTGTTCTTGCCTCATCAATCAAAATTGAGTCAACTTCATCGACTACTGCAAAGAAGTGTTCGCGCTGCACGCACTCTTCGAGAGACCAAGCCATGTTGTCTCGAAGGTAATCAAAACCAAATTCATTATTTGTTCCGTATGTGATGTCTGCTAGGTATGCCTGACGACGCTCTGCTGGGGTCATGTTTGCGAGAATTACATCAACCTTTAAACCAAGAAAACGGTGAACACGGCCCATCCACTCGCTATCGCGCTCTGCTAAATAATCATTTGTAGTTACAACGTGCACGCCGCGACCTGCAAGAGCATTGAGGTATGAAGGTAGAGTTGAAACCAAAGTCTTACCTTCACCCGTACGCATTTCTGCAATATTGCCCTTATGAAGTGCGGCTCCACCCATGATCTGAACGTCATAGTGACGTTGGCCAAGTGTTCGCTTGGCCGCTTCACGAACAACTGCAAAAGCTTCCGGTAGTAAATCATCGAGTGACTCACCTTTTGCATAACGTTCTTGGAAAATTCCAGTTTGGCTGCGGAGATCAGAATCAGACATCGCAACAAAGCGAGCTTCTTGAGCATTCACTAAGGCAACGATCTTGCTCAGATCACGAAGAATGCGTCCTTCGCCTGCGCGCAAGATCTTGTCTACAAATGCTGGCATTGATTCTTACCTCTCATCGCGGCTCCCCAAGGGCGCCTTTTCACCCCCTTATCGTAGAGGTTGCGCAACACAGGCGGTAACCGCACAAACTGAGCCGAAGGCATGAAAACCCTGCGAATTCAGGGCCCTAGCCGCCTCTTGCAGGGTCGCACCCGTTGTGACCACATCATCAATCACGATTGCATCACCACGAAGTATCGAACCAGGTTTTAAAGAAAAGGCTCCATGCATATTTGAAATTCGTTGAACTCGCGTCAGACCACTTTGATCAGAAACCCGACGCGATACCTGAAGACAATCATTAACAGAAATACCAGTCTGCTTCGAAATTGTCTTAGTCAAATCAACAATGAAACTTCGGCCACGGCCACGTTGGGCTTGGTTGCTAGATGGGACTGGGACGAGCGTGAAATATCCTTTATCCAGTCGTGCCTTATTTAACACATGGACTATGGCTGAAATAAGTAAATCATCTGCACCCTGCAAACCATTTTCTTTTGCCGCAAGGATAATCTTGGATGCTGTTGGTGTGTAAATCAAGGCTGAGTGAATATTGAATGCATTGTTGTGAGTCTTGTAATAGTGCGGGATCCATTCACGCCGACATGTTGTACAGATACTTACACCTAGTGCGTTACATCCATAACATCTAGTTGGGAACACTAACTGTGAGAGTTCAGAGAGAATTCGCATGGGACATAGTCCACAAGAAATAACCTGCCTTTTTACAATCCTACAAAATGTGTGGAAATTAAGCTGTGTAATCTTCCGGTTGTAGGGCAATTAGACGTTGATCAATTGACTCCCAAGTTTTTCGAGGCAAAGTAACTACAAAGTGCGCCCCTCGCCCAGGACGTCCCCACGCTTCAAGCTCACCATTATGTAGTCGTGCATCCTCCAAGGCAATTGAAAGACCAAGTCCCGTGCCTCCACGTGTTCGAGCTCGTGAAGGATCTGCACGCCAAAAACGATCAAAAACTCTCGTCAATGAGTTTTCATCAAGCCCGATTCCATAATCTCGGACACCAATTGCAACATCGCGCTCACTTGCTTCTATCTGCACATCAATCTGCGCTTCTTCTGAGTGATCGATCGCATTGGCCAAAAGATTGCGCAATATGCGCTCCACACGGCGAATATCAGCCTTAATCATGATCTCTGGCTCTGCAGACTTAACAAATATCTCTGTCTTTCTTTCCTTCGCAACAAGTGAGAGATCATCTGCGCAACGAGTAACTAGCTGCACAATGTCGAAATCCACCGCTTCAAGAACAGCTACTTCGGCATCAAAACGTGAAACTTCTAGCAAATCTTCAAGGAGTCGTTCGAAGCGATCTAATTGTGCGACTAATAGCTCAGTACTGCGTGCAACTGTTGGGTCAAAACTTTCCCGCGAGGCTGCAATGACCTCTGATGCCATACGCAGTGTTGTGAGTGGTGTGCGCAGTTCATGAGAAACATCGGACACAAAGCGCTGCTGCACACGAGACAAGTTCTCTAATCTTGCAATTTGTTGCTCCAGTGATTCTGCCATCTCATTAAATGCGTTTCCAAGAGTGGAAATTTCATCCTGCGAATAAACCTTCATCCGTTGTCTAAAATCGCCCGAAGTAAATTCCGTTGCAATTCGTGCAGCTTCGCGCACAGGTCTAACTACTTGGCGCACTACAACCCATGTAATCAATGTAATTAAGAGAAGCAAAATGAGGCCAGCAATAAGTAGGTAAGTGTTAATTAGACTTAATGTTTTCTTTTCGTTTGCTAAAGAAAAAACAATATACATCTCATATTGACCAGCATTCGGAATCTGCACCTTTTGACCAATAGCTAATCCAGGAGCACTCGTGCCCTGCAAGTAGCGCATAGTGGCGTATTGCCAAACGATGTCACTAGATTTACGAACCCTCTCACTCAAAGATTCTGGAATTGTTGCTGGATCCAGCAAGTTAGAGGCAATTTCATAATTTATTACTCTTGTGTTTCCCGGACTTCGCATGAAAACCACTTCGCGCGTGTTTTCATTTGACGTAATAGTTGTTGCAGAGCTAATAACATCATCAACAACTTTTTGAACGACAGAATCTTTTTCCCCTTGGGCAAGCAAGAAACGGTAATCTGCGGTAAAGATCGTCGAGCGCGCCTCGACTATTGCAGAGTTCAGATTTACTTCTCTAATTCCGCTTGAAAGACGTGAGTTGAGGGCCGAGCCAGTAATCCAGACAACGCCAAGCGAGAGAATTACGGTGGAGATAATTACCTTGAATGCAAGGGAGTTGCGTACTTTCCAGAAAAAACGGTTCATGGTTAGGAACCGCCCATGACTCCAGCTTTGTAGCCAACACCTCGAATTGTGATGACGATTTCAGGGTGTTCGGCATCATGTTCAATCTTGGAACGTAAGCGTTGAACGTGAACATTGACCAAACGTGTGTCTGTGGAATGGCGGTAGCCCCACACCTCACTGAGTAATGCATCGCGAGTAAATACACGACCTGGCTCTTTAGCCAAGGCAACCAACAAATCAAATTCAAGACGAGTTAATGCAATCTGCTTGCCAGCACGTAAAACTTGGTGAGCTTGAACATCAATTGCTAAATCACCAATTGTTAAGAGGCCAGAAATATCAGAATTAGTTCTACGTAAGCGAGTTCTAATACGTGCGATTAACTCAGAGGGGTGGCGAAAAGGTTTAACCATGTAATCATCTGCGCCAGCCTCTAAACCTTTAACAACATCTTGCGTGTCACCTTTAGCTGAAAGCATGACGATTGGAACCATAGATTCTGCACGAATTAACTTGCATACTTCGATCCCATCAAGGCCAGGCAACATAACATCCAACAGAACTAAATCTGGTGGATTGTTACGAAAAACATCCATGACCTCATCACCACGACTTACTAGATCCACGTCGATGCCGGCACCTGTTAAAACGATGCCAAGCATCTCCGCAAGATCCTGGTCGTCATCGACGACCATGACTAAGGTCATTAGCTACCGTGCTCCCAAGAGTTCAGGTACATATCTTGTGCAGGAGTTAGAACGTCAATACGACCGCCCATGCTGATCAACTTAAGTGCAGCAACTTCCTTGTCGATATATGTAGGAACTTCGTGAACACCAGGCTTCAAATTCTTTGCTTCTTTAACTAGGTATTCAGCTGTTAGTGCCTGATCAGAGAATGACATATCCATAACTGATGCTGGGTGACCTTCTGCTGCTCCTAGGTTAACAAGGCGACCTTCAGCAAGAAGAAGCAAGCGGCGCCCATCTGCCAAGACATATTCATCAGTCTGGTGACGCATCTTTGCATTCTTCTTCTTCGAATTCTGCTCTAGCCATGCAACATCGATTTCGATGTCGAAGTGGCCTGAGTTAGCCAGGATTGCACCATCCTTCATTACTGCAAAGTGCTCATCGCGTAATACATCGCGGTTACCTGTAACAGTAATAAACACATCGCCAAGCTTTGCTGCATCTAGCATCGGCATCACGCGGAAGCCTTGCATCATTGCATCAAGTGCCTTTGTTGGATCAATTTCAGTAACGACTACATCAGCGCCCATACCCTTTGCGCGTTCTGCAACACCCTTACCGCAGTATCCAAAACCAGCAACAACCACTACGCGACCAGCGAGTAGAAAGTTTGTTGCGCGGAATACAGCATCAAGAGTTGATTGACCTGTTCCGTAACGGTTATCAAACATGTGCTTCGTGTCAGTGTCGTTAACAGCGATCATTGGGAACTGAAGTGCACCATCTTTTGCCATTTGGTTAAGACGGATTACGCCAGTTGTTGTCTCTTCGCAACCACCAGTGATACCTGGAATTAGTTCTTTACGTGTTGTGTGAAGTGTGTTTACTAGGTCGCAACCATCATCAAATACTTGGTGAGGTGCGATATCAAGAGCAGCATTAATATGCTTGTAGTAACCATCACGATCAACTGAGTTGCGAGCAAATACCGAAATTCCATACTCATGCACTAGAGCAGCCGCAGTGTCATCCTGTGTTGACAGTGGGTTTGATGCGCAAAGCGCGATCTCTGCTCCGCCAGCCTTTAGGACGCGCATCAAGTTAGCTGTCTCAGTTGTTACGTGCATACATGCAGAAATGCGTACTCCTGCAAATGGTTGTGACTTTTCAAAGCGCTCACGAATCTGAGCCAGGACAGGCATGTTGCGCTCTGCCCATTCAATTTTCTTTCGACCTTCTGCAGCAAGTGAAGCATCTGCGATGTCATGTGCTGGAAGAGTTGCTGTTACTGGAACGTTCACGTATTTCTCCTTAAGTGGTATTCAAAGAATTGTTTGGGTACCTAAGGCGTAGGGCTCTACAGTGCTAGGCGACTATGGGTAAAGATTACCGCCACACGCTTAAACTCTCTAACGGGAAACGGGCGTTAACTGCGAATAAGCGAGAGAACCGCATCACGAATGGTCTCCATTTGAGCCTGAGTTGAAGCCTCAACATTGAGTCGAAGCAATGGCTCCGTGTTTGATGGCCGAAGGTTAAACCACCAGGTGTCCCCATTAACGGTAAGTCCATCTAAGTGATCAATAGTGACCTGGCCGGATGAATAACTCTTTTCAACGAGTTCAGTCGCCGCTTTAGTATCTGCAACCTTTGAATTGATTTCACCGCTTATGACATATCGGTTATATGGCGCAAGCAATCCTGACATGGTCGTGTTGGCTTCACCTAGAGCCGCGATTGCATGCAAGGCAGCAAGAGCTCCAGAATCTGCTCGCCAAAACTCCTTAAAGTAGAAATGTCCTGAATGTTCGCCACCAAAAATTGCCCCGCTTTCAGACATCATTTTTTTAATATATGAATGACCGACGCGACTTCGTAATCCAACTCCACCGTTCTCATCGATAACTTCTTGAACTGTGCGGGAAGAAATCAAGTTATAGATGATTGAAGAGCCCGGACGCTTTATCAATTCGCGGTGAGCAATCAATGAGGTGAGCGCAGAAGGATTAACTGCGACTCCTCGCTCATCAACCAAGAAACAGCGATCGGCATCGCCATCAAATGCCAAACCAAGATCTGCTTTCTGGTCTTTCATTGCTTGCTTGAGATCAGTCAAAGTTGTTTCATCAAGTGGATTGGCTTCATGATTTGGAAATGTTCCATCGAGTTCAAAGTACATCGGAATTACTTCACAATTGAGTCGAGCAAAAATTGCGGGGGCGGTATGGCCGGCCATTCCATTGCCAGCATCGACAATGATTTTAAGTGGGCGGATGTTTTTAATGTCCACAAGAGTCAAAAGGTGATCTACATACTCTTCAAGCATGTCGCGATGCTTTTCTACCCCTATGCCCCCAAGTGCTAACGGTGATCCCTCACGCACAAACTTCTCAATCATCAATAGGCCAGATTCTTTGCCAATTGGTCGCGCATCACTTAGGCAAAGCTTAATTCCGTTGTATTCAGCAGGATTATGGCTGGCTGTAAACATGGCACCAGGCAATCCCAATTTTCCAGATGCGAAGTAGAGCATGTCAGTAGATGCCAAACCAATACGAATTACATCCATACCTAATGAAGTTGCACCTGCAGAAAATGCCTCAGCTAATAATGGTGAAGATGGACGCATGTCTTCCCCGATAACTATCGTTCCGGGTTCTCTTTCTAACTGTAGAAATCGCGCAAAGGCAACACCTGTTGCAAATGCAAAATCAACATCTATTTCAACATCGACAAGTCCACGAATATCGTAAGCCTTGAAAATGTGCGCAAACTCGTCCACAGAATATTCCTAAGACGGAACAGCGCGTAGATGTCCGCGACGACCAATTTGTTGTTGCGCTGAAGAACTGTCAACCGGAGTTTCTTCTGGAATCTCTTTTAGAGCGACTTCGCGCACAGCATCGGCGATTGCCATCAAATCGTCATCCGTTGGTCCTTGTGTTTGTCCATCAAGTTCTTGCTTAATGACATTCCACCCATGTGGAACCTTCAAACGTGCACCATGGACTGCGCACAGATCGTATGCATGCGGTTCAGAAAATGTTGCAAGTGGTCCAACGACTGCAGTTGATTCGGAGTACACATAGGTCAGTGTCATCGTTGCCTGGGATCTGCAACCCGCACGTGAACATCCACGTCCACCAACTGTTCTCATGTGGGCAACATTAGTGGGAAGGGGGTATAAATCTTGGGATTGTCAGGGATTTAGGACGCGAATATTTGAATTCGGTAATTCAATCTTTGTTAAAAGGCTTCCTGGGGCGATTGGAAAGTATCCGTATCCATTAACCGAAGATACAAGAGCTCCTGCAAAGGTGTCAGGACCAACCTTTGTAATAGTAAATGAACGAGCTGCATCTGGTGCGCGCCAGGTTGCGATGTCGGTGCCCTTAATGGTTTTTCTTATGACTTTTCCATTAGTTAATGTGACATCTAGCGAAACATTGATGCGCTCCCCTGCAAATGAAACCAGCGGGGTTAATCCGGTTATCGCAATAGTCAGAGGGACAAGTTCAGGGGCAGATGTACTCCATACAAAATCTTTTCTTCCAGATACCGTTACGGTGGACTTAATCGCCGCCACCAATGGCTCAGTAGATGTGACTCGAACAGCTAAAACTGTCGACTTGATCTTTGGACTGAACTGGAACTCGGTGACAATTCCGGCACTGACAGAACGTGAAGTTAAACCGACAGGAACAAAAACTCCATCCGATGACAAAACTTCTGCAGTCACACTGGCATCAACATCACCTGGGGTCAAGACTCTTAAAGTGTGAGGTAAGGCAGAATTGTCTTTGATTTGATTTGGAATTGCAGGAATCATCACTGACTTGCTGGCATTTGAGGCAAAGTTAATAAGATCACCACCAAGTGATTTCAAGCCTGCGCCTTGCTCATCAATCATAAAAGCATTGATGCGACCCGAGCGCGGTGCAACATGGACTGTCAAGTACTTATCACCCGGAGCAAGGGAATCGGTTGGGATTACTAAATAGTTTTTTGATACAACCGAGATCGTGCGAACTGGTTGCTTTCCATTTTCTGTAAAACTTTGAACATCAACGATTGCATCGCTGAGTCCACTATTAATAATGATTAAACGACCCCGAGTAGTGATGTCAGCCGTGCCACCAACAAACCATTGAGAAGTTGCCGGACCCGTGCATAGTGCACCACCAGCCCAACTAGATGATTTGCTCTGCCACACAACCGGAGTTACTCCGTCGGAGCTAAACAACAATGAATCTTTGTTCACAGGTAAGCGCAAAACCTTCACTGGAGCCGTCTTCGTGGTGCGGTTTTGAAGTCTCTGAAAAGGAGTTTTCTTCGACGCAAGTGAGATTTGAGATGTAAGTCCGGCAAGAGTTGGTGGACACACAACTGCTGGATAGCTTTCGGAATAACTCTTCGAGGTAACTGCTACTGAAAGCAAGCCACCAATACACAGTGCACTTACTAGTGCAGCTAAGAATCCAAGTGATCTGCCAAATTTCATGCTAACTCCTCTTCGGAGATTTCGCTCTTTCGGCGACCGGCAGGTAGTGCCATTACTAGTACTATTGCTAAGAAAATGAGTTGTAATGAAAGCCATCCGCGGCGCACTGTTCCGTCATGTAGTAATGAAATTTCGCCGGATTCCGTGACCTTAAATGTGGGTAATCCAAGTTCATTATTAGTGCGATCTAAGCGATAACCATTTTGGAGTACTTGCCATGATCTATTGGCAGTTTCTGTGAGGATCAAGGTTCCTGGACCCGGTACAAATGTACGCGCACCATATTCTCCCGCTTCAAGAACTGATCGATCTCCACTTTCAGTAACAAATAACAGTCGACCTGTCGTCTGACTTACTTTCCACACAACGCCAAGTGATGTTGCAGAGGTTCGGGTAAATCCACCAAGTCCATCAATTGATCTGATGATCTCCTTTTTAAAAGGATTCTTTACATAAACGTACTTGATCCCGTAATCAGCCAATGTCTTACTACTTGTAATACCTGTTCCATCAACCAGAGAACGTGCTGCTGAGGCGATATTGGCATTTTGTTGTGGTGCCACATCAGGTTCACCTAGAGAAATATCTCGCCCTCTAGAAATGTAATACTGGATTTTCTTATCATCCTGAGTTCCAACTTCACGCAATACTAAAATCTTGGTATCGGTTTCAACGCTTAAGAATGCAGGCATTACGGTTGCGCGATTTGCAAGTACTGCAGAGTCTGCACCTGTTGATACGGAATATCCAATACTCAATGCAGCATAAGTTGCTGTGATGAAAAGCAAAATTGCCGATAAAAAATGTCGGTAGTGAATATGACTTAAAATTAGAGTTTGGCGCAAGCTATCTAACAAAACGACTCCTGCCGCGACCGCAGCCACGGTAACAATTGTTAGAACAGGGCCCGCCCACACCTTTGCAGCGCCTTCGTTTCCACGAGTAGAGATCGACAGCGATCCCACTAAAACTGCTAAGGACAATGCACCAATTCCATACTCTGCGATATCTCGTGCATGTGTTGATGAGAATAAGGAAATCACAAGTACCAAAACGATCGGACTGATCAACCAAATAGGCACCGAGCCAAGGCCTCCGGGACTTCCAGAAAGAACAGCAAGTGCTCCTCCACCAGGAATGCGTAACCCTGGTTCTGTTAAGAATCTGCTGGGGTTAATGATTGCCTCAAAGGAATATGGTGCATTCACTAGGAACGGAACAAACACGAGAGCTGATCTCTTTGTTAAACGCTCAATCCACACATTCTGATCTTGAGTGGATAGAAACTCTTTGTAATTATCGATTGAAATAACTACCGAGGCCACTAAAGCAATCACAAAGCTCATTAAGGTAAACGAATACAGCAATGAAAATAGCAGTGAAACAGCAAAAATCTTGCGCCAGCTGTATTTCTCAATAGCCCACCAGTCATGAAGAGTAAGGGCGACAAGTGGGACAAAAATGAGCAAGATCAATGTGCCAATGTGGCCTGAACTAACAGCTGCGATAGTCACGGGAGAGATCGCGTAGAGAAATGCCGCTGGGACTGAAATCCAGTTATTACTTGTTAACTTTTTCAAGAGAAGAAACCCAGTCCACATAATCAAAACTGGAGCAATTAGGAAAAAAGTTGTGATCAAAAATTGAACTTTTCCCAGCACCGCAAGTGAAGCAATTGCAGTAACAGCCACCCACGGTGGAGTTGCAAGTGAAGATCCCATGCCAACTTGGTGCCAGGACTCAAAGTATGTTCTCCATAAGTCTGTTGCACCAGATGGGGAGATTGGAAGTGCGCCGCCAACAATTGCACCCAACCGATTTCTAGAGTTAACAAGTGAAATAATTCCGATTGCTAAGAAGCCGATCACTTCCGGTCGTTTAAAGATAGATAACCAGTTATTTGTGTTTACGGGAGTTAATAGATCTTCATCCTCAACTGCATCAAGGATAGATACAGACACTGAGTTGTCCTCTGGAAATATCCTGGCTCGAACAAGTTCATATAGTCGTTCTGTCCCTAAGCGAAGCTGAGACCACCGAGGCGGAATATATGTAGCTACTACTCGCGCCGACACAAATCTTTGCTTTTTGCGGACTCTTCTGGCTTCAAGAATCTTTCCTGGACGAAGAATTAATGTAGTGAAAGCCAGGATTTCATCGGATGCATAACCCGGCAATTTTGCTAACAAATATCCAAGGGCGCGGGCAATTGCAGTACCAAAGAGTTGAAGTGCAATCCACGGAATCATCCATAATGAAGAGTTTGCAAGTAAGACATATGCAGCATTGCGCCGATCCAAAAGTAGGGGACGATGCAACAGAGCGCCTTCAACATCAATTCTTCTGCGCTCTGTTGCAGAAGCCTGCGCGTGAAATGCAATAGCACTTGTGGCCGCAATTACTGAATGTCCTGCTGTGCGAGCACGCCATCCAAAGTCAACATCATCCCTAAAAAGTGCAAGGTTATGGTCAAGTCCACCAAGTTCTTCAAACACATCACGGCGAATTAACGCACCTGCTGTGCTAACAGAAAGCACATCATGGATTCCATCATGCTGACCTTGGTCATACTCCAATGGTTCAAGACCGGTCCATCTCGCACCATTGCCAGCGATACTGATACCAGCTTCTAGTAAATGTGTTCTGTCATGCCAACCAAGTAATTTTGGACCGACCATTACAACTTGTGGGCGGTCATCAACTGCACTTAATAACTCTGCGAGCGCAGTTGGTGCAGGTGCGCAATCATCATGGATTAACCAAATCCATTCGTGCTCAATTGCTTTGGGTAATTTATCAACGGCAAGTGAAACCGCTTGTCCAAAACCTGTTTCACGGTCGGCAGAGAAAAATGGAATCCGTGCAGATTTTAACAATTTTGTAGAAGCATCCTCTGATCCAGTATCGACCGCTGTAATCAAATCAATAGGTCGGGTCTGCGAAGTAAGTGCTGCAACAACTTCGGGTAGCCACAATGCTCCGTTATGGGAAACAAGAACAGCGGTTACGCGATGCTTATCTACATCGGCTAGGGAAGCCATAAGAACAACTCGCTATCTCCTAAGAGATGCAAGAACCTTAAGCGGTGCGACGCTTTAAGCGACGGCGTTCGCGCTCTGATAATCCGCCCCAAATTCCAAAGCGTTCATCATGTGCAAGTGCGTATTCCAAACATTCTGCGCGAACATCGCAGGAAAGACATACGCGCTTTGCTTCGCGAGTGGAGCCGCCTTTTTCTGGAAAGAACGCCTCTGGATCAGTCTGAGCGCATAGTGCGCGCTCCTGCCAAGAGAGTTCCATGTTCTCGCCTGATGCGAGTGTGATTGTTGGTCCTGAAGTGGGGATTGGGGAGTTCTGGGCTGCGGGTTGAATCGGCATATCGTCGATGCTCCATTAGCTAGATCTTGTCTCATCCCTCTTGGAAAAGACTTTCTTAAGAGTGAATTACACGCTTGTAACTCTCTCATGTCAAGCCCAGAGTCGCTCCTCTGGGTGAACATTTACGCTCAATATCTACGGAATAGGAAGAATTTCGCTATTTGTCACAAAAGATGAGGTTATTTTCGCATTATTCTCGACTGTGGCACCGGCTGCCACAAATGAATCAGAAATCTTTGCATGTAGGGCCAATGACCGAGCCAGCTTCAATAATTGAGCCATCAATGACCGTCCCTGCCCCAACCAAGGAGTTAGGGCCAATGCAGCTGCCGCCAGTAATCACAGCGGTGGGATCAATTGTTGTACCAGGCATCGCTAAGAATTCACCACTTCGCTTAACGATATCGATTGAGGCCTTTAACAAAGCACGTGGGGTCCCGATATCTAGCCAATAAGCATTTTCTAAATATCCAAAAACCTTAGCTCCACTTGCAACTAACTCCGGAAAAGTTTCACGCTCTACTGAAACCACGGTGTCTGGTGGGATTGTTGAAATGACTCGAGGATTAAAGACATAACAACCAGCATTAATTTGATTAGTTACTGGGTTTTCCATTTTTTCTAAAAATGCACTCACACGCCCATCGCCATCGGTTGGAACACATCCAAATGCCCGGGCATCTTCTACTTCTGTTAAATGCAAAGTCACATCGGCGTCATGTGCCTCGTGTTGGCGAATTTGCTCTGACAAGTTATGTGAGCTCAAAACATCACCATTTAGGATCACAACTGATTCATTGGTGTCGAGCAACTTGGCTGCATTTCGAATTGCACCGCCCGTCCCGAGTGGTTCTTTTTCAACTGCATACTTAATTTTCATGCCCCACTTAGAGCCATCACCAAAGTAAGGAATAAATACTTCGGAAAGATAAGAGGTCGCTAGAACTATTTCAGTAATCCCTGCCGCTTTTGCCATCGCAAGTTGATGTTCTGTTACGGGGACACCAGCCACAGTGAGCATTGGTTTTGGGGTGTTTTTTGTTAGAGGCATCAGGCGTGTGCCGAAGCCGCCCACCAATAAAATCGCAACAGCCATGAATTAAGCCTTAATACGTTGAACAGCATCAGCAATTTGAGCATCTGTAGCTGTCATTGCAATACGTACATGACGGGCACCTTGGCTGCCATAGAAGGAACCAGGTGTTGCCAAGATTCCGCGCTGTGCAAGCCAGGAAACACTGTCCCATGCATCTTCATTGCGGGTGCACCATAGATACAAACCTGCGTTACTAAATTCAACAGTAAATCCCACAGCTTCTAGGGCGGGACGTAGTGCATCTTTGCGTGCGTTGTAACGGGCACGTTGTTCGGCGACGTGTTTGTCATCAGTTAGTGCAACGGTCATCGCTTTTTGCACAGGTAGCGGCACCATCATTCCGCCATGCTTTCTAATCTCGCGAATTCTTGCGATTAACTCTGAATCACCAATCATGAAGGCTGCTCGATAACCAGCCATTGATGAGCGCTTTGAAAGGGAATGAACAGCCAAAATATTTGTGTTGTCTCCCCCGGTATGAGAAAGAACTGAAACAGGTTGGGCAGATTGAGCAAACTCCAAGTAACACTCATCAGAAACCAACAAAGCTTTATTTGTGCGGGACCATTCAATACAAGCTTTAATTTCAGCATCACTATGTACTCGACCAGTTGGGTTGGATGGTGAGTTCAACCATGCTAAATCAGCACTAGGCCAGCTCTTTGCATCAATTGCAACTGGGACAGATTCAGCACTAGCAAGCACTGCGCCGACGTGATAAGTCGGATAGGCAATTTCAGGGATTAACACTTTTTTAGATTCTAAAATTGTTGGAAGCCAGGCGACTAATTCTTTGGATCCAATTACTGGTAGAACATCAAAATCTCCAGTGGCACCTAAACGCTCCACTGCCCACTTCTTAATTGCTGCTCGCAGCTCTGGTGTTCCGGCAGTTACTGGGTAACTGGGAGAGTTTGATGCATCGCGAAATACCTGCTGAATAAACTCAGGAGTCGGATCAACCGGGGTGCCTTGTGAAAGATCAATAATTCCTTGCGGGTGCGACCGAGCTGTATCTCCGTAAGGTGCGAGTGCATCCCAGGGAAAATCTGGGAGCTGGCCGCGCAATGCTTACTCGCTCTTTGGTGGAAGCGCAGTTACAGAAGGATGATCTGTGCCCGTTGGGCCGACCTTACTTGCACCGCCTGGTGAACCAATTTCAATGAAGAACTCTGTATTGGCCTTGCTGAAATCTTTCCACTGTCCTGGGACGTCATCTTCGTAATAGATAGCTTCAACCGGACACACTGGCTCGCACGCACCGCAGTCAACACACTCATCAGGCTGGATGTAGAGCATGCGTCCACCTTCGTAAATGCAATCTACAGGGCATTCCTCGATGCAGGACTTATCTTTCACATCGATGCACGGTTCAGCGATTACATACGTCACGAGCAGCCTCCAAAAAATCGAGCGAGTTGGTTACCGGGAATTCTAACTCCTACAGTGGCCGATGCGCGATATTTGCCGACTCGGTTTATCGTTCTGCTATGCCAACCGAGCTAGAAGCCACCTTTGCCTCACTTATAGGCAAAAGGGTCAGTATTCGGCTGCACGATCCAGAAGGCGGATTTCGCGACATTCTCGGCCATCTTGAGACCCCCTTCACGCTAAGAAATCGACATGACAATCTCATCGAATTTGCACATGAGCAGATATTTGTCTGGCGCGAAGTAATAGAGCGCACATGAAGTTATATGACACTAAATCGCGTCAACTCCAAGAAGTGACGGCAACAGATGGATTGCTAACAATGTATTGCTGTGGACCAACTGTTTATCGGGATGCGCATGTTGGCAATCTTCGAACATTTATGTTGGCAGACTTAATTTCACGTGTGGCGGTATTAGGTGGCGTTAAGACCAAACTAGTTCAAAATATTACTGATGTCGGACACATGTCTGAAGATTTCACTGGCGATGACAAAATTTTGGCTCAAGCCACAATTGAAAGAAAAAGCCCGCTTGAAGTTGCACGAAAGTACGAAGAAAAGTTTCATGATGATTTAGCTAGATTAAATATTGGAAAGGCACATGCCTATCCACGCGCCAGTGAAAGCATTGAATTAATGCAATCGATGATTAGTGAACTAATCGAAAAAGGCGTTGCCTATATAGGCGGTGATAAAACCGTTTACTTTGATGCTCAAAAGTTTGCCAGTTACGGTGCAATAAGTGGCAACAAATTAGAATCACTGATACCTGGCCACAGATTTGAAAATCATAATGATGGAGCAAAAAAATTCCACGCGGACTGGGCGCTATGGAAAACAGCTGGTGATCGCACTGAGATGATTTGGGATTCCCCATGGGGTCTAGGATTTCCTGGCTGGCACATCGAATGTTCTGCAATGTCCATGGACTTGCTTGATAAACACGTTGATGTGCATGTTGGTGGAATTGATCTGCGTTTCCCGCATCATGAAAATGAACGTGCACAATCAAATGCCGTTATCGGTCAAGAAGCTGTAGATCTATGGGTTCATGGAGAGCACCTACTTATTTGAGGGCAAAAAGATGTCAAAAAGTAGCGACAATGTTGTCTTAGTGAGCGACATTATCGCCCGCGGAATTGATCCATTAGCCCTGCGTCTATGTTTTCTAGAAAATCGTTACAGATCTCAAATGGATCTGACATGGAATTCGATAACTGCCGCCAATGAAACTCTAAAGCGTTGGCGCAATAAAATGTCTACCTGGGGCAACTCCCACACAATTTCAACTGATCCTGAAATCGAATCAGCATTTAATAATGACTTAGACACACCAAAAGTCATTCTTCGTTTGCGAGAAATCGAAAAGAGCGAAGTTGAAAATAAGCGAGAACTGTTTTTATATGCCGATCAGGTACTTGGATTAGATCTAGATCGCCCTATTATCGATCGCGAATTAACTGATCAAATGAAGAAACTACTTGATGAGCGCGTAAAAGCGCGCGACGAAAAACGTTGGGCAGATAGTGATGCTTTGCGAGTTCAGTTAGAAGAGCTTGGATTAGAAATTAAAGATACGGCCGAGGGGCAAACCTGGTCTTAAAGTGGGGTTAATATCGCAATTACAACTGCGATGAATCCAAAGTTAATCAATGAAATTCCGATTGAATCTCCCTGAATCAAATACTCTTCATTGACTCCAGGAAATCCTGCACGTAAAACTACAAGACCCCACGCAGCAGCGGCGATGAATCTATAGATCCGTTTTCCCCATAGTCGCCCTGCTGCCCAAATGCCGAGGCTAGTTGCTGCAATTGAGAGCACTAACCCGATTGGTGGATAGAAGCTGTAAATAAAGACAGAGCTTGCACCAAGTGCCAAACCGAAGAGAAGTGAAAGTAAATAACGCATTACAGAACGACACCAGACGTTAGATCTATTTCACGTCCGGCCGAATCAAAGGGCGCACTCTTTGGGCCTTTCACAAGTGTGTAGTACTCATCACCCCAGATCTGCATTCCAAGATTATTTGAGAGTGCAAAGAATGGACCATCTAGTGCGATTTGAGTTTCATGTGCTTTCATTGCCGCCATTTTTAAATCAACATAGGCTGCGCCATCAATTAACGTAGTGACAAACTCATCATCTTTAGCAAATGGAACGTCATCAATATTTTCGGCGCCAAAAAAATCTGAACCAATTTCCTTCATTTTCTCCATACCTTGAGCAATCACAGATTTAGGAATTGTGTTCCAGTAAATCTTTTGAATCTGCCATGTTGATAATTCAGCAGCACGCATTGCAACTCTATGTGCCTGAATGTGATCAGGGTGGCCATATCCGCCAACTTCATCATATGTAATCAAGATGTGTGGTTTTACTTCTTCAATAACATCCACAAGAATTTTTGCAGCAGTATCTAGGTCAGCTTGCCAAAAAACATCGGGGCGATTATTTGGTTCTGTCCCCATCATTCCGCTATCTCTAAACTTTATAGAAGGCGCTCCAAGAAATCGATGATCAGATATTCCAAGAGCTTTCATGGCAAGTGCGAGTTCGGTTTCGCGATGTGATCCCAGCAAATCTTGTTCAGTACTAGCAAGGTGTGAGAGCCCAGGAACTAATACTTCGCCCTCTTCGCCTCGCGTGCAGGTCACAAGTGTTACTTGAGCCCCACGATCGGCGTAAAGCGCCATTGTTGCTCCATTGTTGATGGTTTCATCATCAGGGTGTGCATGTACGAGCAGGATGCGAATACCTTCATAGGGGCGGTTCATGATTGGTAATTCTGCCGTACGATTACTCCAATGAGTAACGTAGACACAACCAACAAGGCGCGTTTGCCTCGCGATGAGCGCCGAGCATTGTTGCTTTCAGCAGCTCTTGAAGTATTCACCTCTGCTGGCTACCACTCTGCTGCAATGGATGAAATTGCAGATCGTGCAAATGTTTCAAAGCCAGTTTTGTACCAGCACTTCCCATCAAAACTCGATTTATACCTGGCAGTTCTAGATTTACACATCGATTCTTTGGTATTTGAAATTCAAAAGGCAATTGCTTCGACTCCAGCTAACAAGGATCGAGTCCATGCAACTGTTGATGCTTACTTTGCATTCATTGAAAAGGAAGGCGAAGCATTTCGCCTGCTTTTTGAAAGTGACATGAGTGTTGAACCACAAGTTCGCGAACGTCTTAACCGAATGACTTATGACTGTGCAGCTGCAGCAAGTGCTGTGATTGCAATTGATACTGGCCTACCAAAAGAGGCATCAATGCTTTTGGGTGTTGGAATGATTGGTTATGCGCAAGTAACTGCTCGTCACTGGCTCGAACGAGATAGCAAGTTGAGTCGACAAGAGGCTGTGGAACTAGTTCACAACCTTATGTGGCGAGGCATTTCAGGTTTCCCGCGCAATTAATCCCGATAGGAACAAATTTATATGTCACCAACATTTGCCGAACTGCCCCTGCGCAGCCAAACAATTGAAGCACTTCATGCCCATGGCTTCTTGGCCCCATTTGCCATTCAAGAAATGGTTTTGCCAATCGCACTTGCTGATGGCGATGTAATCGGACAAGCAAAGACAGGTACTGGTAAGACTCTTGCATTTGGTATTCCTGTTATTGAACGAGTTATTGCTCCTCACGATCCCGAGTGGGCTGATTTTGCAAACAAAGGAATGCCACAGGTTTTAATCGTTGTTCCTACTCGCGAACTATGTACACAGGTGACTCGCGATATTGAAGAGCTTGCCTCTAACCGCGGAATCCGCACACTTGCTGTTTATGGCGGTCGTGCTTTTGAGCCACAAATTGAGGCACTGCACGCTGGTGTTGAAATTGTTGTCGGCACGCCAGGGCGACTTCTTGATTTATCACGCCAGGGACAGCTAAAACTTAAAGAGGTTTCTCGCTTAGTTCTAGATGAAGCAGATGAGATGTTGGATCTTGGATTCTTGCCGGATGTTGAAAAGATTCTTTCAAGTACTCCTAATCGCGCCCAAACTATGTTGTTCTCGGCCACAATGCCTGGAGACATCATTGCCCTTGCGCGCCGCTTCATGAATCAACCAATTCATATTCGCACACAGGACAGCGAAGATGAAGGCGCCGTTGTTACACGTATTAAGCAACATGTTTTGCGTGCTCACGCAATGGATAAAATTGAAATGCTGGCACGTATTTTGCAGGCAGATGGTCGTGGACCAACAATGGTTTTCTGTCGCACAAAGCGCACAGCACAAAAGACCGCTGAAGATTTGCTGGAGCGTGGCTTCAAGGCAGCGCCAATTCATGGTGATCTGGGCCAAAGTGCACGCGAAAAAGCATTAAGTGATTTCAAGGCAGGAAAATCAGATGTGCTAGTTGCAACCGATGTTGCAGCCCGCGGTATTGATATCGATGGCATCACGCACGTCATCAATTACCAGTGCCCAGAAGATGAGAAGACATATGTGCACCGCATTGGTCGCACAGCTCGCGCAGGTGCTCACGGTATCGCTGTGACATTTGTTGATTGGGATGAACTTGCGCGTTGGAAGATGATCAATCAAGTTCTAGAGCTTGGTTTGGCCGAACCTGAAGAAACTTATTCATCTTCAGAACACTTGTATCAAACTCTCAATATTCCAGCTGGCTCTACAGGACGACTTGTCAAAGCTAAGCCTGTCGCAAAAGTTGAATCCAAAGAAGCTCGAGCACCTCGTGCCAAGCAAGAAGCCGCACCAGTTCGAGCCGAGCGCACCGAGCGCACTCGCACCCGTACGAAGAAGTTTAAAGAGAGTTAAGCAGCTACAAACACGCGGATTGCATCAACAAGCATCTGCACTGCAATAGCTGCAAGTAATAAACCTGCAATACGGGCAACCAGAGTGACACCTGATTCTTTGATGACATTTAATATAGTTGTTGACGCCATTAAGGCTGCTGCAATTGCGATGTGGACTGCAATTACTGCTGCTACTAAACCAAGTGCCATACTGGTTGTGTCTACTTGCTGAACGAAGATCATCGTTGCAACGATTGCGCCAGGCCCAGCCAAAATAGGTGTACCCAGTGGAACCAATGCAATATTGGAATCCCCATCATCGCCATGCTTCTTTGCGTTTCCAGTCAAAAGCTCTAGCGCAACGAGCAATAACAATAGTGCTCCGGCAGCCTGCAGCGCTTCCATAGAAATATTTAGATAATTCAATATTGCACGACCAAAGAGAGCAAATATTGAGATCACTAGGAGTGAAACTCCTGCTGCCTGAATAGCCAGAATACGACGAACTCGAGGTGACTTATCTGCAACTAAACCTAAGAAAATAGGAGTTGCACCAGGTGGATCCATAATCACAAATAGCGTGACAAAAGATTGGAATGCAAAAGTTACTGCGCTTATGTCTTTCATGCGTTAACTACCCTTCGTGCATCTGCTTGTGACTCTAACTTCTGCCATTGTTCCCTACTTGTGTGGTTTTCTGCTAATGAATTCAGTTTTCCCGTGCCGTGATAATCACTGCTTCCAGTGACTACAAGATCTAATTCTTGAGCAATAACACGCAACATCGCACGCTCATCAGGGTTTTGATCTCTATGGTCGACTTCAATTCCATTAAGCCCTGCATCTACTAAATCCGCAAAATCATTAGGTTTTAGGATTTGCCCTCGGTGAGATGCAAAGGGATGGGCAATAACAGCAACTCCACCTGCTCTGCGAATCAATGCAATTGCCTCAACTGGCGTTGGGGCAGCATGAGAAACATAAAAACGTGAATCATTGTGTAATAAATCTATAAATGCTTCATCGCGAGAATTAACAATCTTCTTGGCAACTAAAGCATCAGCCAAGTGTGGACGTCCCATTGTGGCGCCAACAGGCATAGCTTTTTCAACATCTGCTATAGAAATATCCATACCTTCGGCTCGCATTTTTTCAATCATTTTGCGCATTCGCGGCAAACGACCATCGCGAGTTTCCTCTAAAACTGTTTGCATCTCCTGATGGTTTGGATCAAAAAGCATCCCTAACATGTGAACACTTATGCCATCTGTTGTTAAGCATGAAATTTCAGCACCTAGCGCTAACTTTAGGCTTCCCCGCAATGCTTGAGTTGCTTCTTCCCAGCCTGATGTTGTGTCGTGATCTGAGATTCCCAATACCTCTAAACCTTGAACAATAGCTTTGTTCACTAAATCTCGTGGACGATCGGTGCCATCACTGCAGGTTGTATGAGTATGTAAATCAATCATTCCGTGCGCCTCGTGTTCTGGTAACAACCAAAATACAACCAATCAGAATCAGTGCAATTCCTGGGATAATTCCCCCTGGAGGAGTTTGATTCAACCACCATGCTGCAAGAACAGCACTGACTGGAACTTCAAAAAACACAATTAAAGAAACTACCGCAGGTGAAACTCTCTTAAGGGCTGAGTTAAACATCGAATGTCCCAGCAGTTGTGCTCCGAGAATTAGTCCCAAAAGTATCCACCATTCTTTGGCGGTAAATGAAAAAATCTCGTTGCCAGCGATTAATGCCATGGGCAGAGCTGTCATAGAACATATGAAATAACATATGGTTGTGTAAGTTGTTGTTTCTAGAGTTCTTTGTGCTTTAGAGCCAGCAATCATGTAGGCGGCGGCAAGTGCTGCAGAAATAAGAGCAGCCAAATCTCCTAAAAATGACTTGAATGAAATTTGAAGATCCACACCGACAACAACTAATACGCCTGCAAAACTAACGATCATTCCGAGCCAGGCTTTAGATGGAATGTGACCACCTGAGAGCTTCACAAACAAAGCAGCAAATATTGGTTGCAACGCAACTAATGCAGTTCCTGCTGCGACCGTTGTCATTCTCATTGCAAGGAAAAATCCGACAAAGTGAAGAGCTAGAACGACTCCAGCAATCACAGCCCACCTCACGCCAGCTCTGTCTCGCTGATGGCGAAGCGCAAAGGGCAAGGTCACTAGTGATCCGCCAAGATTTCGCCAAAAGATCAAGGTGAGTACAGGCATTGTGCTCATCGCGATTAATGGCCCAGAAGTTCCGATTCCAATAATTCCTAGACCTAATCGAATCAAATCTGGACGTGCGGGTATCTCGGTATGTTGATTAATGCGTTCGCCTGCCTTCATAAGAGAAAGGTACCCTTATCTCATGAGCAGCAATCTCCTAAACCGAGTATTTCTCGCCCGTCTTGCAGGTACCGCGGTCTTTGACCCAAATGGTGATCCAGTAGGAAAGGTGCGAGATGCTGTCGCGACCCTTCGTTCTACAAATCAACCCCCACGAATTCTTGGATTAGTTGTTGAAGTTCCATTGCGTCGTCGAGTCTTTGTTCCAATCACTCGTGTGACATCGATTGAAAGTGGAGCAGTAGTAATTACTGGCTTACTCAATATGCGCCGGTTCGAGACTCGTCCTGGCGAAGTTCTAGTTCTTGGTGAAATGCTAGATCGTTCAATTACATTAGTTGAATCTGGCGAAGCCGTTGTTGTCGAGGACATGGGAATGGAAGAGACACGAACTGGTGATTGGTTTATCAATCGTGTGCATATTATGCGTCGAGGTCGAGGACTGCGTCGTAAAGGCGCAACATCAACTGTTGCATGGGAAGAGGTAACAGGTTTTGCAAGCACTGAGCAAAATCAAGGTGTAGCAAATTTAATGTCAACACTTGCAAACCTGCGCGCAGCCGACCTTGCAGCCGTTTTACAAGATCTTGCCCCTAAGCGTCGAATTGAAGTTGCAATCGCACTAGATGATGAACGTCTTGCAGATGTTCTTGAAGAGATGGATGAATCAGATCGTGTTGCGCTATTAGCCGAACTAGAAGGCGAAAGAGCTGCAGATGTTTTGGGTGAGATGGATCCAGATGATGCTGCTGACTTGCTTCGCGAAATTGGAGAAGAACGCGCAAATGCTCTTATTGATTTAATGGAGCCAGAAGATGCTGAAGATGTTTTGCGGCTGATGAACTACGAAGATTACTCAGCTGGCGGAATGATGACGACTGAGCCAATTGTGCTCACTGCTGATTCAACAGTTGCCGATGCGCTAGCTGCGGTGCGTCAAAAAGAAATTTCACCTGCACTTGCCTCGCAGATCTACATCTGCCGCCAGCCAGTTGAAACACCAACAGGTCGCTTCATTGGGGTTGTTCATTACCAGCGCTTACTACGTGAGCCTCCTGCAACGCTTTTGGGCTCTATCGTTGATAACGATTCAAAGGGTGTAAATCCTGATGCAACTTTGCATGAGGTTTCATCGTATCTAGCAAGTTACAACATGCTTTCACTGCCTGTAGTAGATGCAAATGAGCGTTTACTAGGAACAGTCACAGTTGATGACGTGCTCGATCACTTGTTGCCTGAAAACTGGCGACATGATCACCGAGAAAAATCACCAGTATCTTTCAAGACAGAAACATTGTAAGGAGGTCAAAACATGGCACGCAATAATGGATTAGACACTCCACGCGAGACTCGTCGTTCAATCCGCCCTAATTATGATCCAGAGGCATTTGGTCGTTTGTCAGAACGTTTTGCGCGCTTCTTGGGAACTGCACGCTTCCTCGTCTATATGACTTTCTTTATTCTATTTTGGATTGTCTGGAACTTTGTAGCACCAGTTAATCTTCGTTTTGATGATTATCCATTTATTTTTCTGACGTTGATTCTCTCGATGCAAGCCTCATACGCCGCCCCACTCATTCTGCTTGCCCAAAATCGCCAAGCAGACCGTGATCGTATTCAGCTCAATGAGGATCGTGCACAAAACGAGCGTTCGATTGCAGATACCGAATACCTCACGCGCGAGCTTGCAGCGTTGCGTAATTCATTGGGAGAAGTTGCTACCCGTGACTTTGTGCGAAGCGAACTTGCAGATTTAGTTGATGAACTTGCAAAAGAATTACGTCGAGATACCCAATCGGACTCCAACTAAGGATTTATTTCGTTTCACAATTTTTTCTGCAATCTCTGATATTGCAATTGCCACTACCGACATTGGATCTGCCTCAACAACAGGAGCGCCTTCATCGCCGCCAGTTCGCAACGCTGGGCTAAATGGAATCTTTCCAAGCAACGGAACATCGCTACCCACTAATAGAGAGAGGCGACGAGAAGTTTCTTCTCCCCCGCCCTCACCAAATAGTGACATTGGTTCAGCGCATGCTGGGCAAGGAAACTGCGACATATTTTCAATAACGCCAATTACATGCTGATGGATTTGGTGAGCGATGCGCCCTGCACGCTCTGCAACCTCAGCTGCTGCAATTTGAGGGGTTGTAACAACAACAATTTCAGAGTTTGGAATCAATTGACCCAATGAAATGGCTAAGTCACCAGTCCCGGGTGGAAGATCGATCAACAAGAGATCAAGATCGCCCCAGTAAGCATCAGAGAGAAGCTGCTCAAGCACCCGGTGCAGCAATGGCCCACGGTAGGCGACGGGATCTGAACGCTCAGGCTTAAACATTTCCATGGAAACCGTCTTAACGCCATAAGACTCTAATGGGATAAACATTTGATCAATTGCAGTTGGTCGTTGCCCCATCAATCCCATCAAGCGAGGGATTGAGTGGCCATAAACGTCAGCATCTAAAATTCCTACATTCAAACCCTTTTTAGCTGCTGCAACTGCCAGGTTCGCAGTCACGGAGGATTTTCCCACTCCGCCTTTTCCAGATGCGATGCCGATTACTCGAGTAAGTGAATCAGGCTGTGCGAAAGGAATAAACTTTTCGCGTCCTCCGCGAACAATCTTTTTAACATTATTTCGTTGTTCTTCAGTCATTACTCCAAAAGTTAAATCAACAGATACAACACCTTCTACGTTAGTAATGGCAGTTGTAACATCATTTCGCAATCGATCCTGCATTGGGCAAGCAGAAATCGTAAGTAAAACTGTCAGCGATACGGCGCCATTTTTTTCCTGTAAATCTTCAACCATTCCTAATTCGGTAATTGGTTTACGAAGTTCCGGATCTTGAACCTTAGCTAGCGCATCAGAAATCTGCTCAACTAAATTCATAATAGATCTGGATCAATCATTGCCTTTGGACGATTTACCTTTGGCTTAGGAGAACCTTCATCTAACAAATCAGCAACCTGCTTTTTCATAAAAGTTTTAGGGTTTAAATCTTTAGGCTGTAAATCTTCAAAGCCAGGTCCTAGGTTTTCGCGGAGTTCGGAGGTAGCAGTTGAAGCTAGTCCGCGAAGTTTCTTAACCCATTGTGCAGCTTCAACAGCTAATTTCGGTAAACGCTCAGGGCCAACCAATAACATGGCCAAGATTGCAAGGCCAAAAATTTCGCCCGCACCGAAGTCGAAGAACATGTCATTAGCCTACGGTAATTAGTTCTTGCCGGCGATCAGAGTAAGTGTGACTGTCTTCTTCGCACCATCACGCAGGAATCCGAGGGTTACTCGATCTCCCACATTCTTTGCTCGAACAGAAACAATCAGCTCTTCAGGTGAGTAGATCTCTTTTCCATCGATCTCAATGATTACATCCCCACCACGCAAGCCCGCTTTTTCAGCTGGGCTTCCAGGCAAGATTCCGCGCCCAGATGTTGAGACTTGGGCACCATTTTCTGCATAGTTCATGTTCAGTGAAACGCCAATTACTGGATAAGTCGCAACGCCATTTTTTATCAACTGATCGGCGGTCTTGCGTGCCTGATTAATTGGAATCGCAAAACCTAAACCGATCGAACCGAGTTGAGATGTTGTGCCAAGAGATGCAATTGCGGAATTAACACCAATTACCGCACCCGTTGCATCAACAAGTGGTCCGCCAGAGTTTCCTGGATTAATTGCTGCATCCGTTTGAAGTGCATTAATAAATGAGCTCTCGCTATTAGTCTCACCAGCAGTGACTGCGCGGTTCTTTGCACTGATGATTCCCGTTGTCACAGTTCCGGTTAAACCAAGAGGTGAGCCAATTGCAATTACTAAATCACCGACAGCAATTGCATCACTATCTCCAAATTGCAAAGCCTTAAGGCCTGGGGCAGTGATTTTCAAAACAGCCAAATCGTATGAAACATCTCTACCAATTACTTTAGCTGAGTAAAAAGTTCCATCACTTAGCGAAACTTGAATGCTTCCTCCAGTTTGTGCAGCTTTACTAATCACATGGTTATTCGTCAAGATGTAACCACTACTGTCAATAACAAATCCTGATCCAGTGCCTGCGCCACTAATTGATCGGGTACTAATTGAAACAACAGATGGCAAAACTCTTTGTGCAATTCCTGCTACTGAATCCGGAGCACGTTGAATTGTGCTGGTTGATGAAACTAACTGAGCGCGATTAAACAGGTCTCCACCAGCAGCATTAACTCCTAAGAATCCACCGAGAGATCCAGCAAGGACTGCAATTAACGCAACACTGCCTTTACCGCTCTTTGATGGTGCAGGTGATTGCCACCATGCAGCTGGTGGGGCTTGAATTTCTTTCTTTCGTGGAAAAATCATGTCTCTATCTTTACACCTTGGTGGCTACGAGTAAGCCATCTCCGATTGGAATCAAAGAACTCACCCAATGCTCTGAGTCGTTCTTGATAATCTTCCCAGCATCTCGGAGTGCGACAGTCTTTGGATCGCGCTGGGTGGCATCGCTGACCTTGCCGCCACCGTAGTAATTATCAATAACTAGCGCTCCGCCACTTCGCAATATGCGGTGTGCCTCGCTAATGACAAAACTGAGATCTTCAGGGTTATGGCGCAATACAACTAAGTCATATGCGCGATCGGTTAGCTTAGAAATAACATCAACAACTGTGTTAGTTATTAAGCGGTAACGCCCTTGCGTGATGTCAGCGTGAGCAAATGCTAATTTGGCAATTTGGGTATGTTCCATCTCGTCATCAATTGATGTCAGAGTTCCACTTTCTAACATCCCATCAAGTAACCACAATGCACCAACGCCTGAACCTGTTCCAACTTCAACGACAGATTGCGCCTTTAAGGTAAAAGCTAAATAACGCAGAAAAGCGCCAGAGCCAGGCGTTGTGTCCTTTGTTCCTAGTTCAACACCTCGAGCACGAGCTTGGGACTTAAAGAAATCCTCTGTAATAAATCCCTCAGCAAATTCATGTGGGTCAATCTTCATCACAGCGAGGTGATCCATTCTGTTAACAAGCGAACACCAAAACCTGTGCCACCCTTTGAATTCTCCCCCGCATCAACCTCGCTACGTGCCGTGCCAGCAATATCTAAGTGAACCCAGCGACGTGTGCCAACAAAGTTTTCGAGGAACAACGCTGCAGTCACAGATCCCGCAGAATATTTCGCCTTACTGGCGTTGTGATTGAAATCTGCAATATCGCTACCGAGTGAATCTTTATAATCATCAACAAGTGGCATATGCCAAACACGATCACCTGATGCTTCGCCTGCTTTTGATAGCTGCGCAGCCAGTGCATTATCGCGTGTATACATCGCAGCATATTGACGACCTAATCCAAGTGTTATCGCACCTGTCAAAGTTGCGATGTCAACCAAGTAATCAGGATCAAGGTTGATGTCTGCGTATGCAAGTCCATCAGCCAAAACCAAACGACCTTCAGCATCAGTATTGATTACTTCTACTGTTGTGCCACCGTAATGTTTAATAACATCACTAGGGCGCTGTGCTGTGCCAGAGATAGCGTTTTCAGCCATCATCATCAATGCTGTAACTCGAACATTAGGTTGTAATTCTTCGAGTGCGGTAAGAGTTGCAAGAATTGCGGCAGATCCGGCCATGTCACTCTTCATCGCCATCATGGTGTCGTATGGACGCTTTAAAGAAACTCCGCCTGTATCAAAGGTGATGCCCTTGCCCACTAAAACAACGTGTGGCAATGCGCTAACTGATTTCTTCTTCGATTTTGGCTGATATGACACTTCAATCATGCGCGGACCAGGCTTTGGTGACGATCCACCTACCGCTCTTAATCCACCAAACTCTTTGAGTTCAGTTCCGGCAAAAATCTTTACCTTTAATCCTGTTCCTTTTGCAAAAAGCTCGGCTTGCTTGCCCATCCATGCTGGAGTCTTAATATTTGCAGGCGTATGAACTAAATCACGAGCGCCGCACATAGCTTGGGCGATTGCGGCCGCCTCCTCAACAACTTTTTTATCCTTGCTTCCTACTAATAATTTAGGTTCTTCTTTTTTCTTATCTGTCTTTAAATTCCACACCCAAGCACCTAATGCCATTGAGATTGCATGTGCTTTAACTTCTTTCAATGCACAGGCAGAGTAAACAGTTAGATTCTTACCGCGCACTTTGCGTCCAACAGAGGCACCAGCTGCACGGAGGGCAGAACCGCTTTGATCTCCAATCCCAACCAAAAAGATTCGATCAGTTGGGCAATCAATTGCACTTACTGGAATCTCAAATATTTCGCCAGCTTTTGCGTTTGGTCCAAAAAAAGTTAACTCATCAACAAGATTTAATCCGAAGAATTTTTCAATATCTGCCACTAGTGGTCCAACGAATTCAAAAGAATCATCAGGATTTTTTACATATCCGACTGCAATGGAGTTGGCAGATGATGCCGCCTTTATGTCTAGTGAGGCTGCGATAGGTAGTGCTGACATGATTGGTAAGGCTAGTGCCTTGGAAAAGGAATTACTTCTTAACTAGTGCGACTGCGGCGTGTAACGCGGCACTGAGGTTATTTGCTTCTTCTGCGTTCATTTCAACGACCAAGCGGCCGCCACCTTCTAGAGGGATTCGCATAACCAATGAGCGAGCTTCCTTTGTAACCTCCATTGGACCATCACCAGTACGGGGTTTCATGGCTGCCATGTGGGGACTCCTCTAATCGGTTGAATTACTCTTTTAAAGCAAGGGGGTAAGTATCTCGCACAAAGCACCGTTGTGCGAAATCGAGATACAGCCTTAAATACCCAAAATCGCGCTCAATCTGGCCTTACCTTGCTTGATGATCGCATCGGCTGAGCGTTCTGGAACCCCTAACATCGCCGCAATCTCGGCTGCTGACATTGATTTGAGATAGTGCATCGTCAAGATAATGCGCTCTTCATCAGGCAGGGAAGCAAGTGCATCTGCGAGAGTCTGCGGTTGCTTGCCCATTGCCTTAGTTTACTTCGTTTGGATTACTTTCAATGGCGCAAATGGCGGCCGAGCTTGGTCAATGAGATACGCACGCCAACGTACAAACCTGGTGCAATGAGAAGGAATATCGCTCTCGGAGCCAAAATCTCTTCCGACCAATTAAATCGAGTTGTCTCTGCATCGATTACTACGAGTTCAAATCTGCCAGTTCCCTTGATGATTTTGCCAGTATGCAAAACATCGCAGATGTGTGGAGGCTGCCAAGAAGTAACAACCATGTGGTCCATTACTCCTAAATTACCAATTCCTGTAAATGCAGCAATTGTTGTTCCAACACCTTCACGAATCTCTGATGTCACATCAACTCTCGTTTGCAACATCCAATCACCCTGGGATTCCCAATCGGCAAGTGCTGCCCAGACTTTTTCAATAGGTGCCTTAATTACAAGGCTCATTGCGATGTGATTACTTCTCATGCACAACACGCTTTCAGTGCATCTTCAACGTTTGTTGTCCACTGCACAATCTCACGCATTCCAGGCTTAATGAATTTTTCTTCTTCAAGATGCACAATCAATTCGTGCAATGGTGCATAAATTCCAAATGGGTCCAAGATGACAACTGGCTTGGCGTGAAACTTCAAATAGTGACCAACCCAAATTTCAAAAAACTCTTCAAGGGTTCCAGCACCACCCGGCAAAGTAATAAATGCATCTGAAATATCAGTGATCATGTGCTTGCGCTGGCCCATAGTTTCAACAACATGGAGTTCATCGTTGTCATGATCTGCAAATTCAATATCAACTAGCGCCTGCGGGATTACGCCGACAGTCTTGCCGCCCTTGTCGCGTGCACCGCGTGAAACAGCGCCCATCATTGAGATATGGCCGCCGCCTGTTACTAACTCGTTGGATGATGCTGCAATTCCCTGCCCTAACTCATAGGCAAGCTCTACATACTTATTATCAATCGTTGGGGATGATGAGCAGAAGACGGCAATACGCATACCGCTAACAATAGAGGCTAGGCTTAGGACATGACGACCATCGCTTCTGGCCACGGAATCGCAACAATCTCCAACGGAACTACTTTAGATGTTTGGTTCCCATCTCCATCTCTGTCCGCACTATCTGGTGCTGCCCCTGCAGAACTAACTGGACTAGCTGGTGCTGATGCTGCACGCGCAGTTACTCGCGAAGTAATTAGTCTTGAAATTGATATTACAAAAGCACCTGCAAATGCAGCAGATGCATATCTTCGTTTACATTTACTCTCACACCGTCTTGTAAAACCACATGGGGTAGCACTTGATGGAATCTTTGGATTACTGAGCAACGTTGTGTGGACATCAGTTGGTCCATGCGCGGTAGATGGTTTTGAAATTACTCGTGCCCGCTTAAAAGCTGCGCATGGTCATCTCAGTGTTTATGGCGTTGATAAGTTCCCACGAATGGTTGATTACGTTGTTCCTAGCGGTGTTCGAATTGCAGATGCAGATCGTGTTCGGTTAGGTGCCCACCTTGCATCTGGCACAACTGTCATGCACGAAGGTTTTGTTAACTTCAATGCAGGAACTTTAGGAACTTCAATGGTTGAAGGTCGCATCTCTGCTGGAGTAGTAGTTGGCGATGGCACTGATGTTGGTGGTGGTGCATCAATCATGGGCACACTCAGTGGTGGTGGAAAAGAAGTTATTTCTATCGGTGAAAAGTGTTTGTTGGGTGCTAATTCAGGTCTTGGTATATCACTTGGCAATAACTGTGTAATTGAAGCTGGCACCTATATAACATCAGCTGCGAAGGTGAGACTTCCTGATGGTGAAATTGTTAAAGCAGGAACACTTTCTGGTGCAAGTAATCTCTTGTTCCGCCGTAACTCACTTGATGGTTGTTTAGAGGTTGTATTACGGACTGGGACTTGGGGTGGGCTCAACAGCATTTTGCATGCCAACTAAATCAAAGTAGGCAGATGGAATTTTTGTTCGGCTTCTAAATGTTTCACCACGTAAACTCTTTTGAATTCCTGTGCTAGATGTTGCCTTTATTGTTCCAACAGTTCCCGTTGCATTCTTAGTAACAATTTCAAGAGTGACCACATCAGGTAGCAAAAAGGCTGCCGCTACGGAAGCCTGCGTAATCGTGCGATCCCACCGATAAAAGCGCGGGTTTAGTACCGGATCCAGGCTAGAAACATCTGCAACGGTTTGTGTGAAAGCTTTTTCCGTTCCCCACGCATTTACTGCAGTCTCTGTTAACCCACCTGTTGAACTACCGAAATAGGCGGTAATTGGTTTGCCTGCTTGAGTAATCGTTAAGCCTGCTGTGTTAGAAACTGCTGCTTTCCAGAACTGTCCCCATCCTTTTTCCGTTTCCTTTGCATACCCCAAGAAAGATTGATCGGATATCTCACCATAGAGGTCGCAATCACATGATGATCGATAGATTCCAGCTTTACTCATGGCATATGTTCTAGAAGCTATTGCTTGTGCTTGCAGTGCAGCCTCTGGCCACGATGATGGAACTTCACTTATGCCCCATAAGTATTCATCGGACAAACGAACTGAGTTTGTAATTTCAATGCGATATCCGAGTGTTGCTGCCTTAACCGCCCTAAATTGCATCTGACCATAGCGATATTTCTTGGTTGTGTTTGTATGGGATAAAGAAATAACGCCATCAACACCAGCTAAATAACGAGTACCACTCCAACGAACCGTGAAGATGCGATTGCGAGGAATACTTACAGTTTTCTTTCCAGTAACAACGCTAGGTAGCACTGTTGAGCCAAAAATTGTAAAGTTTAAAGAACTCTTAACAGGAACAGTTGCTAGAGGAACAACATCTTGTGCATCACCAATGTCACCGCTAAAGATTTGCATCGTTGCATCTTGTGTTGCAGTCGCCATTTTGGCGGAGGTCAATAAGTGTCCAATATTGACTCGTAGTACTTTTGTATCATCCAAGGGTTCAATTGCAACATCTTTGTAGTAATAGGAAATAATCGCAGTGGCTGTCTCACCCGCTATTGCTTTTGCTCTTGCACCGATCTGACTCATTCCAACACCATGTCCATAGCCAGCGCCTTGAACTTGAAATGAGACAGGAATGTCAATTGCAGAAGATTGTGAAGGCAATATCAACGCAACTGAAATGGCCAGAACTAACGGCTTAAAAATCCTCATCGATTACTGCGCTCTTTCCAAGGTGTAAGAACTCTTGATATGCATCAATGACTGCGTTTGGTTCGCCGCGTTGAACAAGTTTTCCCTTGTGTAGCCAAGCAACATCGTTACATGTTTCGCGGATTGTTTGCATCGCATGGCTCACCAAAATGAGCGCTCGATCATCACTTCTTAATTCCTTAACGCGATTAAGGCTCTTTTCTTTAAACTTGGCATCGCCGGTGCTCAGAGCTTCATCAATAATCAAGATATCTGGTCGAACAACAGCGGCCACCGAGAAAGCCAAGCGCGCATACATTCCTGATGAATAGGTGCGCATAGGTGCATCGATTGCATCGCCCAACTCTGAAAACTCAGCGATCTCATCAAAGTTGCTTGCTATCTCTTCGCGAGACATTCCTGCTGCTAAGCCGCCCAGAAATACATTGTCTCGGCCCGACATCGAAGGATTAAAGCCAACACCTAAGGCCAATAACGTGCTCACAGACCCATATACCTCAATGCGACCTTGTGAAGGAGGCAAGATGCCAGCAACACAGCGCATTAAGGAAGACTTTCCAGCACCATTAGTTCCGATTACACCTAGCACTTGTCCGTACTGAATATCTAAATTGATGTCATCTAGTGCGCGAACTATTCGTGTTTGTTTCTTGCCGCGACCTAGTGATTTAACACGTGCTTTGAAGGTTGGCTTTTTGTCGATAGATGTTGTGTAGGTGAGGCCAACCCCACGTATTGAAACCGCGAGTTCATTAGTAAGGTGCGAATTAGAGACGGACAGCGAACTCACGCTCCCTCGATAAGAAGAAATAAGTCCCGATAAAGAAAATTCCTGTTGCCCAACCTAAGCCTTGAAGCATGCTCGAAAGTTGAGGAGCTTCTCCTTGCACAACTGCTCGAGACCATGAATCCAAAATAGGAAATAGTGGATTAACAATCTCAATTGCACGAAGACTTGGTTTTAGCGCAGATGCTTCATAGAGAATTGGTGACAAGTAAAGAAGTGTTCGGGTTAAGTAAGGCAAAAAGCTTGCGATGTCTCTGAAGTAAACATTGATGCAGGAAATCGTTATTGCTACAGCTAGAGATAGAAAAATAGTTATCAACAACACTGGAATTGCCCACAGCATTTGGATTGTAAATGGCGATCCAACGATTGCTTTGATAACTACGAAAACAACAAGTGTTGGAAGAAACTTAAAGATTGCAATTACCACTGCAGAGATTGGAAGCATAATTCGAGGAAATGCGGTGTTGAGAATCAAGCGTTGCCCAGCAGTAACAGATTTCACGCCGCCAGTAAGACTGTTTGCGACTAAATAAAATAGAAACAAACTTGCAGTTAAATGTGCATACCGGCCACTATCTGTAGCGCCACCGATAATGATGATCAAAATAAAGTAAACACCAGAAAGTAATAGCGGGTTTAGAACTAGCCACAATTGTCCAAACACTGAGTCAAAATGTTGCTCCCGAAGTTCAGATTTGGAGTACTCCTTGATAAATGTGCGTCTAGACCACAAGGATTTCCAGTATCGACCCAGTTTTGGCAGGCCAGCCTTGAATGGCTCATAGACCTGCAGTGGCGTGCTCACGGGTTCAAGGTTACAGCAGGTGCTAGAGACTTAGGCGATGTAAGAAATCCAAGCCCCCATGAAATATGCATTGTTAGCAAGATTGTGGGTAAACACAGAATCTCACCCAGACTTTTTCCAATTACTGAAGATGCAATCAGGATAAACACAGCATAGACAAGGGCTGGAATGAATAGAACTGGTGAAACTAGCCAACCTAAGAGCAATGAAAGCACCGTTGCAGCAACGGTAAATGGTGGAGCTAAATAACGGTAATTGATTGTGCCTTGATGTCGACGTGAGACAACACGTCGCCAACGTCCATACTCGAAGTATTGCTTTGCTAGTGCTTTAACAGTTGATCGAGGACGATATGTAACGATTAATCGCGGATCAAAGTAAACAACTCCACCTGCTTGTCGCAATCTGAAGTTAAGTTCCCAATCTTGGGCTCGAGTAAATCGCTCATCAAAGCCACCTACTGCAAGCACTGCTTCTTTTCTAAATGCACCGAGATAAACCGTATCTACTTCTCCCGCACCTCCACCGGTATGGAATCTGGATGCACCAACGCCAAGTGGACTACGCATTGCACGAGCAACGGAACGTTCAAATAAAGATTGTCCTTCGGCAGCCATTACGCCACCAACATTTACAGCGCCAGTACTTTCCAAAACTTCCGAAACTAATTGGCAATAGTTGTTAGGAATATTTGAATGACCATCTACTCGAACGATGATCCCGTACCGAGATGCAGCTATTGCAAGATTTAGTCCTGCCGCTGTCCGACCTGTTGGATTTTCAATGATTACAACTCGTGGATCAATTATGTGTAAGCGCTGTGCGATCTCTAGGGTGTTGTCGTGTGATGGGCCGATTGCCAGAATCACTTCAAGTTTGCCGTCGTATTGTTGAGCAAGGATCGCTGCGACTGCATCGGCCAGATACTTCTCCTCATTCAGGACAGGCAGAATCACCGAAATCTCTCGTTTCGGTGAGCCATATAACGCGTTAGCTGATGTCGACATAACCCGCACACGCTATCGCTCAAGTACTCTCGGACAGTGAAATCAACGCGGGCAATTCGGATTATTACCTCACTATCTGTGGGAGTCGTCCTTATCTCCGCATTTTCTTGGTTGGGCCTAGGTCAGGTGAGCGGAGCCATCGATCGAATCGATGTATTCGGTACTTTGGAATCTCGCCCAGATAAACCAAACAAAGCCCTGAACTATCTACTTGTCGGCTCAGATACTCGTGAAGGCTTAACAAAAGAGCAAAGAAAATTGCTTCGAGTCGGCTCAACTGCAACAGCTGCAGGATCTCGCTCTGACACGATGCTCATTGTTCACATTTCCAAGTCACGCGATAAAGCAACACTAATTTCAATCCCACGCGATTCCTTGGTAACAATTCCTGAACATGTTTCATCCTTGAATAAAGATAAAATCGTTCCTGCTGCTAAAGGAAAGATTAATGCTGCTTTTGCCTTTGGCGGTGCACCACTTCTTATTCAAACTATTGAAAATGAAACTGGTCTTCGCATGGATCACTACATTGAAATTGGTTTTGCAGGTTTCGCGGGCATGGTTGATGCACTTGGCGGAATTGAAGTATGTACTAAGAAAGATATTGATGATCCCGGTAGTCACTTAGTTTTGGCTGCAGGCATCCACACATTAAATGGTGTTGAGTCACTTAAGTATGTTCGAACACGCGACTTCGACGGCATGGGCGATCTTGGACGTATGCAACGTCAACAACAATTTATGGGAGCAGTTCTAAGAAAAGTAACAAGCACAGGAGTATTGCTCAACCCAATCAAATTAGTTAATTTCTTTAATGCTGCTATCGCAACAATTAAGACGGATTCTGAACTCAACGAGAGCGATCTATTGACTCTTGCAAAGCAAATGAAAAATCTCACTCCTAGCAAAATGCGCACCCTGACTATTCCATTAGGCAATACCAATGCTCGCGTGCCTGGTGTTGGCTCAGTAGTTACATGGGATCCAGTGTTAGCCCCTGATCTTTTCAACCGTTTACGTGAAGATTTGCCGCTCATTGATGAAGTAACCCCATCTCCATCAGCCTCTTCTAGTGCAAAGGCAACTCCAAGTGTGATCGATAAATTCAAGACTCGTACCGCTGATGAAAACCCTTGCGGGGCTCTGAAGTAAACTCCCCCACATGACTTTAACTCTCTCGGTTGTTGGCTGCGGTTATCTAGGAGCCACCCATGCTGCTTGTATGTCCTCGCTCGGTTTTACAGTAATTGGCGTCGATACAGATCCAGAAAAAGTGGCACTTCTGCAAAGTGGAAAACTTCCTTTTTATGAGCCAGGGCTGGACACGCTGCTTGAACAAGAGATGAAAACTGGTCGACTATCTTTTACAACAGATTTTTCTGCAGTCAAAGATGCAGATGTCCACTTTGTGTGTGTTGGAACTCCACAAAGTAAAGATGGATTAGCTGCAGATCTGACATACGTTAAATCAGCCGTTGCAGCGATTGCACCACATCTAAAAGATGGCTCCCTTGTTGTTGGTAAGTCCACTGTCCCAGTTGGAACAGCGCAAGCCTTGCGCGCTGAATTAGCAAAGATTGCACCTCAAGCAGATTTGGCCTGGAATCCAGAGTTTCTTCGTGAAGGTTTTGCAGTTGAAGATACCTTGACGCCGAATCGTTTAGTCGTTGGTGTTGCTAATGATCGTGCGGAAGAAATTCTCAAAGAGGTATATGAGCCTGTAATTGCTTTGGGAACACCTTGGATTCGTGCAGACCTACCTACTTCTGAACTTGTAAAGGTAGCTGCTAACTCATTTCTTGCGACAAAGATTTCTTTTATCAATGCAATGGCTGAAGTGTGTGAAGCAGCAGGCGGAGATGTGACTGTGCTTGCAAAGGCAATTGGTTATGACCCACGTATCGGTAGTCGATTTTTACAAGCAGGCATTGGCTTTGGTGGAGGCTGTCTTCCAAAGGATATTCGTGCGTTTATGGCACGCGCTGAAGAGTTGGGTGCAAAGCAAGCACTTGAGTTCCTACGTGAAATTGATGCAATTAACTTGCGAGCTCGCCAACGCGTTATCGATGTTGTGCGCGGAGAGCTTTCAGAAGATCTTACTCAGTACAAAATCGCGGTTTTGGGTGCAACCTTTAAGCCAGATAGCGATGATGTGCGTGACTCCCCTGCATTAGATATCGCTGTTCAGCTCCATGCAGCTGGTGCAAAGGTTGTTATCCACGATCCACAAGGTATTGAGCCTGCACGTAAGCGTTTCCCAAACCTTGATTACGCCTCAGTCATCAACGATGCAATCAAAGATGCGGATTTAATTCTTCACTTAACCGAATGGAAGGAGTACCGACAGATCGATCCTGTGGCTATTTCTTCAATTGTTAAGAGCAAAATCATTATTGATGGCCGCAATATGCTGGATCGCACATTATGGCGAAACGCAGGATGGAAATTCCACGCATTGGGGCGTACTGATTAATAGTAAAGAAACCATTGATGCTGTCCTTGCACTGAAAACATGGGCAGTAGTTGGTCTGGGAAATAACCCTGAGCGCGCTGCATTTGGCGTGGCAAAACTTCTGCAAGACAAAGGGCACCGAATTATTCCGGTATACCCTCGCGCAGAAGTTGTACACGGAGAAACTGGTTACAAAACGCTCTCTGATATTCCAGAATCTATAGATGTTGTTGATTGTTTTGTAAATTCAACACTTGTTGGCAAAGTTGTTGATGAAGCTATTGCGATCGGCGCTAAAGCGGTTTGGTTGCAATTAGATGTGATTGATAACGATGCAATTGCGCGCGCGCAAGCTGCAGGCTTACTAACTGTTATGGATCGTTGCCCGGCAATTGAATATCGGGCTAGAGCTTAAACGCCTTTCGGGTGTTTCCGGTTTTATTCATCAATTTCTCCGCTCATATAATCCAATGCGTGTTGGACTTCATCAATTAGCTCTGCATTGTTTTCGCCAAGCAAAGTGACATGGCCAACTACTTCACCTGGACGTACATCAACCCTGTATTGGTGAAACTTGAGCGCAGGTGTACGTGCCATTAAATGCAAATATGGACGATACATATCACTTTTATTACCTACTAAAACATTTCCCATTACGGCTGTAGAGGCGGTCATTGAAGGATCCCCCAGTGGAAGATCTAGAGACAGCGCGTAAATGTTGTTCAAACTGACTCGTGCGGGCTCCTTCAACCGTCCAATTTCCTGCGACGTTGGGGCCCATCACCACGTTACTAACAGTTAATTTCTGATCTAGAACAAATATTTCAACAGCCAATACTCCAACAGCTCCAACTTCAACTGCAACATCTAAGGCCAACTTTTGAACTCTCTCACTTAGTTCTGGTGAAAGTTGCGGCGCAGGAGTAATAGTCATCATGTAGTTGCCATGATTATGAACTCTCTGCGTGGGAGCCCAGGTTGCGGCTTGGCCATGCGGTGAGCGCGCAACTAATACGGTGATCTCGTAGTCAAAATCTATAGTTTGATCCATAGCCGCTTTGTTCTGTGAGTGTTCGAATGCAGCCGAGGATGGACGAACCGCTACACCCTCTGCTTCTAAGGTCTTGATAACGCTGAGCGGTACTTGATCTTCCCCAAATGTCACGACATCGCACTTGATCGCAAAGGCGCGGACTGTTTTTAAATCTTTGGGATCATCCTCATATAACAGTAATTCAATACCTAGAGCTGCAGCAGGTGACATGCACATTCGAGCAAGCGGTCCAGCACCGATGATTCCGACTGTTGGGAAGGCTTTTCTCATCCGATTATCGTAGATGAATTACATCGGCGGATTGAACATGCGTCCCATCATCTAATACCAGAGCGCCAATATCTGAAATTGATTCAGCTACTGCCAAATGTGTAGCTCCGCCTGGGTACTCCACTCGAACTTCTTTGCCCAATGTGGCGCATAGGTGGTTATACAGTGCTTGAACTTCATCGATTCCCTGATCCCATTGCACAAAATGCTCTTCAAACTCTTCAAGCACCTCACATAAAATTTCATCACGAGTTAGATCAACTCCTCCTTCAATTAACAAGGATGTTGCTGTTTCAACTGGAAGTTGATCCTCACTCATTCCAACATTGATACCAATTCCAATTACTACGCCATTGCCAACTACTTCTGCGATAAGACCAGAAACTTTTCTGTTGTTAATCAAAATATCATTAGGCCATTTAACAGTTGCGTGAAAAGCATGCAGCGTTTTTGCAACACTGTAGCCAGCAATCAAAGGGAGCCATCCCCAGTCATCACGATTACGTTGTGGTTCTATATAAAAAGAAAATAGCAAAGCAGTGCCTTTAGCTGCTTCAAATGTGCGATCCAATCTGCCTCGTCCAGCACTTTGAAATTCTGCAGTGATCACATCGCCTACTTGTGCTTTTCCATCGCGAACTCGTTGCACTAAATCACCTTGCGTTGTACTCGTGAGTTCAACCACGCTTACTCGCCAGTAAGGCGTAATTAATCTATTGATCTCAGCCGGATCAAGCGCTGCACTTAACAATTCTTTGCCCACGACTAGTACCGTACGCCCATGAGCCGTGATCTGCATACAACTGCCGGGAAAATAGAAGATCTTCGCGACCGTGTTGAGGAAGCTGTCCATGGTGGCTCCGAGCGCGCCGTTGAGAAGCAGCACTCAAAAGGTAAGAAGTCTGCCCGCGAAAGAATTGATTTGCTTGTTGATGCCGACTCATTCACCGAGATTGATGAGTTTGCGCGTCACCGTTCCACACAATTTGGAATGGAAAAGAATCGTCCCTATGGCGACGGAGTAGTTATCGGAACTGCAACTGTTGACGGGCGCCCAATTGCTTTGTATTCACAAGATTTTACCGTTATGGGTGGATCACTGGGTGAAGTGCACGCAGAAAAGATTGTAAAGATTGCCGCTTTTGCACTTAAATCTGGAATTCCTCTCATTGGTATTAATGATTCCGGTGGAGCTCGTATTCAAGAAGGTGTCGCATCTCTTAATGGATACGGCAAAATCTTCCGCCTCAACACCAGATCATCAGGTGTGATCCCCCAAATCTCATTGATCCTTGGCCCATGTGCTGGTGGATCTGCTTACTCACCTGCACTTACAGATTTCACCGTCATGGTCAATGAAACTTCCCACATGTTTATTACTGGTCCTGATGTCATCAAAACTGTTACAGGTGAAGAAGTAGGAATGGAAGAGCTGGGTGGTGCACGTACACATAACACCCGCACCGGTAACTCACATTACTTGGCAGAAAATGAAGATGATGCAATTGATTATGTGAAGGCACTGCTTTCATATCTTCCATCAAACAATATGGATGCAACACCTCACCTTCCACCAACAGAGACTTTGGAAAAGAAGGCTTCAGACATCGCACTTGATACTTTGATTCCAGATAGTCCTAACCAGCCATATGACATGAAGGTTCTAATTCAGGCGTTGGTTGATGAAGGTGAGTTCCTCGAAGTTCACGCACTCTATGCGCCAAATATTGTCGTTGGATTTGCACGAATCGAGGGTGAATCAATTGGAATCATTGCTAACCAGCCCAATCAATTAGCTGGAACTCTTGACATCAATTCAAGTGAAAAAGCAGCACGCTTCTTGCGTTTCTGCGATGCCTTTAATATTCCGATTCTTACCCTTGTAGATGTTCCGGGTTTCTTGCCTGGCACAGAACAAGAATGGGACGGGATCATTCGTCGCGGCGCTAAGTTGCTCTACGCATACGCTGAAGCATCTGTGCCACTAGTAACACTTATTACCCGTAAGGCATATGGTGGAGCTTTCATTGTTATGGGATCTAAATACCTTGGCAGCGACATTAACTTCGCATGGCCAAGTGCTGAAATTGCAGTTATGGGCGCTCAAGGTGCGGTAAACATTTTGTATCGTAAGGATTTAGCAGATGCTAAAGACCCTGAAGCAAAGCGTGCTGAGTTGGTTAAGGATTACAACGAATCACTTGCTAATCCTTACTTAGCTGCAGAGCGCGGAACGATTGATACTGTTATTGAGCCAAGCCAATCACGCGCATACATCACTAAGGCCTTTAGAACTTTAAAGACAAAGCGCGACATCTTGCCTGCTCGCAAGCACGGAAACATTCCGCTGTAATGAAATTTGAAATCACATCAGGTAACCCAACTCCTGAAGAGTTAGCAGCAATTGAGGCTGTAATGGCCCAACACAAACGTGAAGAACTCAAGCCTGTCATTCGTCGCAGCCTTTACGGCCGGCCACAGTTACGTCAGCCGCTTCCTCATCAAATTACATTTGGTGCAAGAAGGTTTGGATAACAATGCCAACAATTGTTTTAGCTTCGCAATCAACTAGTCGACGCCGTTTATTGGAGTCAGCTGGTTTATCACCAACAATTATTGTGAGTAATGTTGATGAAGAAACCGAGTTTTTCAATGCGATGCACCCTGCAGATATGGTTATCGCTCTAGCAATCACAAAGGCGCACACAGTCCGCGAGCAAATCAACTACCCAGCAATTATTATTGGTTGCGATTCAACCTTCGAATTTGATGGTGTTTCACTAGGTAAGCCTGGGACCCCAGATATTGCAACAGAGCGGGCAAAGCGAGTACGAGGAAATTCAGGCCTGCTACACACCGGTCACTGCATTATCGACACAGTCAAAGATGTTGAAATTTCAGATCGCGTAACAACTCGCGTCACTTTTGATCATATGAGCGATGAAGAGATTGCAGATTACGTTGCAACTGAAGAACCACTACATGTTGCAGGTGGCTTTACTCTTGATGGTTTTAGCTCTCCCTTTCATCCCCTCTATTGAAGGTGATTACACAAATGTTGTTGGCATATCAATGCCATTTGTGCGAAAAGCCTTTGTCCAACTTGGATACACCTGGCCGCAAGCAAAGGTGATGAAGTGAAGCGCGTTTTAATCGCCAACCGTGGCGAGATTGCAATACGTGTTATTCGTGCCTGTAAGGACCATGGCATCGAAAGTGTTGCGGTGTATTCAGATGAAGATCGCACTTCGCTTCACGCGCAAATGGCGGATACTGCGTACTCACTTCACGGCACCACTGCCACACAAACGTACTTGGACATTGAAAAACTTATCGCTGTTGCAAAAGAATCTGGCGCAGATGCCGTTCACCCTGGTTATGGTTTCCTCTCAGAGAACGCAAACTTTGCTCAAGCGGTAATTGATGCAGGTCTTACATGGATCGGCCCACCACCAGATGCAATTCGAGCCTTAGGTGACAAAGTTTCTGCACGAAAGATTGCAGCAAAAGCAGGCGCTCCATTAGTGGCTGGAACTAAAGACCCTGTTGCCGGTCACGAAGAAGTTACAGCTTTTGCTAAAGAACATGGATTACCTGTTGCCATTAAGGCCGCCCATGGTGGTGGTGGACGTGGACTTAAGGTTGCTCGCACTATGGAAGAGATTCCAGAGCTGTTTGCATCTGCAGTGCGTGAAGCAATTTCAGGTTTTGGTCGCGGTGAGTGCTTCGTAGAACGCTATTTAGATAAGCCCCGACATGTTGAAACACAAGTATTAGTTGATAAGCACGGTCATGCCGTTGTTGTCAGTACGCGTGATTGTTCTCTACAACGGCGTCACCAGAAACTTGTTGAAGAAGCACCTGCACCATTTTTGACACAGGCACAAAATGATGAGCTCTACCGTTCAAGTAAAGCAATCATGAAGGAAGCGGGCTACATAGGCGCTGGAACATGTGAGTTCTTAGTTGGAGTCGATGGAACCATTTCATTTCTTGAAGTTAATACCCGTTTACAAGTTGAGCATCCTGTTAGCGAAGAAGTAACAGGACTTGATCTTGTCCGCGAACAGTTCCGAATTGCAGATGGTGAAGCACTGGGATTTGATGATCCCGTAATTCGCGGACATTCAATTGAATTTAGAATCAATGGGGAAGATCCAGGACGTTCATTTTTGCCTGCACCGGGGCGCATTACTGAATGGGAAATCCCAACAGGTCCGGGAGTTCGAGTTGATGCAGGCTTCCAAGGTGGCGACACAATCGGTGGCAACTTTGATTCCCTGCTTGCAAAGTTAATTGTTACCGGTGCCACTCGCGAACAGGCAATTGAACGTGCTCGCCGCGCGCTCTCTGAATTTAAAGTGGGAGGTCTAGCGACTGCAATTCCTTTCCACCGAGCAATTCTTGAGGATCCTGCATATACAAAAAATTTCAAGGTTTACACCAGTTACATTGAGAATGAATTTGATAATCAAATACCAGCATTTACATTCACTGAGCCGCCTCTTGAAACTCACATGGCACCTGAGTATCTGGTAACCGAAGTTAACGGAAAACGATTTGAGATTCTTGTACATGCAGCTAAACCAGTTGTTAAACGCCACCGTGCAAAACAAACTATGGCTGGTGGATCAAGTGGGTCTGGATTAACAAGTCCAATGCAGGGCACAGTTGTTAAGATTGCAGTAGAAGAAGGTGCAACTGTTGAAGTTGGCGACCTCATCATTGTTCTTGAAGCCATGAAAATGGAGCAGCCACTTACTGCTCACAAGGCGGGCATCATCTCTAATCTCACCGCTGTCATTGGAACCACTGTTTCAAGTGGAACTAATCTCTGTGACATTATCGATAAATAATCTGACTTCTCAAAGAGGTGCCTCGAAGTTACTCTAGGTACATGGATCAATCATTAGTGGGCGATAGTTCAAGCCTGGATTGCTGACGACCCAGATCCTGTCACAGCCTCTCAATTACAACAGTGGCTAGATACAAATAACGAAACTGAACTGCGCACATCCTTTAATGGCTTTTTACAATTTGGAACTGCTGGATTGCGTGGTCCGATTCGACCTGGACCATCGGGAATGAACCGCGCAGTCGTTGGGCGCACAGCTGCCGGATTAGTTGCCTACATGAAAGAGCGCAACTTAACTTCTGTAGTTATTGGTCGCGATGCCCGCTATGGATCTGAAGATTACACATTTGAAACCGCTGAGATCATGAGCGGTGCGGGTATGAAGGTTTTTGTCTTACCACGTCCACTTCCAACTCCAGTCTTAGCTTTTGCCACCAATGAACTGAGTTGCGATGTCGGCATCATGGTTACTGCAAGTCATAACCCGCCACAAGATAATGGTTACAAGGTTTATCTCGGTGGAACAGTCGATGGCATCGAATACCGTGGTTCTCAAATTGTTTCACCTACCGATGTCTCAATTGCGCAGAAGATTGATGCGATCAAATCCCTGAAGGAACAACCTCGTGGAAAAGAATGGACAGTTCTTGGCGAAGAGATAATTGAAAAATATATCGATCGCACAGCAGCACTTGCCACAAATCCAGGTTCCTTACGCATTGTTTACACCGCTATGCATGGTGTCGGAACCGAAACTCTTCAACGTGTATTCCACAAAGCAGGATTTGCTTCCCCAATCTTGGTTGACGCCCAAGCTGCGCCAGATCCTGATTTTCCAACAGTTGCTTTCCCTAATCCGGAAGAACCAGGTGCTATTGATTTAGCACTTGAAACAGCTAAGGCCTTTGATGCCGATCTAGTGATTGCTAATGATCCAGATGCAGACAGATGTGCTGCTGCACTCAAAGATCCCATAACCGGCTGGCGGATGCTAAGAGGCGATGAATTAGGCGCGATATTGGGCGAATCTATTGCTCGAAAAACTAGTACAGGGATATTTGCTAACTCCATTGTTTCTTCATCCATTCTTAAAAAAATAGCTGAGCACTACAACCTTGAATTCAAAGAAACACTCACAGGCTTTAAGTGGCTTGCAAAAATTAAGGGTCTGACCTTTGGTTATGAAGAAGCACTTGGTTATGCAGTTGATGCAAAGACAGTCAATGATAAAGATGGAATATCAGCAGCCATTACTTTGGCTCAAATAGCAACAGATCTTGCAGCTGATGGAAAAACCCTTCTTGATTTATTGGATGAGATTTGGGCACGACATGGATTCCATGCGACAGAACAGATTTCTATTCGCCTTAGTGATTTATCTAAGGTTGGCGTGATACTTGGTGGGCTTCGAAACAATCCACCACACAATATTGCAGGTCGAGCAGTTACATCAATTGATGATCTAGCTGCACCTACTGATGGATTGCCACCAACTGATGGCTTAAGAATCTGGCTAGATGGTGGAGTTCGAATCATAATTCGCCCCAGCGGTACTGAGGCAAAAATGAAGTGTTACATTGAGGTTATTGAAAAGGATTCCAAAACCGCTCAAGTAGTATTGGATCAACTGCGACCACCGCTAAAGGAATTGTTATCGTGAGTTTTTATGGTTTAGTCGATGGCACTGAAGCCTCACTAAAGAGTTACCTCGGCAATCTTTCTGGTGTGGACCAGGTAGGTGCTGAAGCTCGCGCAGCCATGCTTGCAACCAGAAGCATCAAAACAACATCAAAGCGCTGGGCTATAGATACAGCAATCACAATGGTGGACTTAACAACTCTTGAAGGCGCAGATACACCTGGCAAAGTAAAGGCTTTGTGCACGAAGGCTGTTAGACCAGATCCAACAGATTCTTCTGTTCCTAGCGTGGGTGCTGTGTGTGTCTACAACGACATGGTTTCAGTTGCTCGCGCACACTTAGATTTAATCGGTGGCCAGCATGTGCCCGTAGCAGCGGTTTCAACTGCTTTTCCATCAGGGCGAGCCTCAATGCCGGTCAAGATTCAAGATACCCAAGATGCAATCGACGCCGGCGCTGCAGAGATCGATATGGTGATTGATCGTGGTGCTTTTCTTGCTGGTCGCTACATCGATGTTTTTAATGAGATTGTGCAGATCCGCGAAGTTTGTGGCGACAAGGCGCACCTAAAAGTAATTTTTGAAACAGGCGAGTTAGTCACCTATGACAATGTTCGTAAAGCATCATTTTTGGCCATGGCAGCAGGTGCTGACTTTATTAAGACTTCAACTGGCAAGGTTGCACCAGCTGCAACTCCCCCAGTAGTCCTCGTAATGCTCGAAGCAGTTCGTGATTTCTATGAAATGACACAAGTTCGCATCGGAGTTAAGCCTGCTGGTGGAATCCGAAATACTAAAGATGCAATCAAGCAATTAGTTTTGGTCAATGAAACTGTTGGACCAGATTGGCTCAATCCGAAACTCTTTCGAATTGGAGCTAGTGCATTGCTCAATGATCTATTGATGCAGCGCATGAAGATGGATGATGGTTATTACACTAGCCCTCAGTATGTGACGATGGATTAATGGAGACGATTATGACCTTCGAATACGCCCCAGCGCCAGAATCTCGCGCAATTGTCACGATCAAGCCGAAGTATGGACACTTCATTGGTGGCAAGTTTGTTCCCGGAGGCAAACACTTCCCAACAATTAATCCAGCTACCGAAGAGGTCTTGAGCCAGATTGCACTTGGCGGAAAAGCAGATGTAGATGCTGCGGTTAAGGCAGCACGCAAGGCCTATACAGGCACATGGTCAAAGATGTCTGGCAAAGAACGCGGAAAGTATTTGTATCGCATCGCTCGCATCATGCAAGAGCGTGCTCGTGAATTTGCAGTACTAGAGACTCTCGATAACGGTAAGCCAATCCGTGAATCACGAGATACCGATATTCCATTGGCCGCAGCTCACTTTTTCTATCACGCAGGCTGGGCAGACAAGCTTGAATACGCAGGTCTTGGCACATCCCCCAAGCCTCTAGGTGTGGCCGGACAGATTATTCCTTGGAACTTTCCATTATTAATGTTGGCGTGGAAAGTTGCACCAGCACTTGCTGCAGGAAACACAGTTGTTCTAAAGCCAGCTGAATCCACACCGCTAACAGCGTTGTTGTTTGCCGAAGTGTGCCAACAAGCAGAACTTCCAGCAGGTGTGGTCAATATTGTTACGGGTGATGGATCAACAGGTGCCTTAATTGTTAATCACCCAGGAATCGACAAGATTGCATTTACTGGCTCAACTGAAGTTGGAAAGATTATTGCTCGCGCCGTTGCACCAACTAACAAGAGCGTTACCTTAGAACTAGGTGGCAAAGCAGCCAATATTGTTTTTGATGATGCCCCTATTGATGAAACCGTTGAAGGCATTGTGAACGGTATTTTCTTCAACCAAGGACATGTGTGCTGTGCTGGATCACGACTCTTGCTGCAAGAAAATGTTGCTGAAGAGGTTTTGCATAAGTTAAAGAACCGCATGGAAAAGATCCGCGTGGGCGATCCGATGGATAAGAACACCGATGTTGGAGCGATCAACAGCAAGGAGCAACTCAAGAAGATCATCGAACTTGCTGCTGTTGGCGATTCAGAGGGTGCTGAGCGTTGGAGTCCAGCATGCACACTGCCAAGCAAGGGATTCTGGTTTGCGCCAACAATCTTTACAGGGGTAACACAAGCCCATCGCATTGCACGCGAAGAAATCTTTGGACCAGTTCTTTCAGTTCTAACATTTAGAACTCCTGCTGAGGCTATTGAAAAGGCTAATAACACTCCCTTTGGACTATCTGCAGGCATCTGGAGCGAAAAGGGATCCCGCACATTGTGGGCATCACAACAGCTTCGCGCAGGTGTTATCTGGGCTAATACATTTAACAAGTTTGATCCAACATCACCATTTGGTGGATATAAGGAATCGGGGTGGGGCCGCGAAGGTGGTCGCCACGGCCTGTCTGCATACTTGAAGGGGGTTAGCCATGAGTAATCGCATTGATGTGAAGAAGACATACAAGCTATATATCAATGGCGCATTCCCTCGCTCAGAATCAGGGCGAACCTATGAAGTGAAAAATGCAAAGGGTGTGTTTATTGCAAACCCATGTCTTGCATCTCGTAAAGATTTGCGTGATGCAGTAGTTGCAGCACGCGCAGCACATCCTGGCTGGAACAAAGCAACGGCATATAACCGTGGTCAGATTTTGTATCGCATCGCAGAGATGCTTGAAGGACGCCGTGGACAATTTGTAGAAGAGATTGTTAATGTCACCGGTGCAACAAAGGCGAAAGCTGACAAAGAGGTTACAGAAGCTATTGATCGCCTTGTTTGGTATGCAGGTTGGACGGACAAGATCGCATCACTTGCCGGTTCAACAAATCCTGTTTCAGGTCCTTTCTATAACTTTACGATTCCTGAAAGCATGGGAGTTGTAGCAGCCATTGCACCTGAAACTCCTTCACTGCTTGGACTCATTGATGTCATCGCACCGATTATCACTTCAGGAAATACCGTCGTTGTTCTGGCAAGTACAAAAGCTCCATTGTCAGCAATGACCTTTGCTGAAGTTCTTGCAACAAGTGATCTACCGGCAGGTGTCATCAATATCTTGACAGGCAAGAAGGATGAGATTGCGCCATGGATGGCATCTCACATGGATATTGATGCATTAGATATTTCTGGATTGTCTTCAAAGAAGCATGCTGACATCAAGGTGGCCGGTGCTGAAAACTTAAAGCGCATTCATTCCTTTAAGTCAGCAGATCCTGGTCGCATTATTGCCTTTATGGAAGCCAAAACTGTTTGGCATCCAATAGGACTTTAACTAGCTTGGATTGCAACGCTCTCATAGCCACGCAAAACAAAAGTCGGTCTGCGAATCGCATCTCCTGCTAATTGCATGTTCGGAAACTTTTCCCATAACGCTGGCAAGGAAACACTCATCTCAAGACGGGCCAATGGAGCACCTAAGCAGAAGTGAATGCCTGCACCAAAACCAATATGAGGGTTTGGATCCCGGGTTAAATCCATCGTTTCTGGGCTAGAAAACACTGATTCATCACGGTTTGCAGAGCCTATAAGGGCTGCAATCTTTTGCCCTTCCTTGATTGCGACTCCTCCGAGTTCGGTATCGGCCGTTGCTGTGCGTTCAAACAAATGCAGCGGAGCATCAAAGCGCATGAACTCTTCAAGAGCTGTATCAGTAATGCCCCGAGGATTATCACGAAGTAATGCAACTTGATCTGGGCGTTGTAGGGCTGCGACCATTCCATTACCAAATGCGTTCACAGATGCCTCATGCCCGGCATTTAGCAGTAATACGCAAGTGGCAACTAACTCGTGCATGTTCAACTTCTCGCCGTTCTCCTCGACACTTGCAAGATCTGAAATCAAATCTGCCCCCGGTGTCTTCTTGCGGCTCTCAGCTAAATCGCGAACATAATCGGCAAACTCTTTAGCAGCTTGTTTGGCTTCATTTTGGTATTGCTGACTTGGGTTTACTTCATACATCTTCACAATCGCTTGCGACCAAGGTCGAAGCAAATGCTCTTCAGATTCTGGGAAGCCAAGAAGGTCTGCAATGATTTTCACAGGAAGTGGTTCGGCGTAATCTGCAATCAAATCAAATGTTTGCCCTGACTTAACCTTTTCATCAATAGCAACAAGTAGTTGCTCGGTGATGCGACTAACGGCAGGACGCATTCCCTCGATCTTTTGCCGGTTGAATGCTTTTGCAACGAGTGAGCGAAGTCTGGTGTGCTTGGGTGGTTCGCTATCTAGAATTGAATCGGCATGGAGCCAATTAAAGATTTCCCACTCAAACTCTGGGCTCTTTTCCTCAAAAATTCTCCCCAAAGACTTATTGCGAAACACATCATTGGCATCACCATGGCGAGCAGCCAGAAACATCTGCATTCCCTCATGCCACACAGGTTGACCTGCAGCACGAAGTTCTTTCAGCGCTGGGTATGGATTAGATACAAAGGCTGGGTCACTAAAGTCGATCATGAACCAGATGAAACCTTCGCATACCCAGGTTTGATGATCTGTTCAATGATCTTTAAACGCTCTGGGTATGGAATAAATGCGCTTTTCATAGCGTTAATAGTGACTCTTTGAAGCTCCGCAAAATCCCATTCAAAGGCCTTTACCGCCTCTTCCATCTCAAAGGACATAGAGGTTTGGCTCATCAAACGGTTATCGGTATTGAGCGTTACGCGAAAACGAAGCTTTGCTAAAACGCCAATTGGATGTTCAGCATAACTTGCAGCTGCACCTGTTTGTAGATTTGAAGTCGGACAAAGCTCTAGAGGAATTCGACGGTCGCGAACATATGATGCGAGACGACCAAGCTTTGGTTCTGAACCAGAAAAATCAATGTCGTCGATGATTCGAACACCATGACCTAGTCTTTCGGCTCCGCAGAGTTGGATGGCTTCCCAGATGGACGGGATTCCATACGCTTCACCAGCATGGATAGTAAAATGGGCATCTTCTTTACGAAGATAATCAAAAGTATCTTTTTGATCAGATGGCGGGAAACCATCTTCAGGACCAGCGATATCAAAGCCAACAACCCCCTTGTCTCGGTATTTAACAACTAGTTCGGCAACTTCTTGCGAGTTTTTATTCTGACGCATTCCACATAACAGTGAACGCACAACAATTGGATGACCCTCGGCTGCTGCCTCTTTCATTCCAATTTCATACCCTGCAAGTGTTGCTTCAACAACATCTGCCATAGAAAGACCTTGTCCAGTAAATAACTCAGGTGCCCCGCGAACTTCAGCATAAACAACACCATCACGCGCAAGATCTAAAGCACACTCTCGGGCAACTCTGATGATGTCTTCGCGGCGTTGCATCACTGCAATCGTGTGATCGAAGGTTTCAAGGTAGCGAACTAATGATCCTGAATCACAACTCTCGCGAAACCATGTTGCCAGCTCAGTTGCATCATGAGTAGGAAGTGCGGTGTATCCGATCTCTTGGGCAATATCAATAATTGTTTGTGGCCGCAGTCCGCCATCAAGGTGATCATGGAGCAACACCTTTGGAACTAGTTTGATCTGATCCTTTGTAGGAATACTGTTCATTGACATTTACTTGGCCCCTTAATCAACAATACGTTCAATAACTAACGGCAGGCGATCAATGCCTCCGGCAGGTACAGCGCCAATACTCACAGAGTTCTCCAGCGACTCCAAAGCCCTGGCAAAGGCGGCTGGAGTGTCTGTGTGGAGCGTATATAGAGGCGCTCCGGCGCTCACAACATCTCCTGGCTTAGCGTGAATCTCAATGCCAGCACCGGCTTGGACCGCTTCGCCTTGGCGAGAACGCCCCGCACCTAAACGCCAGGCAGCCATTCCAACCTTCATTGCATCCATAGAAAGAATTGTTCCACTGCTGTGTGCAGTGACAACTGTATTTTCCTGTGCAACTGGAAGCTTTGCATCTGGATCTCCGCCTTGTGCTGAAATCATTTGGCGCCACACATCCATTGCTTTTCCGTTTTTCAATGCAGCTGCAGGATCTGCACCCTTTATGCCAGCGATCTCTAACATTTCTTGTGCCAATAAAACTGTCAGCTCGACAATGTCCGACGGTCCGCCTCCAGCCAAAACTTCTACTGATTCACGAACTTCAAGTGCATTACCTGCAGTTAATCCCAAGGGAACATCCATCGCTGTTACCAAAGCCAAAGTCTTAACACCAGCGCGCTTTCCAAGTCCCACCATCACATGAGCTAACTCTTTTGCTTTCTCCGGATCACTCATAAATGCACCCGCACCTGTTTTCACATCTAGCACTAGAGCACTTGTTCCTTCGGCAATCTTCTTACTCATAATTGAGGATGCAATCAGCGGAATCGCTTCCACAGTTGCCGTCACATCGCGCAGCGCATACAACTTCTTATCGGCAGGGGCTAATCCAGCACCGGCTGCACAAATTACCGCGCCACAATCTTGCAAAACCTTAAGCATTTCTTCATTTGATAATGATGCGCGCCATCCTGGAATAGATTCCAACTTATCTAAAGTTCCACCTGTGTGCCCGAGACCTCGGCCAGATAGTTGTGGAACTGCGGCTCCACATGCAGCAACAAGTGGCGCAAGTGGCAATGTGATTTTATCGCCAACGCCGCCCGTTGAATGCTTATCAACTGTTGGGCGAGATAACGCAGACCAATTCATACGTTCACCGCTATTGATCATTGCATCGGTCCATCGTGAAATCTCGCGATTTTCCATTCCGTTAAGCAGGATCGCCATCAATAGCGCTGACATTTGTTCATCAGCAACTGCGCCTCGTGTGTAGGCGTCGATAACCCAATCGATCTGTGGGTCAGTTAAGGAATGGTGATCACGCTTTGCCGCAATGATTTCAGCGGCTGAGAAGGCTTCAATCACTTAGCGCTCGTTGCGGTCGAGATCATCTGGGCCAAATGCCCAAGGCAACATCGCAGACATTTTTTGTGGTCCATCATCTGTCATAAGCAATGCTTCAGGGCCACCGTGTTCAAATAACAATTGGCGACAACGCCCACATGGTGCCAAGTAATTTCCTTGCCCATCTACACACACAACAGCGATTAAGCGTCCGCCACCGGTTGAGATCAGATTAGAAACTAATCCGCACTCAGCACACAGTCCCACGCCATAACTCGCGTTCTCAACGTTACAACCTGTTGCAATGCGACCATCACTGACAAGGGCAGCAACGCCTACTGGAAACTTTGAATAAGGTGCATAGGCATTCTTCATCGCCCCAATAGCTTCCTGATGGATTTGGTCCCAATTGATGTGGGTCATCGCAAACCACCACGACGGTATGGCATTCCATCTGCAGCTGGCATTCGCAATCTTTGCGATGCAAGTGCCATTACTAAAATAGTTGCAATGTAAGGTGTCATTGTTACTAGCTGACCTGGAAGTTCATCAACTGCAAAGTAGAACCACAATGTAAATCCTGCTGATGCAAGGCTTAGTACGGCACTGAGTTGCTTGCCAGCCTTGAATTTTCTGAAGGCAACAAATAGCAAGATCACAACAATAAAGAGAAGTAGTGCGTGGATCGCAGCTGAATCACGAAGTTGCAATGCATCAGCAAAACCAAATAATCCTGCACCTGCTAATAATCCTCCTGGGCGGTAATTACCAAAGAGAAGTGCTGCAAGACCGATATATCCACGACCTGCAACCTGATTTTCTTGGTAATTACTTGCAGCAACGATTGCTAAGAAGCCGCCACCTAATCCAGCTAAACCACCTGAAATTAGTACACCTGCATACTTCATCGCATAGACATTAACGCCAAGTGATTCAGCAGCTGTTGGAGCTTCTCCAGCACTGCGTAGTCGCAAACCAAAAGCCGTGCGCCACAAGATGAAGTAAGCCAGTGGCACAAATGAGATGGCAACAATAGTTACATATGAAACATCCCCCGTTAAACCACGAAGAATCGAAGCAAAATCAGAGATAAAGAACCAGTTGAGGTTTGCAATCGAGCCCAATAGATCCGGGCTCTTCCATCCAAAGTAATGACCGCCGGAAAGAATAGGAAGGCCATTAACGGAAATAGTTTCGATTCCTGGAGACTGTGATGGTCCAGGCCATGATCCACCTTGATACAAAAGCGTCGACAGATATCGCACAAGCCCTGCAGCAATGATGTTGATAGCAACACCAGAGACAACATGGTCAACCCCAAATGTCACTGTAGCAATTGCATGCACCAAGGCACCTAGCGATCCAAATACAACAGCTGCTAGCAAACCTGCCCATGGACCATGTTGTGAACCAATGTATCCACCAGCCCATGCACCCATGATCATCATGCCTTCAAGACCAATGTTTACAACACCAGCACGCTCTGAGAACAAACCACCTAATGCTGCCAACACAATTGGAACAGACAAGAGCAGAGCAGCAGATGCTGTTCCAGTGCTTGTTAGATCAGAAGCACCTGTAATGATGCGAATAGATGCCAAAACAAAGACAAGCATGGTTGCATAACGCAGGATCTTCATAGCTTTCATGCCTGCACCACCTTTGCTAATTCATTGCTTTGCAAAGTTAATTTGAAGGCGTCTGACAACTTCATAGGCAACAACAGAACTCAAAAGAATTGATCCCTGCATAATCACATAAGTTTCTGGTGCAATATCAATAAGTTCCAATGAGCGTGAACTCACTTCTAAGAATCCAAAGAGAAGTGCGCTAATAGCCATTCCACCAGCAGAGTTGCGTCCAAGTAATGCAACGGCGATTGCCGAGAATCCAATTCCTGCGCGGAAGCCAAGGTTATAAGAATGTGTTTGACCAAGAACTTCAGGTAAACCTGAAAGTCCTGCAATGGCACCAGATATGACTAGTGCGATAAAGGTCATCTTCTTTGAATTTACTCCACTGACGCGAGCAGCAATTGGGTTTAATCCAGAAGCACGAAGTTCAAAACCAAAACGTGTGCGATTAACGACAAACCAGAAGATAAATCCGAGCGCAACTGCTACAAAGAACATTCCGTAGACGCCGCCGCCAGGCTGATCTTCAACACCTAGCTTGCGCAAAAGAGGCATCAAATCAGGTACTTGAGCCGATGCTGGAAGCTCTTTAGTTTGGAGGTTATTGGAACCTTCTTCTACTAGCGCAAAGTGCTTGGAGAGTAAGTAAGCAGACAAACCACCAGCCAGGCTGTTGAGCATGATGGTTGAGATAACTTCGTTAACACCGCGCTTGACCTTCAAGTAGGCAGCGATTGCAGCCCACAATCCACCGAAAGTCATCGCAACGATAAAGACTGCTGCAACATGTAGAACTGGTGGAAGAACAAACATCGCACCGATATAGCAACTAAACAGCGCACCTAGTCGCAATTGACCTTCTACACCGATGTTAAAAAGACCTGCTCTAAAAGTCACCGCAATAGCAATTGCTGCGATGTAGTACGGGGTAGCGGTATTGACGATCTCCATCAAGGATCCTGCTTCTGTGCCGTACTCCCACATCGTTTTAAATGCTTCAAGCGGAGATTTCTTACTAACAATCACTGCAATACTTGAAACGACAATAGAGAAAATAGCTGCAGCCAATGGCGCAGCAATTGCTAAACCAATTTTGCTGGGAGATAGCTTTCTAGTTAGCAAGTTACTCATGCGGCACCTGTCATCGCTGAGCCAAGTTGCTCTGGAGTAGTTTTTGCAGGATCAAGTTCTGCAGTAATTGCACCGCGCAACATAACAAGTAGTCGATCTGACATTCCGATTAGCTCTTCAAGGTCTGCAGAGATTAAAACAATTGCCATTCCTTTTTCGCGAGCCTTGCGAAGAACATCCCAAATAGCACCCTGTGCTCCAACATCAACACCACGGGTTGGATGAGATGCCACCAACAACGCTGGAGCCTTACTCATCTCGCGCCCAACAATAAACTTCTGCTGATTACCACCAGATAGCGCTGCTGCCAAGGTATCTGGACCAGGCGCACGAACATCAAACTCTTCCATGATTGTGCGAGTGCTATCCATCGTTGCTTTTTTATCAATCACAAAGCCACGCATCACAGGCTTGCTGCGCTGATGACCAAGAATTCTGTTCTCCCACAATGGTGAGTTCATCATTAACGCTTGGCGCTGGCGATCTTCGGGGATTAAGCCAATACCTAAATCATGGCGATCAGCCACGCTTAACTCATCAATTGATGAGCCACTAAATTGGATTGAACCTGTGTAATCACGCAGACCCATAATTGCTTCTACTAATTCAGCCTGTCCATTTCCTTCAACGCCTGCGATGCCAATTACTTCACCAGCGTGTAAATCAAAGGAGATATTTGCTAATAGATCACGACTGCCAGTTGTAGTTGGGACTGACACATCCTTAAGTGACAAGGTAATTTCTTCTCGGCGTGTGTGACCCAATGTAGATGGCTTTGGAAGCTCACTACCAACCATTAACTCAGCTAACTGGCGCGCTGTTACATCTTTTGATTTAACTTCAGCCACGGTAGAGCCTTGTCGCACAACGGTTACTTCATCTGCCACGCGCAACACTTCATCAAGCTTGTGTGAGATAAAGATAAGCGCCATTCCTTGAGCACGTAGACCTTCGAGTGCTTGGAAGAGATCATCTACTTCTTGTGGAACTAAAACTGCAGTTGGTTCATCAAAGATCAAAATTCGAGCACCACGGAATAAAACCTTTAAAATCTCAACTCTTTGGCGTTGTCCAACGCCTAACTCTTCAACAAGAACATCTGGATCAATATCTAAACCGTACTGCTCGGCCATTGCAACCACTTTTTTGCGGGCACTTGCAAAATCTATAGTGCCTCCGTGTTGTGGCTCAGAACCCAAAATAATATTTTCTAGAACTGTGAAGTTATCAGCCAACATAAAGTGCTGATGGACCATACCGATGCCCGCATCGATTGCGTCATTGGGAGTTTTAAAGTTAACAGCTTGGCCATTAACTAAAATTTCACCAGAGTCGGGGCGTTGCATTCCATAAAGGATCTTCATAACAGTTGACTTGCCAGCACCATTTTCGCCGACGAGAGCGTGGACCGTGCCTGTTTCAACTTTCAGTGAGACATCTTTGTTGGCAATAACACCAGGAAAGCGCTTACTAATGTGTCGCAGTTCTACTGCTACAGACACTGTAGATCTCCTTTGACTATCACTGTTTGAAAAGCATTTGGCCCAACAAGGAGATTTAACTCCATTGTTGGGCCAAACACTACTTTCTAATTGCGTTTATTCCAAAAAGCGTTTATGGCTTTGTTGGAACCTTGATCTTGCCTGACTTGATTGCAGCAGCAGCCTTATCGATCTGTGCCTTGTACTTGTGTGATGTATCCACCTGAGTAAGAAACGCCAACACCATCAAGTGAGAGGTTGTAAACTGACGACCGTAGATACCGGACTCATCTAGAACATCGTTTACAGATGAACCTGCAACAGCTGTTGCAATAACATCGTAAACAGCACGGTCAACGCGCTTGATCATTGATGTGAGCATGTTCTTCTTCTCTGCAGCTGAAGCAGATAGGTACTGATCAGAGTCAACTCCGATAGTCCAAACCTTCTTGCCAGCCTTTGCAGCATCTGTTGCAGCTGCGAAGTTACCCGCACCTGATCCACCTGCTGCTGAGTAGATAACATCGATACCCTTATCGATCATTCCCTTAGCAATAACCTTTGCCTTAGCTGGGTCATTGAAACCACCGAAATCAGGTGGCTCTGTTACGTACTTGACGTCAACAGTTGCTGACTTCTTTGTTGCCTTAACACCAGCAACGAATCCAGCTTCAAACTTCTGTAGTAGAGGAATACGAACTCCACCGATGTAACCGATCTTTCCTGACTTTGATGCAAGTGCTGCTGCAACGCCAGCTAGGTATGAACCCTGCTCTTCGGCGAATACAAGACCTGCAACGTTAAGAAGATCTACTGATGAATCATCGATGATTCCAAATGAAACATTTGGGTAATCAGATGCAACAGCCTTGATTGGTCCCGCATATAGGAAACCAACAGCAATGATTGGGTTGTATCCAGCCTTAGCTAGCAAACGAAGCTTGTCTTCGCGCTCTGAGTCTGAACCAGTTGTGACTGTTACTTCTCTGGCTGTAACACCAAACTTCTTCTTTGCTAGATCTAGACCAGCTGCTGCTGAATCGTTGAATGACTTATCGCCACGTCCACCGATGTCATAAGCAAGGCCAACTTTTACCTTTGATGCTGCTGTTGCTGCAGGAGCAACAAATGCTGTTGCTGCCAAAACAGTTGCAGCAACAACTGCTACAAGACGAAATACTTTCTTCAATTTTCCTCCAAGGATTCAAGGGGATCTTCAATAGCTACTTTTAAGGGCAATTACTGAAGCTTTGTGTAATTGGGAGCCTATTACTTGCCCCTGTTTAATCTCAACAAGCCAGCCATCATTTTGGTATCAGCGGTGTAACGTTTTGGAAAACTCTCAACTAAGGGTTGAGATACTGGCTTAATTACTTCACTAAACCCAGGTTTTTATAGGTGTCCTGAAGGGTTGCTGAGGCCACTACGCGCGCTTTGTCTGCACCTTCGTGCAGAAGATCAATCAGGTGCTTTTCATCCTCTAAAAGCTCCAAAGCCTTCGCACGAATAGGGCGGAAATACTCAACTACTACCTCTGCAACCGCGCCCTTGAAATCGCCATAACCCTTGCCTTCAAACTGTTTTTCAAGATCTGCAATAGAAGTGCCAGAAAGAGATGAATGAATTGTCAGCAAATTACTAATGCCAGGCTTTTCTTTTTCATCAAATTTAACTTCACGGCCAGCATCAGTTGCTGCACTCTTAATCTTCTTTGTGTTCGCCTCTGGTGTGTCCATCAGTTCTAAAACGCCAGCAGCAGAACCAGATGATTTGCTCATCTTTGCTGTTGGCTCTTGCAGATCATAAATCTTCGCACCGGCCTTTAAAATGTGGCCCTCTGGGACTCTAAAGGTTTCGCCAAATCGTGCATTAAAACGAGTAGCTAAATCACGGGTTAATTCAATGTGCTGACGTTGATCTTCACCGACTGGCACATAATGTGCTTGATACAAAAGTATGTCTGCTGCTTGCAACATTGGATAAGTAAACAGTCCAACGCGAGCTGTATCTGCTCCACCTTTTGCAGACTTATCTTTGAACTGAGTCATACGGCTTGCCTCGCCAAAACCTGCAAGACATTCCATGATCCAACCCAAGTTGATTGTGCTGTGCAACATGGGACTGCACAAACAAAGTTGATTTTTCAGGTGAGATACCGAGAGCAATTAATTGCGCCGCAGATGCCAAGGTGCGCTTTCTAAACAATGCTGGTTCGATCTCGCCAGTTAAAGCATGCAAATCAACGATGCAATAAAAAGCATCATTGCCTTCTTGGAGTTCAACCCATTGCTTGAGAGCACCTAAGTAATTACCCAGGTGGAAGGAGTCACTTGTTGGCTGAATGCCGGATAGAACTCGCTTCTGTGTCATAGCGGTAATTCTTTCACACCTAAGCAGATCGAGAGATCAATAACTGCCCTGCGCGTTTGCCTTCCATGGTCAACACCGTAATTCGGATGCCATTAACGTTCACAACATCGTGCTCACGTGGAATTCGACCTAAAAAGTGCATTACAAATCCACTTGCTGTCTCATAGGGACCTTCAGGAATATCTAGTGTGGTCTGCTCGATTAAATCCTCAATAGAAATAAGACCATCTACTTCAAAGTCTCCCGTGCGCTCTTCCTGCGAAATCTCATTCTGATGAACGTCATATTCATCGCGGATATCACCGATGAGCACTTCAACTAAGTCTTCCAAGGTAACGATTCCATCGGTGCCACCGTACTCATCCAAAACTATTGCAAGGTGCTGGCCTTGCATACGCATTTCAGTTAGGGCAGGCAAAATACCTTTCGTGCCTGGCAAATACATAATGTTTCGTGCCAGCTCCACAATCTTGGTGGTCTTGCTAGCAAGTGATGTGTCCAGCAAATCGCGCACATGGATAAAGCCAACAACCTCATCAGATGATCCACGCACAACTGGGTAGCGTGAGTGTGCTTTATCAACTGCTAATTCAATAGCTTTACCAACAGTCAAAGAAGCATCCATGAAATCAACTTCAGTGCGGGGCACCATAACCTCGTGAACCTGGCGTTCTGAGGCATTGAAAACTTCTTCAACAATGTCGCGTTCTTCTTCAGTTAATGCGGCATGGCCAACCACAAGGTCTAGTAACTCTTCTTCAGACATCTGGCTGCGTATGTGCCTTTGGATCAACACCAAAGGCGCGCACCACAAAATCTGTTGATTTTGAGAGCAACCAAATAATGGGGCGGAAGATATTTGCAACAACGTTAATGATTCCAGCCGTTGTCATCGCAATTTCTTCAGCTCTAAAAAGTGCAACTCGCTTTGGAACTAGCTCTCCAAAGACCAATGAGAAGTACGCGATCACCAATGTGACACCGACAAGGGAAACTGTTGTTGCCCAACCAGTTGCAAGACCCAAGGACTCAAGCCACGGAATTACATAGTCACCTAGCTGATCAGCACCTAAGGCTGCAGAGAGAAATCCACTAACAGTCACACCAATTTGAACAGCGGCCAACAACCGGTTGGGGTGTGCGGCCAGTGCGGCAACGCGAGCGCCTCGTTTTCCATGGGTGGCGATTTGGCGGACTTGGCTATCTCGAAGAGAGATCAAAGCAATTTCAGCAGCAACGAAGAATGAGGCCAGGACTATCAGGCCAGCAATGGTTGCTAGGTCAACGAAGAGTGAGGCCAACGAGGGAGGTTCCATTATGTGAGAAGTATACGATCTCTCAGTCGGGGCGCGTGGCCTTATCTTCCCTTACCCAGGATTTACGCGTAATCTTCCCCCGTTGGCTAACCGGCCATCACCTTCATCCACGGACCGTCGGGCACGTACCTGCCCGGAGAAGGAGAGCAATCTCATGGCATCAGTAGTTTTTGATGGCGCATCACGTATCTACCCAGGAACAACTGCACCTGCAGTCGACAAGTTAAACCTCACCGTTAATGACGGAGAGTTTTTAGTTCTTGTTGGACCATCAGGTTGCGGTAAGTCAACATCACTTCGTATGTTGGCCGGACTTGAAGAAATTGATGGCGGCAGAATTTTAATTGGCGATCGCGACGTTACAAATGTTGCACCAAAAGATCGCGACATCGCGATGGTGTTCCAGTCTTATGCACTGTATCCACACATGACAGTTGCAGAGAACATGGGATTTGCACTCAAGATCGCAGGAACTCCAAAGGAAGAGCGCGATCGTCGTGTTCTAGAAGCAGCAAAGTTGCTTGACCTTGAGCCATACCTAGAGCGCAAGCCAAAAGCTCTTTCAGGTGGACAACGTCAGCGCGTTGCTATGGGTCGCGCAATTGTTCGCGAACCACAGGTATTCCTTATGGATGAACCACTATCAAACCTTGATGCGAAGTTGCGCGTAGCAACTCGTACACAGATCGCTGCATTGCAGCGTCGTCTAGGAATTACAACTGTTTATGTAACGCACGACCAGGTTGAAGCTATGACTATGGGCGATCGCGTAGCAGTGTTGAAGGATGGCTTGCTACAGCAAGTTGATACACCTCGTAATCTTTACGACAACCCAGCAAATGCTTTCGTTGCAGGATTCATCGGATCCCCTGCTATGAACCTTCTTATAGCTCCTGTGAGCGGTGGCAAGGCAATGCTTGGAGATCTAGCAATTGATGTTCCAGCATCTGCAGGATCATCAGTAACTGTTGGTGTTCGTCCAGAAGGCTTTACACCATCATCAAAGGGCTTCCACGTTCTTGTAGAAGTTGTTGAAGAACTTGGTTCAGATGCTTTCGTATACGGAAAGCCAGCTGATTCAACAGTTAAGTTTGCGAATGCCTCAGATGAAGGCGCACAAGTAATTGTTCGCTGGGATCCAAAGAATCCTCCAAAGCCAGGCGACACAATTACTGTCGAGGCTGTTAAGGGATCTGTTCACTTGTTCAATTCAACAACAGGTGAGCGTGTTTAATTAGATTAAGTAAAAAACCCGCGGTAGCCGATGGCTACCGCGGGTTTTTTAGTGTTGTAAAGCTGTTATGCCATAGCCTTCTTGAGGTTCTCATCAATTGAATTCAAGAACTCCTGTGTTGTTTGATACGGAGCAGTATTTGAGATCAAGAGTGACAAGTCCTTAGTCATCTTTCCTTGCTCAACTGTCTCAATACATACGCGTTCTAGAGTCGCACAGAACTGGGCAAGCTCTGAGTTGTTATCAAGCTTTGCACGGTGTGCAAGTCCTTGAGTCCACGCAAAGATAGAAGCAATTGGATTTGTTGATGTTGCCTTACCTGCTTGGTGATCACGGTAGTGACGTGTCACAGTTCCGTGAGCAGCCTCTGACTCACAGATCTTTCCATCTGGTGTCATCAATACTGATGTCATTAAACCAAGTGAGCCATAACCTTGTGCAACGGTGTCAGACTGAACATCTCCGTCATAGTTCTTACATGCCCAGACATATCCACCCTCCATGCGAAGAGACATAGCAACCATGTCATCGATCAAGCGATGCTCATACCAAATACCTGCAGCTTCAAACTGTGTCTTGAACTCTGCCTGATAGATCTCTTCAAAGATGTCCTTAAAGCGACCATCATATGCCTTAAGAATTGTGTTCTTTGTTGACAGGTACACAGGGAACTTGCGAAGAAGTCCGTAGTTAAGAGATGCACGTGCAAAGTCGCGAATTGAATCATCAACGTTATACATCGCCATTGCAACACCAGAAGATTCAAAGTTGAAAACTTCAGTGTTAATTGGTGCAGATCCATTGTCAGGAACAAATGAGATTGTTAGCTTTCCTGGACCTGGAACTTTGAAATCTGTTGCACGGTACTGATCACCAAATGCGTGACGGCCGATAACAATTGGCTTAGTCCAGTGTGGAACCAAACGAGGAACATTGCTGATGATGATTGGCTCGCGGAAGATTACTCCACCAAGAATGTTGCGGATTGTCCCGTTAGGAGACTTCCACATCTTTTTCAGACCAAACTCTTCAACGCGAGCTTCATCTGGAGTGATCGTTGCGCACTTGATACCAACGCCATGCTTTTGAATCGCACGCGCTGAATCAATGGTTACCTGATCATCAGTTGCATCACGGTGTTCCATGCCTAGGTCGTAGTACTCAAGATTGACATCTAAGTAAGGCAGGATCAATGAATCCTTGATGAACTGCCACATAATGCGTGTCATTTCATCGCCATCTAGTTCGACGACTGTGCCCGTTACTTTGATCTTGCTCATCGTTGCTCCCCTACTTAGAGTGTTTGAACATCTGCTTGTTTTGCACGAACTGCCTCTGCTGCCTCTTTAAGGGCTGCAACTTCTGAGTCAGTCAATGATCCTTCAACAACTTTCTTGATACCGGTGCGACCAATCTCAGCTTCAACACCAAGATAGACACCAGAAATTCCGTATTCGCCATCAACCCAAGCACACACAGGCATTACTGCACCTGAATCTTCGATAACAGCCTTTGCCATGCGCGCTGCTGCTGCAGATGGTGCGTAGTAAGCAGAACCAGTTTTAAGTAGTGCAACAACTTCTGCGCCACCATTGCGTGTGCGATCAACCAGATCTGCAATGTCTGCTTGTGAAAGTAGATCTGTAAGTGGCTTGCCATCTACTGTGCAACGACTTGGCACTGGCACCATGGTGTCACCGTGTGAACCAAGAGTCAGAGTCTTAACAGCTCCAACCTTTACGCCAAGTTTTTCAGCAACAAAGTTTGTAAAGCGTGCAGTGTCCAACATTCCGGCCTGACCCATTACGCGGTTCTTTGGAAAACCTGTTGCGATCTGAGCAAGTGCAGTCATTTCATCCAGTGGGTTTGAAACCACGATGATTACTGCATTCGGTGAATGCTTTGCAATATTTTCTGCAACTCCGCGAACGATTCCCGCGTTAACACCAATGAGATCCATACGGCTCATGCCAGGTTTGCGTGGAAGTCCGGCGGTGATGACGACTACATCTGAATTAGCTGTAGCTTCATAGCCAGAACCTTCAGCAGTTGTCGTTGCGCCGACAATCTTTGTTTCAAAACCTTCAATTGAACGAGATTGATTCATGTCTAAAGCCAAACCTTCGGGCTTTCCTTCGACGATATCTGTTAAAACCACGGTATCGAAAACATCATATTCAGCTAAACGAAGAGCTGTTGTTGAACCGTAGAAACCTGCACCGACTACTGTGACTTTGCCACCCATGGCGACTCCATTCATGCGTATTTGCGAATAGGTGAACTCTATCGTCCGCGAGGAAGTGCAATTGCCAGCGCAAAAAGGGCTATTGCGATAACAACGGGTAAATAAAACTCTATGCGGCGAAAATTACGAGATTTAAGTGCAATCCCCAAGGTGCCGGCTGCGATAAAAAGTGACCCACCTCGCACGATCCCAGAGGCTCCAAGAACCACCCCGATCAGGACGGCGACATAACTAATTGTCGAAAGTATGCGGTTATTTAGCTGCACGCATCAACCACATTTGTCAGCAACATAGCGCGAGTCATCGGACCAACCCCACCTGGCATTGGCGAAACGTAAGAGGCTTTCTCATATACCCCGGGACACACATCACCATCTAAACCTTCTGCGGTGCGCGAGATACCAACATCAATTACGACGGCGCCTTCTTTAATCATTTCAGCCTTTAAGAAATGTGACTGACCGATTGCAGCAACGACGATGTCAGCACTTCTTGTGTGCTTCGATAAATCTTTTGTACCTGTGTGAGTCAATGTGACTGTTGCATTCTCTTGCTTGCGAGAAAGAAGTAGGCCAAGTGGGCGACCAACTGTTAGTCCGCGTCCAATTACAGTTACTTCAGCGCCCTTGGTTGAAATCTTGTAGTGATCAAGCAAGGCCACAATTGCACGTGGTGTGCAAGGCAGAGGTGCCTCATATCCTAAAACTAGGCGACCAAGGTTAAAGGGATGCAAACCATCGGCATCTTTATTTGGATCAATAGCTTCTAAAACTCTTTGAGTGTTTATTCCCTTGGGCAGTGGAAGTTGCACGATATATCCGGTGCACTCCTTAGTTGAATTTAATTCTGAAATTACAGCCAAAACATCTTTTTCAGTTGCACTCTCTGGCAGATCAAAACGAATTGAATTGATCCCAACTTCTTTGCAATCACGGTGCTTGCCATCGACGTAAGCAAGAGAACCTGGATCAGTGCCAACTAAAATAGTTCCAAGACCTGGCGTAATTCCTTTTGCTGTGAGTGCTTCTACACGGCCTTTCAGTTCTGTTTTGATGGCTGCTGCAAGTGCCTTGCCATCTAGAATCTGTGCGCTCATGTATAAACCCTATCTATTTATGCGTGTGAAAAATGCCGGGTTCCAGTAAAGAACATCGCAATTCCACCCTTTTGTGCAGCGGAAATAACCTCTTCATCGCGCACACTTCCGCCAGGTTGGACTACAGCTCTAACTCCCGCATCAATCAAGATCTCTAGCCCATCTGCAAATGGGAAGAAAGCATCACTTGCCGCAACCGATCCTTTAACGCGATCTCCCGCGCGTGAAACTGCAAGCCGGGCAGAATCAACGCGGTTGACCTGTCCCATTCCGATTCCAACTGAAGCTGTCATTTTGGCAAGTAAAATTGCGTTACTTCTAACTGACCGAACACTTCTCCACGCAAACTCAAGATCCTTCATTGTCTGCACATTCACTGGCTCACCACTTACCTGTTTCCAATTAGCGGGCGAATCACCATCTGAATCAATTAAATCAGTTCTCTGCAGTAGTACTCCCCCAGAAATAGGACGTAGTTCAAATGGATGTATCGATGTCACATCGCACTTTAAGATTCGAATCGAGGGTTTCTTCATCAGAAGCTCAAGTGCATCGGCATCAAAGTCAGGTGCAATTAATACTTCAGTAAAGATCTTTGATAGTGGTTCGGCCATTGCAAGGTCTACCTTTCGGTTAGCTGCAACTACTCCGCCAAATGCTGACACTGGATCACATTCATGTGCGTGTTGATATGCAACCGCCACACCCAATTCACATACTGCAACACCGCATGGATTGGCATGCTTCATGATTGCAACAGCGGGATCTCGATGATCAAGGACTGCGCGCCATGCTGCGTCTGCATCTGTGTAGTTGTTAAAAGACATTTCCTTGCCGTGTAACTGCTGGGCACCAACTATCCCTGCAGCTCGGCTGGAGTAAATCGCAGCAGATTGATGTGGGTTCTCGCCATAGCGAAGTGAGTTTTCACGATGCCAGATGTGTCCAAACCAGTCAGGCAATTCTTTGCCTTCTGCTTGGCCAAGCCATGTTGCAATCGCTAAATCGTATTCAGCGGTGGTTCTAAATACTTCTAACGCTAATTGACGACGCTCTACTTCAGTAAATCCCCCAGTTTTGATTGCTTCTAGCAACTGGTCGTATTGAGATGTCTTGCAAATAACAGCAACAGATCCGTGGTTTTTGGCGGCTCCACGAAGCATCGATGGCCCCCCAATATCGATCTGTTCAATACTTTCTTCAAAGTTGGCACCTGATGCAATGGTTTCTGCAAATGGATACAAGTTAATGATTACTAAATCAAACGGTTTGATATCTAACTCTGCAATTGCAGCTAGGTGCTCAGGGTTATTTTGATCTGCCAAAATTCCACCATGAACACGTGGGTGAAGTGTCTTAACCCGCCCATCCATAATTTCAGGAAAGTCCGTGTAGTCACTCACTTCGTCTTACAGCAATTCCTGCATCAGCTAAATTCTTTGCCGTTGAGCCGGTAGATAAGATTTCTACACCAGCAGTACTTAACGCCTTACCAATTTCAATGAGGCGAGCTTTGTCATAAACGCTTACAAGTGCGCGACGAATTGGCTTTCTCATTTGCGCCTGAACAATTGTGGAACATAGAGTGCCAAAGCAGCACCTGCAGTTAACTCGGCTGCGATAGCTAGTGTGAATTTCCAGGTTGAAACACCAACTGCTGACATGGCATCTGTGATCAATGCTCCACTTGCTGAATACCCAACAAAGGCTGAAATAACAATTGCAACAATCAAGCTTTGCTGTAGGACCTTGAGGTTAAGAGCAACTGTCCAGCTGACAAGAAGAGCACCAGCAAAAATGATGAATGAGATACCGATCATCGCAATAATTGATTTTCCTTCTGGCAAAGCGCCCAACAAAGGCATCGCCGGAATCTTGTTTAAGCGAAATGAAAGTGGTGAAACTAAAGTTCCAGATCCAACTGCAAAACCTACGCCTGAGAAATAAGCAAGCGTCGCAACGATTGCATTTGGAATGTACAAAATATTAAGAAGTAATAAAAGTAGTCCGCCGAAGATGCCAGGTTGTAAAACAGTAGTGAGGTTCTTCACCATCGAAATATTCACCAGTAAAGACAGACCAAAGATTATTGAAGAGGCACCTAACAACAGTGCGATGATGCGAGAGCCGAAAAGAAATCCCTGTCCGAGTGCAACTTTGCGCCCGACGGTCGCGCCAACCACAAGCGTGAAGGGCAAAACGTAGAGAATTGCAAAGTACCAAACCGGCTTAATTGCCTCTGTCTTTGAAAATACTGAAGCAAGGAGTGCGAAGAGGGTGTAGCCAATTGCAAAGACGGCGCGAGCAGAACCGACTAAAGATGAATCATTGTCTAGACGTTCTATTGTGCGTGAGATTCCACTGCGGATTGCGAGTACGGGAAAAACAAGTGCGCCAAGTGGAAGGTATGAAAGGTAACCATCTAAACCAGATGGTGGAAGGGCCAAAGAAAAAGGAATTTGGTGCGCACCGATCCAAATCCAGAGCGCTGCACGTAAAGGATCTCCGGTATTTCCTGTTGCACTGCCTGCTGTAGCCCACGCAAGGAGTGCAATAAAAGATGTTGGAAGTAAAAGCCAAGCAACGCTACGCAGGACTTGAGGCAATGCAGCTCCAAGTACCCGCGTCATCATTGTTATCGACCCAGTATTGCGCGTAACAAACGCGCGGTTTCACTCGGTGTTTGGCCAACCTTTACGCCAGCTGCTTCTAGTGCATCTTTCTTACCTTGAGCAGTTCCTGAAGAACCAGAAACAATTGCACCTGCGTGCCCCATTGTCTTTCCTTCTGGTGCAGTAAAGCCTGCAACGTAACCAACAACTGGCTTTGTTACATACTGCGCAATAAATGCTGCAGCGCGCTCTTCGGCATCTCCACCAATTTCACCGATCATAACAATCGCTGTTGTCTCAGGATCATCTTGGAATGCGCGCAAGCAATCAATGTGTGTTGTTCCGATAACTGGATCTCCACCGATACCTACCGCAGTACTAAATCCAATATCGCGAAGCTCATACATCATTTGGTATGTAAGAGTTCCTGACTTTGACACTAATCCAATTGGACCTGAGCCAGTGATGTCAGCCGGAATAATTCCAACATTTGATTTTCCTGGGCTGATCAATCCCGGGCAGTTAGGGCCAATGATCTGGGTTGTTCCCTTTGTTTGCGAATAGGCATAGAAGCTTGCCGAGTCATGAACCGGAATACCCTCGGTAATCACAACAACTAATGGCATTGTTGCATCAATTGCATCAATTACAGCAGCCTTTGCAAACTTAGGTGGCACAAAGACAACTGAAACATTTGCACCAGTTGCTGACATTGCCTCGGCAACGGTGTTGAAAACAGGAAGTTGATGGCCGTCGATATCGACAACCTGTCCACCCTTGCCAGGTGTTACGCCGCCAACAATCTTTGTGCCAGAAGCCAACATACGGCGAGTGTGCTTGGTTCCTTCAGAACCTGTCATTCCTTGAACAATTACCTTGCTTGCATCGTTAATAAAGATAGACATTACTTCGCCGCCAATTCTGCAGCGCGATTTGCTGCTCCATCCATCGTGTCTGCCTGCTCTACCAATGGGTGCGCAGCTTTAGCCAAAATAGCTCGACCTTCAACAACATTGTTTCCATCAAGTCGAACAACAATTGGCTTTGTTGCCTTTGGACCAAGTAATTCAAGGGCCTGAACAATTCCACTTGCTACCGCATCACACGATGTAATTCCACCAAATACGTTAACAAAAACGCTTTTTACGTCGACATCTCCCAAAATAATTGAAAGGCCATCGGCCATAATTTGTGCAGATGCTCCGCCACCAATATCTAAGAAGTTAGCTGGGCGAACTCCGCCATGCTTTTCTCCAGCATATGCAACAACATCTAACGTGCTCATAACAAGTCCAGCACCGTTACCGATGATTCCAACCTGTCCATCAAGCTTTACGTAGTTAAGTCCCTTTGCCTTTGCTGCAGCCTCTAAAGGATTTTCTGCATCTTGGTCAACAAGTGATTGGTGATCTGGCTGACGGAAATCAGCGTTGTCATCAAGAGTTACCTTGCCATCTAGGGCAATAACTTTTCCATCTTTTGTCTTAACCAACGGATTAACTTCTACAAGGGTTGCATCTTCGCCCTGGAAAACATCCCACAACTTAACCAACACGTTGGCAACTTGATCTGCCACATCTGCAGGAAATGCAGCTGCTGCCACAATTTCTTGCGCCTTAGCAAGTGAGATGCCATCAACTGCAGAGACGGGAATCTTTGCAAGCTTTTCAGGTGCAGTATGTGCAACCTCTTCGATATCCATTCCACCTGAAACAGATGCCATTACGAGAAATGTTCGGTTTGAGCGGTCTAACAAAATTGAAAGGTAGTACTCAGCTTCGATTGGGGCTGCTGCTGCAATCATTACAGTGCGAACAGTGTGACCTTTGATATCCATTCCTAGGATTGCGCCAGCTTTTTCACGAGCATCCTGTGGGTTCTCAGCAAGCTTTACGCCGCCTGCTTTTCCACGTCCACCAACTTTGACCTGAGCCTTGACTACAACCTTGCCACCAATTGTTGTTGCAGCTTTTTCTGCTTCATCTGCTGTTGTTGCAATTGCTGCAGCTAAAACAGGTACGCCATGTTTTTCAAAGATATCTCGGGCTTGGTATTCAAAGAGATCCACTGGGGCTCACAATCTATTGGCCGGCTATATACGGGGTAATCCTATAGTTTCTCAACAGGTGCATAACGCAATAACAAACGCTTCTCGCCGTATTGGCCGAAGTTAATTGTGGCTTCGGCTTTGTCGCCAGCCCCCGCAACAGCCACAACAGTGCCTAATCCGAATGTGTCATGTGACACACGCTCACCAACTGCCAACTCCATTGCAACACTCTTTTTGCCGGTGGCTCGTGGTGGCGGAGTTGTCGCAGTGCGAGTGCGCGTAACAAATGAAGGAGATGAAGATTTTCCTTGATTGCGCCATTCAATTACATCTTCTGGGATCTCATCAAGGAAACGAGAAGGTGGATTGTAATTTGGAGCTCCCCATGTTGAACGATATTCAGCACGTGAAATATAAAGGCGCTGGCGTGCACGAGTTAACCCAACATATGCAAGACGTCGTTCTTCTTCAATCTCATCTTTTTCACCAAGAGTTCTAGAATGCGGAAAAATTCCATCTTCCATACCTGTAAGGAAAACAGTTGGAAACTCAAGGCCCTTAGCGGTGTGAAGTGTCATCATCGTGACAACTCCCCCATGATCTTCACCTTCTGGAATTTCATCAGCATCTGCAACTAATGAAACTTTCTCTAAAAATCCTGCAAGTGAGATTTCTTCATCTTCGCCAAGTTCTTCAAATGGGCGCTCTTCATACTCTATTGAAACAGCAACAAGTTCCTTTAAGTTCTCCACGCGAACTTCATCCTGTGGATCGGTGCTATCTGCTAACTCCTTTAACAACCCTGATTGTTCAAGTGCTGCTTCAACTATTACAGAGGGCTTTGTTTTTGCTTCTACTAAGACAGCTAATGCGCTAACCATAGAAGTAAACTCATTGACTGCTTGTGCAGCGCGTGCTGGCACAGATCCATTCTCGCTCACCCGCAATAAGCCTTGCCAGAAGGAGATGTCATTATTGCGAGCAAACTCATCCACATAATCTAAAGATGTGTCACCAATGCCTCGCTTTGGCACATTGATGATTCTTCGAAGTGAGATCTCATCTTCTAAATTGGCAAGAACGCGCAAATAAGCCAGTAAGTCTTTTACTTCCCGACGTTCATAAAATCGTAAGCCCCCAACGACTTTATATGGCAAGGCGTTGCGCATGAAGACTTCTTCAAAAACACGGGATTGAGCGTTGGTTCGGTAGAAAATTGCGGTATCACCTGGGGTTGAAACACCTTCACGTTGGAGAGATCTAATCTCATCTGCAATGAAGTTAGCCTCGTCGTGCTCGCTTTCAGCAACATAACCTGTAAGAGGTGAACCTGCACCGGCATCAGACCATAAGTTCTTCTCTTTGCGGCTTTCATTCTTAGTAATAACCGCATTTGCAGCATTTAGAATATTTTGCGTAGAACGATAATTCTGTTCAAGCAAGACCGTGCGGGCATTTGGGTAATCAAGTTCAAACTGCAAAATATTGCGGATCGTTGCCCCGCGGAAGCCATAAATGGATTGATCAGCATCTCCGACCACGCATAGCTCTGCTGGTGCTTGTCCTTCAAGTTCAGTGCCAACTAGCTCTTTGACCAAGATGTATTGAGCATGGTTTGTGTCCTGATACTCATCAACTAGAACATGGCGGAAGCGGGATCTAAAGCGAGCCTTTGCTTCTGGATATCGCTGAAGAACTTCAACGGTTTTTAGAATCAAGTCATCAAAATCCATTGCATTAGCTCGGATCAATCTCTGCTGATACACCGCATAAACATCGGCAACTATCTGTTCAAAGGGATTGCTGGCAGCGTTTAAGTAATCTTGGGGCCCCAGCAATTCATTTTTGGCGTTAGAGATCATTGATTGAAATTGGCGAGCTGGATATCGCTTTGCATCCAAATTTAGTTCTTTGGCAACAATAGTTATGAGTCTTTGTGAATCAGCAGAGTCATAAATACTAAACGAGTTGCTATATCCAAGGCGGGTTGCTTCTTGGCGCAAGATGCGAACACAGGCTGAGTGAAAAGTTGAGACCCACATTGATTTGGCAATTGGGCCAACTAGATCTGCAACTCGCTCCTTCATTTCGCCAGCTGCTTTGTTTGTGAAGGTAATTGCCAAGATTTGATAAGGGGCAACATTGCGCCTAGACATTAAGTAAGCAATACGACGCGTTAATACGCGAGTTTTTCCTGATCCAGCACCTGCAACAACTAATAACGGGCCGCCTGCATGTGTAACCGCCTCCGATTGTTGAGGATTGAGTCCCTCAAGTAATGGATCGATTTCAGTCATGAGGGTGAGTCTATTAGGCTTCATGCATGGAACCGATTGCAGATAACGAGATCAAGCGCGTCTTGGTCATCAATGCCCACCCCGATGATTCAGATTTTGGGGCCTCTGGAACTATCGCCCAATGGGTGAAAAAGGGAATTGAAGTTGCCTATGTGTTTTGCACCAATGGAGATCAAGGCGGCGAAGAGTCTGGTTTCTCAAAAGAAGAGATGCCTGCAATTCGCCAGCGCGAACAACGCGAAGCTGGTGCTGCAATTGGCGTCACCGACATTACTTTCTTAAATTATGTTGATGGACACTTAGTAGCAACAATTGAATTACGTAAAGATATTGTCCGCCAAATTCGAATTTCTAAACCAGATCGCATTGTGTGTCAAAGTCCAGAACGTAATTGGGATCGCATTGGTGCAAGCCACCCAGATCACTTAGCTGCGGGTGAAGCAACTATTCAGGCTGTTTACCCTGATGCCAGAAACCCTTTCGCATTTACAGACTTAATGGAAAAAGAAGGTTTGGAGCCATGGCGTGTTAAGGAAATCTGGGTATCTGGATTTGCTCAGCCTGATCATTGGGTTGATATCACCGACACCTTTGATTTGAAGATGGCAGCGCTGCACGCACATGCATCTCAAACAGCTCACAACAAAGAGTTGGAAAACATGGTTCGCGAGTGGGGGCAACGCAACGCTGGAATTGGTGGCCTACCAGAAGGACGTATCGCTGAAGCGTTTAAGATTGTTAACACCAACTAAATACAAGAATTAAGGGTTACTCAGAGCAACATTGCTTTTGATTTATCCACCGCTATTTCCCCGCAAAAAGTAACCTTTAGTACCCAATCTAGGTTTGCGCGCATGGAACTAGATCTCAGTATTACCTTTGGTGCTATTGCACCCTTTATGGGTGACCCAACGATTGAAGAAATTTGGATTAACTCACCTGAACGAATCTTTATTGCGCGTAATGGCCGCAGCGAATTAACCAATCTACTTCTGACTTCAGATGATGTGCGAAACATTGTCGAACGAGCATTGATGTGGAGTGGAAGACGACTAGATCTTTCACATCCATTTGTAGATGCACGATTACCCGATGGCAGTCGTTTGCATGTAGTTATCCCTGAAATCACTGCTCATCATTGGGCGGTAAACATACGTAAGCACTTAATGCGTAATTCAAGCGTTAATGATTTGGTAGATCTCGGTGTTATGACCGCCGAGATAGGCACTGCGCTTATTTATTGCGTGCAAGCCGGCTTAAATATTTTAGTAAGTGGCGGGACCCAGGCAGGAAAGACAACTGTTTTAAATGCACTAGCTGGCGCAATTCCACGCGGTGAGAGAGTTGTGACAATTGAAGAGGTATTTGAACTCAGCCCCCAGCTGCCAGATGTTGTGCAGATGCAAACACGAAGTGCAAACCTGCAAGGCGAAGGTGAAATTCCTTTGCGTCGGCTCATCAAGGAGTCACTGCGAATGCGTCCATCGCGAATCATTGTTGGTGAAGTTCGTGAGGCAGAAGCACTTGATCTACTCATTGCCCTGAATTCTGGCCTGCCCGGAATGGGGACTCTGCACGCAAACTCCCCACGAGATGCAATCGTTAAACTTCAAACGTTGCCGCTACTGGCAGGTGAAAACATTTCCCATAAATTTATTGCACCTACTGTCGCATCTGCGATCGATGTGATTGTTCATACGAGCCTTAGATGCCAATGGAACGCGACGGATTAGTGAGGTTGCAGCTGTAACTGGTCGATTTGAAAATGATCGCGCTGAAATCGAAATGCTCTGGAAGTGGGATGGCAACCAGTACCAACGCGGGGTTGGTTCTCTGCCCAATCCTGATCGATTTACGGCAATCGGGGCCCCACTTTCACAATGGTGGCATCAATGAAACTTTCTGTGCGCATTGGAATTGCAGCATCTGTCTCTACCGCTGCAGTCTTATTAATGACACGTTCGATTGTGATTTCTCTAGCCTTTGGCGCATTGGCTGCCGGAATTGCATTTGTCACTGTGCGAGCCAACAACAATCTCAACGAGGCTGCATTGATTGCTGCTTGGCCAGAGGTAATTGATCATTTAATGTCTGGAATTCAGTCTGGACTTTCACTCACTGAGTCATTGGCTGGGCTTTCAACTAGGGGGCCAGAGGTGTTGCGTCCTGCATTTACACAATTCAAAGCAACTTTGTATGGAAGTGGTGATTTAACCCAAGCTATTGAAGAACTCAAAGCTTTGTTTGCCCATCATGGAAGCGATCAAATATTTGAAGCCCTCATCATTTCTAAAGCTCTAGGTGGCAGTGAGTTACTACAAATACTCAGATCCTTAGGAGATTTTCTGCGCCAAGATTTGGCACTGCGACGAGAGATTGAAGTCAAACATGGGTGGATTAAAAACTCAGCACATCTTTCAGCTGCTGCGCCATGGATTTTGCTTTTATTACTTTCAACCCAGCCAAGTACCGCTGCTGCATATTCCACACCGACCGGTGCAATGATTTTGATCGCAGGACTTTTAATGACAGGTATTGCTTACATCTGGATGAACCGATTAGGTCGCTTGCCACAAACTCCTCGTGTTTTTGTAGGAGGCGCACAGTGAATGCAATTCTTATTGGTCACCGCTCTACTAGCCATTCCGGCAGGGTTCTTGATAGTTATAGGTGATGAAGTTGATGCAATTGAAGAAGCTCAACGTGTTATTAGAAAGAATGCAAAAAAGAGCGGCGACCGCACACAATTGAGATCCCGGCTAGAAGAGTTAGGGCGAGGTTCTGAAAGAGAATATGTTGATTTTAGAATTAGGCAGTACGGATATTGCGCGGCTACCTCAGCCCTTTCATTTACATGTTGTTTTAATCCTCATGCACAAACCCTTATTGGCGGTCTTTAGCGCCTCATTATTGGGGGTCCTTACCTATGTTTTACTGGATCGCGAGCTAACGAAAGAGATTAAGAAGCGACGCGAATTAATTGAATCTGAATTTCCTGCAGTCATTGAGATGCTGACTTTGGCGATTGCAGCTGGTGAAACTCCTATGAGTGCAATGCTGCGAATTGCTAACTCTGCAGAGGGAGAATTGGCTAAAGAGTTCCAAATAGTTGTTGTTGGTGTGAGATCTGGGAAGCCTTTAAATGAAGCGCTAGATGCGATGGGTCGTCGTGTTAAATCGGTGATGATCCGTCGCTTTGTTGATGCATTGGTGACTGCGACATTACGAGGTGCGCCACTTGTCGAAGTTCTCTCTCGTCACGCTGTAGAAGCCCGCGGTAATCAACGAAATCGAGTTATGGGAGCGGCTGGAAAGGCTGAAATATCAATGATGATTCCAGTTGTATTCCTTATCCTGCCGATCTCCATCCTCTTTGCACTGTGGCCTTCATTAACAAACTTAAATATGTTTGCTAGCTAAGCAGCACTTTCCTCGCGCTCTTTGCTCTTAACATTGAGTTCGATAAGTTCGCCTTCTGCATTGCGTGCAGCGATCTCTTTCAAAGTTGGTCGTCCAGCTTTGCGCTTCTTGGCAATGATGCGACCTTCTTCAAATAATTCACCGCCCCACACACCTGCCGGCTCTTGGCGCGATAGAGCACCTTCTAAGCACTGCGCGCGCACAGGACATCCGCCACAGAGTGACTTGGCCTCAGCAACTTGCATCTCATCTTCAGAGAAGTAGAGCTCAGGATCTGCTGTGTGGCATGGCAAATTAAATGATGACCCGTCTGAATACGTGCCTGTTACGGCGTCCAAACCGATCTTCTCATCTGCCCAGCCTGGTACTAGTAGTTCACTGAAGAGAACGCTCATGTTCTCACCTCTTCTTTCTGTTAGATCTTGCTTCGGTCTCTTGTGGTTGTCGTTGGTTTTCTGGAGTGAAGTTTGTTTTGGAAAAACAAAAAGGGCTCCGAATCCTTTTGGATTCGAGGCCCTTGGCTTTTAGTTCTAAATCGAGTTATTCGATCGAACCACCATTGGCCTCGTATCCGGCATAAAAAGCTGCGTAAAACGCTGGCTTCGTTGCATGCCAAGTAGAAGGCTTATTGGTTGTATGAGCAGAAGGAATCACAGCAGAACGCAAAGCGTTTGCTGATACGAATGATGCGTTAGACATATTCGTTCCTTCCGTCATTTTCATCCCCGCCATGGGAATGAAGTTGTAACTATAAACCATGGGTTGAGGTACTGGCAAGGTAATTAATTCCCCGCATAAATGAGCGTAAAACAGCTAGTTAGACAGGCCAGCCTCTGCCAAGAAGCGTGAGGCTTTGCCTCGATAACTAAGGCGAAGATCAGACTTGGCGCGCGTTATTCCAACATAGAACAAGCGACGCTCCTCATCAATTGATGCTTGATCACCTGTGGTGCTGTTGTTTTCAAGGGGCAAGATGCCATCGCTAACGCCAATTAAAAATACGCGTTCCCATTCAAGACCTTTTGCAGCGTGCAGCGTTGCAAGGGTTGTAACAGGCATGGTTGGAGGATTGTTTTGCTGAACTCGATCTTCAACTTCTCGCAGGTAGGCACGCAAATTCTTTGGTGTAAAACCAGTATCACCATCTAGTTCGCGAGCAAGGTGGAGAAGTGCTGCGATTCCATCGATAGCTCCCCCAGTTAAAAACGGTTGAGCAAGAGTGCGAAGTTCATCAAGCCATGAAACACCTTCTGTTGGAATTACAGAGGCAGTTCGAACTTGCTTTAAGAAATCACGAACTTCCTTTCGCTCAAAGAAGCGTTCAGTGTTTCGAACTTGGTATGGCAAGTTAGCTGCATTCATCGCTCTTTCTAAACCATTTAATTGACTGTTAGTGCGGGCAAGAACTGCAATCTCTTGAGCAGGTGTTCCTTCAGAGATCAACTGCGTAATGGCACGAACGATTCCGGCAATCTCTGCAGACTCATCGTTATAGGCAGTAATTGTTGGCTTGCTACCGTGATCATTGATTGCAACCAACTCATTACCCATCGCGCCTTTTCTAAGAATGCTGTTTGCGGTGAAGATAATTTCAGGAGTTGAGCGATAACCAGTTGTTAACCGCACAACTTCAGCTTCTGGAAAACGTTGGGTGAAAGAATTGAGAAACACTGGGGTTGCACCAGCAAATGAGTAAATAGTTTGGGCAGGGTCACCAACAACACAGAGTTCTTGACGTGAACCAAGCCAGGCATTGATTAAGCGCTGCTGCAGCGGTGAAATATCCTGATACTCATCAACTGTGAAGAAACGGTATTGATCTTGCACGCGCTCTCGAACTTCTCGTTCTTCTTCGATCATTGCCGTCGTTAGAAGCAGAACATCTTCAAAATCAATTGCGCGCTCTTGGTGCTTCACGCTTTCATATGCCGTATAGACCTTGGCCAACTGTTCAGGATTAATACGTGGCTTAACTGTGCGCTTGAGAGACTCGCTCAAATAATCAGAAGGAGAAATTTGTGAAACCTTGGCCCATTCGATCTCTGTTGCAATATCGCGCAGTAAATCACGGGAGGTAATCGAGAGCTCACCCTGTAACTGAGCCCGCTTAATCGCTTCCGTGAGAAATCCGCTCTTAGTTGTGAGTAGATCAGGTGTGCGACCACCAAAAACTTGCGGCCAAAAGAAGGTCAATTGCTTGAGAGCTGCTGCGTGGATGGTGCGGGCTGCAACAGCTGGAACACCCAGTGAGCGAAGTCGTGTACGCATTTCTCCTGCAGCACGGGCGGTAAAGGTAAGAGCTAAAACTTTGTGGGGATCCATAGTGCCGATTGCTGCGGCATATGCGATGCGATGTGTGATTGCACGGGTCTTTCCAGTTCCAGCACCAGCAATTACGCAAACAGGACCGCGTGTAGCAAGTGCAACTGCGCGCTGTTCGTTGTCTAGAGCTTCAAGAATCTCTTCTGCGCGTAGATTTCCTACGGCCTCCACGATTCACCACCACGTAACTGATCGCGTGTATATCCATCAACACGTGTGTACCAAGCTTCAATCATGCGACGGGCAACTGAAATTTTAGGTGGCAACAAAATATCTTGAGCAGCAACAGCTGCCTTCATTTCATCACGTGAAAGCCAGCGCACTTCAGTAATTTCAGTGCCATCAGGACGAGCCTCTTCTGGACGATGAGTAATCGCTTCAAATGCAATCATGATCGATGCCGGAAATGGCCAAGGCTGTGAAGTTAAGTATTTAATCTCTGATGCATACACACCAGCTTCTTCAAATACCTCACGTGAAACACACTCTTCAAACGACTCACCAGTTTCAACAAAACCTGCAAATGTCGAAAAGCGCTTGTCAGGCCAGACTGGTTGATGTCCCAAAAGAATACGATCATCTTTGTCTTTTACTAAAACAATGACGGCAGGATCCGTACGCGGATGATGTTGTGTTGCATCGTCGGGACACACTCGCACGCTGCCACCAAGATCACTCACAGTCTTTGCACCACATTTAGCGCAATGTGTGTGGGTTGCGTGCCAGTTAGCTAATCCAACTGCATGCATTGCAAGTGCTAATTCGTCAGCATCTAGATTGCCACCGACCTCGCGCAAAGATTTAAATCCTTCATACTTACGTTGTTCAAACTCTTCAGTTCCATCATCTTCTGGAGGAATAATCCAGGTGGTGTGCCAGGCAAAGTAAGCCTGATTATCATCACGGCCCACGCCTAAGAAGAAGCGATCTCCTTCAACAAATATCTCTTGAGCAGCTTTCACGGCAGCGGCATCGATAAAGGTCAAAGAGTCATCACCTGCACTCAACCGTGCATCGACTAAATGAATAATGTGCGCAGTTTTCCAGAGTTGGGCCAACTTTGCGGCATCGGTGCGCAGCTCGCTTTCGCGGTTAATAGGTGACAGCGCGCTCATAGGGGTGAACGCTACTAGCCTTGGGCAATGCGCGTAACCTCATGGAATTTGCTGCATGGAATGGCCATTCCGCCTGATCCAGCAGTTGATGCTGCCGCCCTTTTAGAAGCTGAAATACTGAATTTAAAGAGCGATGTTATTGGCGTCCAAGAAGTTGATTACTTCCTGGAACGTTCAGGCAATCACAACCAAGTTGGAAATATTGCAACTGTCATGGGGGCTGCTGATTGGGCTTTTGCGCCATCACTGTTTGGTAATCCAGATGAGAAGTGGCGTAAACCTGAAACAACCGATTTAAAGATAGTGACAAACAAAAGCCAAGAAGGTGAAGCGGGCTATGGAATCGGAATGGTTTCACAGTTGCCAGTTAAATCCTGGCATCGCTTAGATTTAAAGGGCGCACCATTTGGCGTTTTCATGATGTTTCCTGTTGACGGAAAGTTGAAACGTTTCTATGTGCGCGATCATCCAAGAAGTGCTCTTGCTGCACATCTAGAAAACGGTTGGTTGATTATTAATACCCATCTTTCTTTCGTGCCTTTTTACAATTACAAGCAATTAGTCTTGATTAAGCGTTGGGCTCACAAATTAGGCAGTGAGCCACACAAAACAATCATCATGGGAGACATGAATATTCCATTTACCAGAGTTGTGGCAGGAATAAAGTGGCACTCACTTGGAAGTGGTAACACATTCCCAAGCTGGCTTCCAAAAGTTCAAATTGACTTTATGTTATCGCCAACTCTTACAGCTAGCGATGTTAAGCAGATTATCTATTCACATAAAGGAATGAGTGATCATCTGCCCTTGCAGATAGAGATCCCAACAGATTAATTCAGCTTAGAACTTTGAGCTAGGACGCTGGGTCAACAGAGGAAATCAGAGCTATTAGTGCTGCCTCATCCAAAAGGTCTGCTGGCTGATCTGTAACACCTGATGGCACATAGTAGAACGCCGCAGAAACCTTTGAAATATCGCAGCCAGATAACTTTGCCCAGGCCAAGCGATACATCGCCAATTGCACCTGCGCCGACTTTCCTAACTGCTTTGAACCTGTCTTCCAATCAACCACCTGGAAGCCATCTCCATCAGCATAAATAGCATCAATTCGACCACGGATTAACACCCCTGCAATAGTTGTTTCAAAAGGAACTTCCACCCGGGCAGGTGTGCGATTTGCGTAAGGCACTCTTTAACCAGGCAGCCTTTAGATCTTCCAACTTTGAATCATCATCTAGTGGATCTAAGTAATCTAGATACTCATCACCAAATAAGGTAGCGGCATCTGTGAACTGGCGTTCTACCCATAAGTGAAATGCCGTACCGCGACGAGAGTATTGATCTTGGCCACGTGGCATTGGACGACGAATGTTAAGTGCAAGCTCTTGTGGGTTTTCATGCAAAGCAACCAAAGTGGAAGTTGAAAGACGAGTTGGTAATGCGACTTTAACCACATCTATAGCGCGCTTTCGTTGTTCGGTAATCAAACTATGAGCATCCATAATCCAAGAATTAACTTCGGAATCTTGTGAATCAATCAGTGGATGAACATCAGAAGCATTTACTAATTCAATGGCCGCATCAAACTGTGCCCGCTTATTCCCTAGATAATCTCGTGGCCAAACAGCAGTCTGTGGATTTTCAAGAGTTGGATTTTCAACACCATCTTCAGGTGCTGCAATATCTGAGATTAATCGTCCGCCGTGCGCACTTGCTGCAGCTGCAATAAGTGTGAAGATGTTAGATGGTGAAACAGATTTAGATCCATCACGCCACCAAGAGGTTGTGCAGATCAAGTGCGTGCGAGCACGGGTGATAGCAACATATGCCAATCGCATTTCCTCGCGCATTTTAATTGTATCCACGCACTCAGATGCAAAAGCTTTAATCGCCTTACTTGCATCACTGTTCTTAGTAATGCCATCTAGAGTGAAATAAGGAAGCTCGTGCGCATCACCGCGCAGTGCAAATGGCACATGCTTTTCATTCTTTAACCAGTTATCCGGATCGCTTCTGTTTACACCAGGGAAGGTGCCTTCAGATAATCCAGGAACAGCCACAACATCCCATTCGGCGCCTTTTGCCATGTGAACTGTAAGGATTTGAACCACATCTGTGCGTACTTCAGGGGCTCCAACCTTTAAGCCACCTTCTTCATCTGATGCGACATCTAACCAATCCAAGAAGGCAGAAACAGATCCACCGCTTCGTTCAAACTTTGATGCCTCATCCAAGAAGCGATCAAGGTGGCGACGGCCTGTCTGTGAACCTTCGCGCAAGGTTATTTCAGATTCAAGTGTTAGGTAGTTTTCAATCTCTGTTACTAAATCAGTAATTTGTCCACCGGCACGTGAGCGCAAACGACGCAGATCTTGCGCAAAGGTAACTAGGCGCTGATATCCAAGATCGCTAAAACCACTCTTCTTAGCCGTTGTGATTTCATCTAGCGCATCGATGATGGAGCCAGAGAATTGATCATCTGCTTCTAATTGATCAGGATTTCCGGCAGCAATCTTTTTAATAAAGCTCTTTGAATCTGCGTGCATTGCCTTTGCGCGCTCTCGACTAAAGCCACCGAGTGCTGCAATATCTCTAGGTCCCAAATTAATTCGTGGCCCAGTTAAGTGGCGCATCAAAGATGAGCCTGCATCCGGATCGGTAATGATCTTCATTAAGGTCACAACATCTGCAACCTCTGGAATATGGATCAATCCACCAATGCCGATTACTTCGACCGGCAAACCTTGTTCACGTAGAGCATTTTCAATACTTGCTATTTGGCTGCGCTTTCGCACCAAGACGGCAAAAGATTTATTGTCATCTGGATTCCAGAGCGCTTTAAAGTATTCACCAATTGCTTGAGATTCGGTTTCAACAGTTTCATAAATACCGTAGGCAAGTTCACCTGCACCTGCACCATCCCGCGCCTCAAGTTCAACAACTTGTTGTCCGCCATCAGCTTTGATTTGCGCGCTAATTGCATTTGCAGCATTCAAGATGATTGTGTCGTTACGGAAAGTTGTTGGAAGGGAGAACTGCTCTATTCCGGTTTGTCCTTGCGCCTTTGGGAAGTACTTATGGAATGAGGCCATAGTGCCGGCTGATGCTCCGCGCCAGGTATAAATAGCCTGCGACGGGTCTCCCACCGCCATAACTGGATGGCCTGCCCCATAGAGTGAAGAGAGCATGCGCACCTGAGATTGAGAAGTATCTTGATACTCATCAAGTAAAACAACGGTGTACTTGCCGCGCTCTAATGCGCCTACATCTTCAAAGTTTTGCGCAATATCTGCAGCCAATGACATCTGATCATCAAAGGATAATTCGCCAGCAGCTTTGCGGCGTTCCATAAAGCTCTCAACCATGGGCAGCAAAGAATTGCGTTGCTGCATAGCACGAGCAACTGCGCGTGTATCTTCATTGGTGCTGCCACCAAGTAACTGCAACTTCTCAAGCATTTCGTTACCGATCGCCTCGATATCTGAAGCCTTAACTTGGTGTTCAAGCATCAACTTTGAAAGACCCAGTAAATCCTTAATCACTGTACTGACCGCACTGTCATTGCGATAGGAATCATCAGACCAGTTGCGCACAACATCTGATGCAATCTGCCAGATTGCAGCTTCTCCCAGTGGATCAGCATCGGCATCAATTCCATAACGGATTGCATGTTCGCTGAGTAACTTGCCTGCATATGAATGATAGGTAGTAACTGCAGTGCTAGTTGATGTGATGTGTTTGAACTCTGGCAACTGAGATAATTGGCGCAAGCGCTTGCGGATACGAACAGAGAGTTCACCAGCAGCTTTACGGGTGAAGGTAAGACCCAAGATTTGATCCGGTGTGGCAAAACCGTTGGCAACCAAATACAGGACACGATTACTCATTGTCTCTGTCTTGCCAGAACCAGCACCTGCGATAACAACTGCAGGTTCTAGACCGCTACTAATAATGGCTGATTGATGCTTGGTGATCGGCTTGATCTGTGAACCAAACTTTGGATGTGCCTGAAGCTTGGCGATGATCTCTTCAGGTGTGTACTTCGCACTCATTCGATCACCGCCCGTCCATCACTTTGAACAGGGCAGGATTTCCTTACTGGGCAGCCTTTACAGCGCTTATTGACGGTGGCAAAGAAGGTTGCAGCCCCCATGCCTTCGCCAATAGTTTCAATAGTTGCCTTTGTTTCTTCGATATCGATCGCATACTGCTGGCGAATAGATGCTCCAGCACTACTTGTGCCCAAATACACAAGTTCTGCACCTGCTGATTTATTACCATCTGTAAATCCACCCTCATGGACTCCCAGCTGATAACTAGCAAGCTGCAGATTCTTCTTCGCATCCTCTTTGCTAATTGCTGTGTTGCCGGTTTTAAAGTCAATGATAAATAGCGAACCATCTGCTTCAACCTCAAGACGGTCCACAGTTCCAATAATTCGAGCACGACCTAACTTCACATCAAAACGTAATTCAGCGCCTTTTACTTCACGTTTAGTTTCCTTGTGGTACTCCACAAACTTTTCAAGCATTGTCACTGCAGATTCCAAGTGGGACGCGCTCACCCATCCACTATCAGGATCAATTAACTTCCATGACTTTTCTAATGACTCGATTAATTGCTCGCGGCTTGTGCCGGGCTCTTGCACCATCTTGGCTGCAAATGCGTGGATTGCAGAACCTAAAACTTGAGCGGTGCTATCTCCATCTGAGCCACCATTGTTTTGCAAGAACCACTTCACACCACATTCCACAAAGGATTCAGCACCTGATGGAGAAACAATGACCTCTTTGTCAGGATCAATAACAGGTGCATCAGTACTCAGTGGAACAGAACCAATCCAACTATGTCGGGTTTGCTAGATAAATACCTTCAGCGACTCATCGCTTTTAATAGCGCAGCAGCCTCTTTTGCCTTTGGTCCAGCTAACTGTGAACGAAGTTCTGCCACCAATGCAGGTGCGGTAATGGGACGAGGAACTTCGGTTAACACATGTTCCTCATCATCGGTTTTGTTGACCATAACTTCGATTGCTTCAAAGAACTGTGATGGTTCTTCATCTTCGCGCTGGACTGCAGTGACGAAAAGTGATTGCTGGGCGCGGGTTAGGGCCACATGAAATAGACGCTGCTCATCCTGCATTAAGCCATTTGCGGCAATAACATCTAGCTGATCACGTGGAATATCAGGGTTGCGCTTTCTTTCTACCAAGCGTTCAGCACCTAACAATGATGAGCGTTGCTTTAAGTTAGGCCATGTGCCCTCTTGTAATCCTGCAATTGCAACAACCTGCCATTGACGTCCCTTTGCGCTGTGCACGGTAAGGATCTCCACAAAATCTGGTCGCACACCCTTGGCGGTAATAACGTCTCCTGCAATGTCCTCATGTGCAACTTCGTTGATAAAGGCAGCAGGACCTGACAAAGGAAAGCGTTCGGAATAACGAGCAGCAGATTCAAACAATTGCATCATGGCATCTAGATCCCGATCAGCAGCTGCCCCACGAACTCCTGGACGAAGTGCTTGGTTGCGCCAGGCAACAGATAACTTCTGTCCATCACTTGTTACAGCGTTATCCCAAATAAACCACAACAGATCATCTGCTAGCGCTGTCTTATTGCGAGCAATTGCCTTTGCACCTTTCAACAACGCATGGACGCGCAGCACGCTGTCTGCACCTTCAATAAATAATTCACCGTCATTAATTGCATCAAGCAACAACTGTGTGCCTGAACGTTCATCTCCTTCAGGACGAGCGGAGATCATCGCTCTGCGAATACGGCGCAGGGAAATAGAGTCCGCGCCACCAAACTCTGAAAGCAATAAGCGCTCTGCAGTATCTAAATTAAGAGGTTGTGCACCAATTGCAACACGTGCCAATAGAAGGAATGGTGTGATTGCGGGGTTGCCCGCTAGCGCTTGAAGCTCTGAAGCAACAGGAATACCCACCTGTGAAAATGCACGACGCAGCGCAGCTGCTTGAACACCAGGAGTACGTAAAACAACTGCCATGTCACTGTAAGAAACCCCTTGTCGCAAATGTGCACTACGGAACTGATGAGCAATAAAGGCTGCCTCTTCGGCCCCACTCCTAAAGCGATGAACCCCAACAAAACCGCCACTTTCTGCCACACACGAGCGCTTGCGGGTTACCGGTGATCCTCGGAATCCCTGCACATATTCATGTCCAACTTCAAAGATCGCAGGTGCATTTCGATACACACGGTTTAGAACAACTTCCTTTGCCCGATAAGGATCAAGTGCTGCAGCTAATCCATCTGGATCTGCCCCGCGGAATCGTCCAACGGCGCTATCAGCATCAGCACAGATGATTACATCGTTACCTGCAAGCAACGCCAATAGTTCGCGCTGTGCTGGATCACTTTCCTGAAACTCATCAACCATGATCGTTGTGAATCGATTGCGTAGTTGATCCAACAAATCAGGATTGTTACGCAAATGAATCGATGCACGAGAGACTAATTCGGATGGATCGATACGCAGCTTTGCATCCTGTGCGCTGAACTCGCGCATCACCATTGAGTTTGTATATCTCTTCCAGAAAGCAGCGGCTGCCTCCCAATACTTTTCACCCTCTTGCTTGCCAAGCTTTGCTAACTCATCTGCATCAATACCACGCTCTGATGCACGCAAAATCAAATCTCGTAGTTCACGAGCAAAGCCATTGGTAGTTAACGCCTTATGTAGATCTTCAGGCCATTCTTTAAAACCATCGTCGATGTCACCTTGTAGTAGTTCGCGGATGTAACTTTCTTGTTCTGGACCACTAAGCAAAATCGGATCAGGATCACCCTTTGCCTTCATCTTTAAGATTGAAAAAGCAAGCGAGTGAAAAGTCCTGGCCAATGGTTCAAACATGGTCTTTGTTGTGCGAAGGGCAATCGCATCACGAAGTTCGGATGCTCGCTCGCGACCATAGGTAAGGAGCAAAATTGAATCAGGGTTTTGTCCCTCGCGCAATTCGAGCAAGGGCGGCTTCAACTAAAACAGTTGTCTTTCCTGTCCCTGGTCCGCCTTGAACGACAATAGGTGATCCACGATGTGCGACAACAGATGTTTGCTCAGCATCTAGAGCAGCAGGGGCAGTCTGAAGTACCTGTCGTACAAGGCTGAAGGGCTGCTTACTCACAGTGAGCATCTTGCCCGAATGGGCCGACAAATTGCCCTGTTTTCGGTTCGGCGCCTAGAAACTGCCTACTCCACTTGATGGCAACTACTTACTTTTCACTGCTTTCTCAATTAGAGAGGCGATTAATAAAGCAACTAGCACATAGAAAGAAGCACCATTAAGGGCTTCACCAGGTGGTGTTCCTTCAGCAGTTACAGGCATGATCTTCCCTGCAATTAAGCGAAATATTGGCTCAATGACAAGAGTCAAAGCAATTAGTGGCGTCATTCCTGGGTATCTAAAGAATAGAACGTAAAGCAAAAGCACTAGCAGAAGCTGCATCGCACCCCACTGGTGGAAGATCGCAACAATGTTGTCTCCGCCTTCAACAGAAATATCAATTCCTGCAATGCTGTTTGCTCCTCCATCTGATGAAAAGAAGTGGATACAGCTGCGCACCACAATGACAAACATGTAAATAGCTAAGAAAATGCGTACAGCACGATATCCGCTAAAAACAGATGGATTCTTTGGAAGAATCTTCTTTATATCAATTTTCATAAATCTCCTAGAAAGTTGAATCAATTTTTGTTGGCCTGATGTTCTTTCCATACATTGTTAAGGCTAAACCTTCACTGCTTAACGAAATAGATTTGACTCTCATTCCTTGTGGAGCCTTCAAGGTTCGAACACTCTTACTCTTAATTTGATCCTTAATCTCTGCCGGCAATGAATCTGCAGGTATTTCATTTCCGAAGAGTGATACGCCTTGAAGTTCAAAATAGATCTGATTGCCTGAATACTTAGGAACAAGAATGGCGGTTCCAAGACCACCTGAGCCAACTGAGACTTGCAGGGTGTTTCCAACGATCTGCGCATCGTTAAAATCTGCTAATTGCGTGATTGTGGCAGCAGGAATCGTTGCTGTTACATCCAGAGTCTCCGATTAGGTTTGGTTGTGACTTTGAAATATCACGCGCATGAATTGCTAATGATGGTTTAAAGGTTGACTCTTTTAATTGGTATTCACCAACATTGATGTGGACCGACTTTATAGAGTCGCCAACGATATTTCCGGGCAGATCAAACAATGGAACAGAGGCAGTTACACCCGTTGCCCTAGGCATAACTTCATAAACCCGCGTAGTTATACGTGAGGAGATAGTTTTCTCAACAGTAATCGCACCAGTAGCAAGGACTGCAACTAACGCGATAGGAATAATGCGGCTCTTCTTCATCAACTCAAACACCCCTTAGTTATCGATGTGGCAGTGTATGGGAGGAATCTGCGAATTAGTCTAAGAAAGACTCATCATTGAGAAAGTCTTCACGAACAACGAAAAAGCTCCCGCACCGATATTAACTGTGCAGGGCTTTATCTGTGTATTACCTGTGAATTGGCGTTTAAGTTTCTGTTAATTAGCGTTTAGATTCGCCTTCTTTTGCGCGAGAAGTCGCACGTGCACGCTCATCGCCGTTGAGAACAACCTTACGAATACGAACAACGGCAGGTGTTACTTCGACGCACTCATCTTCGCGACAGAACTCAAGAGCACCTTCCATGTTGAGCTTCTTAGGCGGAATCAAACGCTCTGATTCATCTGTGCCTGATGCACGCATGTTTGTCAGCTTCTTTTCACGAACACAGTTAACGTCCATGTCATCGTTACGAGAGTTCTCGCCAATAACCATACCTTCATACACTTCATCGCCTGGTTCTACGAAAATAGTTCCGCGATCTTGTGTTCCATAAAGGGCATATGAAGTAACTGTTCCCATGCGGTCTGAAACAAGTGATCCAGTTGCACGAGTACGGATATCTCCGAACCAAGGCTCGTAACCATCAAATACGTGGTGGAGTAAACCAGTTCCGCGAGTTTCAGTTAAGAACTCAGTACGGAAACCAATAAGTCCACGTGATGGAACCTTGTAATCAAGACGGATCCAACCAGTTCCGTGATTAACCATTTGCTCCATGCGACCCTTACGAAGCGCCATCAACTGAGTAAGAACACCTAAGTACTCTTCAGGTGCATCAATTGTTAAACGCTCCATTGGCTCGTGAACCTTGCCATCAATCTTCTTAATAACTACCTGTGGCTTACCAACAGTTAGTTCGAAACCTTCGCGCTTCATGATTTCAACGAGAACGGCAAGCTGTAGCTCTCCGCGACCTTGTACTTCCCATGTGTCCGGACGATCAGTGTTGAGAACACGCAATGAAACGTTACCGACTAGCTCTGCATCTAAACGTCCCTTAACTTGGCGCGCAGTAAGCAGCTTGCCGCTCTTGCCCGCTAGTGGAGATGTATTAATACCGATTGTCATCGAAATAGATGGTTCATCAACGATGATCAAAGGAAGTGCGTGTGGATTTTCATTATCAGCCAGAGTCTCGCCCAATGTAATTGTGTCGATACCTGCCACGGCGATGATGTCGCCAGGGTGGGCTTCAAGTGCTGGAACGCGTTCTAGCGCTTCAGTAATCAAAAGTTCTGAAATCTTCACACGCTCTGTTGTGCCATCTGTCTTAATCCACGTTACAGAT
>CAXNLR010000002.1:0-192500 GCA_964203475.1 Candidatus Planktophila sp. | reverse complement strand
TTCACACCCGAAGGTGCTTCATCGCTCGACTTGCATGTGTTAAGCACGCCGCCAGCGTTCGTCCTGAGCCAGGATCAAACTCTCCATAGAAAGTTTTCATCTTGGCGATCAGACAAACAAACTGTCGTTTAATTTGTCATTTATATACCAAAGGAAATCAACGGGTATAGCTTTTTATGGCTATACCTCATTGAGGTATTTATATATTTGCCGTGGTTGTTAATTAATCAAAAAGCACTGTAAAACAATGATTTCTCGCTATTAAAAGCATGACGAACTAAGCCACTATTGGCATTGACTTATGGCACGCTGTTGAGTTCTCAAGGTACGGATGCGCACTGCTTCTTAGGATTTCTCCTAATTTTCAGGGCAGACCGCCAAACTTAGTGCATGCATGCAGGCGCGGTCAAACTGGCCTAAATGAGGTACTCGGTCTGGCTGAAGCTCAATTACTTGACCTTCTACGCCTACTGTCCGGCCTAAATCGTCCGTTCCCAGCAAGGAGCGTAACTATACATACCCCCGAAGGACCGGTCAAATCGGGTTAACTAGATGTTGCCGAGAGGTACAAACTTCCCCAATGTGTGAATTATCCACGCCCGCTAGCGTTTTAGAAGGTTTTGGACCTTTTTAGGATAACTCGACCGCAGCAAGATCTCTCTTGCCTTTTCTCAAAACCGCATATTTTCCGCATAAAAAGTCAGATTTTGAGGGCCTGAAATCCTCTCCAGAAATCTTCACATTATTGAGATATGCGCCACCTTCTTTGACGATGCGGCGCGCAGCAGATTTCGAGTCAACAACACCTGTTGCTGCTAGTAGATCAACCCATGTTGGTATTTCTTCTTTAGATGAAACTGTTGTGCGCGGAAGTTCAGCTAGTGCTGATGCAAGTGTTGCTTCATCTAGTTCAGAGAGTTCACCTTGTCCAAATAATGCACGTGCTGCCGCTTCAACACGTTCTGTTGTCTCTTCTGAATGCACCAGTGAAGTTAATTCACGTGCAAGTGCGCGATGTGCTTCGCGTAATCCAGGGTTTTCGTTATGGGATTTTTCAAGTTCAGTAATTTCTGCGTGAGACTTGAAGGAGAATACCTTAAGGAAATTGATTACATCTTTATCATCGCTGTTTAACCAGAACTGGAAGAAGGCATACGGTGACGTCATCTCCGGGTCCAACCACACTGAACCACCTGCAGTCTTACCAAACTTAGTTCCGTCAGCCTTCATCAACAATGGAACAGTTAATGCATGACCACTGCCCTGCTCTACTCGACGAATGAGATCAAGGCCGGCAACTATGTTGCCCCATTGATCAGAACCACCCACTTGCAATGTGCAATTGTTACGGCGATAGAGTTCTAGAAAATCATACGATTGCAAGACTTGGTAGGAAAACTCAGTATAGGAAATTCCGCCACCTTCAAGACGCGCTGAAACAGAATCTTTTGCAAGCATTTGGTTAACACTGAAGTGCTTACCGATGTCGCGCAAGAATTCAATCGCGCTAAGCGGTGAAGTCCAGTCAAGATTATTGACAACCACTGCTGGATTCTTCGGTGCATCAAAATCCAAAAACGCAGAAACTTGTGTACGGATGCGATTGACCCACCCTTCAACGATCTCGGTGCTATTTAGGGTGCGCTCTTCATTCTTTCCGCTTGGATCACCGACTAAACCTGTAGCCCCACCCACTAAAGCAATTGGGTTATGTCCTGCTAATTGAAAACGACGCAGTACTAAGAGAACTACCAAGTTACCCGCATGAAGTGAGGGCGCAGTTGGATCAAAGCCCACATAGAGAGTTGTTGGCTTCTTTAACGCCTCAAGCAGTGCAGCCTCATCAGTTGATTGGGCCAATAATCCACGCCAGCGAAGATCTTCAATCAGGTTCATGCGCTCATCATCTCTGAAAATGCCTTGTGCTTGCTGGCAATTTCTTTCTCGGTTTTTTCATTGGCGGCTAATGCATCTTTAATCTGTGCAGCTACGAGAACAGGTGCAGTTCCACCAGAAGTTGTCCGGGAGTTAATAGCGCCATGGACTGTGAGGACATCACGTACTCCCCCATCTAGTTGTGGGTGCACCTGCAAAAATTCAGCATCAGTTAATTGATGTAGCTGCACGACCAGATGTTTCACACATTGCCACACACTTTCCTGCAGCATCGTGGGCGTCAGCAAATGGAACGTTCTTCTTTGCTAGGTAATCTGCGATTTCAGTGGCAAGTGAGAACCCAGCAGGTGCTGCAAGGGCCATCTTCTCGCGATCAAAATCTGTTGTTGCAATCATCCCGGTAACTGCAGGCAGAACCAACATCAATGTGTCGATACTGTCAAACAATGGTTCCTTGTCTTCTTGCAAATCTCGGTTGTATGCAAATGGCAAGCCCTTAAGCATTGTTAGAACACTCATGAGGTTTCCAACAAGGCGACCTGATTTACCACGAGCAAGCTCTGCCATATCTGGATTCTTCTTTTGCGGCATGATTGAAGAGCCTGTTGAGTAGGCATCTGCCACCTTGGCCCAAGCAAACTCTTGCGAAGCCCACAAGGTCCATTCTTCACCAATGCGCGATAAGTGATTTCCGATCATTGCGTAAATAAATAGCGCTTCAGCTACATAATCACGATCACTGACCGCATCAATACTGTTTGCAAAAGTGGAATCAAATCCCAAATTCTTTGCCGTAAATGCAGGCTCAAGAGGAAGTGATGAACCAGCAAGTGCGCCAGCACCCAGTGAACTAACTGATGTGCGAGATAACCAATCTTTGATTCGATCAAGATCACGAGCAAAAGCATGAGCATGCTTAGCTAATTCATGCCCAAAGGAAATAGGTTGGGCATGTTGAATGTGAGTAAAGCCAGGTGCAGGATCGTTCACATACTCTGCAGACTTTTCCAGAATCGCAGTTTGAAGTGCGGTGATCAAGCGGGCAATTTCGAGCATATGATCAATTGAGAAAAGTCGTAGATCAGTGGTCACTTGATCGTTGCGAGAACGGCCAGCACGAAGGGCTCCCCCAACTGCGCCGAGTTTTTCCGTTAGGCCACGCTCTAAAGCGCTGTGAACATCTTCATCGGAATCGACAACTATGAATTTGCCAGATGTAACCTCGGCAGAAAGTTCGTTTAGTGCTTGAGCAATGGCTTCGGCATCTTGGGTAGCGATAAGGCCACTCTTTTTTAGGATCGCAAGATGTGCCTTGGAAGAGCGCAGATCGTATGGTGCCAAGCGCCAATCAAAATGCACGCTTCTAGACAAGGCAAAGACTGATTCCTCAGGTCCTTGCGCAAATCGTCCGCCCCAGAGAGCCATTACTTCCTCTTTCCGTCTGCTTGTGCGTAAGCAAGTAATTCTTTCGCTAAAAGGGCTCCACCTGTTGCTTTCTTGGACACCAAGATAATCGTGTCGTCACCAGCGATGGTGCCAATGACCCCGGTTAAGCCAGCATGATCGAGCGAACTAGCCAAAAACTGCGCTGCCCCTGGAGGTGTATGAATAACAGCCAAATTGGCGCTGTGATCAACTGACAAGATCAACTTTGAAGGAAGTGGCGTACTACGAACAATCGCATCATCTGCGCTTTCACGAATTTGATACGTGCTTTCGCCATGTTTATTGCGAGCACGAACTGCTCCGATCTCTTCAAGATCTCGGCTAGCAGTTGCCTGCGTAACTTTGTATCCAGCCTTTTTCAAGAGAACAACCAAATCTGATTGTGAATGTACTGCGCCTGACTTAATTAAGGCGATTGCCTTTGCTCTACGAGCAGAAACTGACTGAGCATTACTTTGCATCTGCGATCACCTTCCTAAAAATTGATATGAATTTAGTGATTTGAGCATCTGTAACGATCAGGGCGGGTGCAATGCGAATTGTCGTTGCATTAGCTGCGTTTACAAGCACTCCGGCTTCTCGCATCGCATCTGAGACATCAGAAGCCTTTAGCGATTCAAGTTCGATACCTAGCAATAGGCCTGCCCCACGTACTTCTTTGACGCCCGGGATAAGTGCAATTTCTTGGATTAGATGTGCACCTTGCTTTTCGACTTTTCCTAGAATCTTTTTAGACTCAATAAACTCAATCGCAGCTAAACCAGCTGCTGTTGTAACCGGATTACCACCAAATGTTGAACCGTGATCTCCCGGTTGAAAAAGGTCTGCGGCTTTTCCTAATGCAATCATCGCACCCAGTGGCAAGTCCTCCACCTAGACCCTTAGCCAAAGTGATCACATCGGGTTTGATCCCAGAGTATTCATACCCGAACCAATCACCCGTTCGACCCATACCAGTCTGCACGGCATCAATAACAAGTAGCGCCCCGTTCTTGTCGCACAGTTTTCGAAGTTCCTGCAGGTAATCTGCTGGTGGAACAATTACTCCTGCCTCTCCCATGATGGGTTCAATGATTACCATTGCAGTTTTCTTACTTACCGCTTTTCGCATCGCATCGATATCACCAAAAGGGACATGCTTAATACCCTTAATGAGTGGCAAGAACGGCTCTCGTTTAGAAGGTTGTCCTGTTAGTGACAAAGCACCCATCGTGCGACCATGAAAAGCACCCTGGGCTGCAACAATTCGTACTTTACCTGTGCGACGCGAAAGCTTGAGCGCTGCTTCATTTGCCTCTGCTCCAGATTGGCAAAAGAAAACTTTCGCATTCTTGTCGCCAGTCATTTTCGTTAACTTCTCAGCTAACGCAATTGCATTTGGGTGAGCATAAAAGTTACTGACATGACTCAACACAGAAACCTGCTTGGTAACTGCTTTAACGATCGCTGGGTGGGCGTGCCCCAAAATGTTGGTGGCAATGCCGCCAAGAAAATCCATATAGGTCTTTCCATCTGCATCAGTTACAAGTACCCCTTTTCCCTTAACCAAGGTAATGGAGGGTTTTCCGTAGTTATTTTGTAGTGAACGATTCCAACGATTTAAATACGTTTTGTTTGTCATGCGACCACCAGCGTTCCGCCTTGACCAGCAAGTGCTAATGCAAAGCTATCGGAATCTGTTCCATCAATGATTCGAACCGCCTTTGCCCCAAATGAGAGTGCATCCAGAGCAGCCTGCACTTTAGGAGCCATGCCTTCGGCGAAGCCAGACTTGATTGCTTCAAGTTCTGTTGCCGAAATCTTTGCAATCAATGAATCTCTATCTGGCCAGTTGCGATAAATTCCTGCAACATCAGTCATTACGATCAATGAGGATGCACCTAAAGATGCAGCTATGGCTGCTGCTGCAAAATCTGCATTCACATTCAAGCCAGTTTCCAAGTCTTCATCAGACGATACGGGTGCGACGACTGGAACAATTCCTTGATCAATAAGTTCGAGCAGCGCAGATGGATCAACTCTTTTGACGTTCCCTACAAATCCAAGATCTGCCGGTGTGCCATCAATTAATTGTGTTCGTCTATCGGCAATCACAGTTGGCAATGTGCGGGCCGACATTGCGTGTGCTTTGATTCCAGCCTTGCCTAATGTGGCAGCAACTTCGTTTCCAACCTGATTGACCAGGACATCTTCAACAACATCAAAGATTTCCTTAGTTGTAACTCGAAAGCCTCCCACCCAAGTGCTAACAATGCCTTTTGCATTTAATGCCGCATCAATTTGCGGGCCGCCGCCATGGACAACTACTACCTGCTCCCCTGCCTTTAGTGCAGCAGAGATTGCTTTAGCAAAGTTACCGTTTTCATCCTTCATGGCATGGCCACCAAATTTAACGACGATCACAATAAGACCTTAAGCACCGATACCGTCGAGTGCCAGACCGCTAATCTCTGCAAGTCCACAAATCAAGTTCGCGTTTTGGATTGCTTGTCCTGCGGCACCTTTACCAAGATTGTCAATCGCAACAGAAACAACTAAACGCTGTGCATGTTCATCAACTGCCACCTGTAATTGAACCTTGTTGCTTCCGATCACAGCACTCGTCTTAGGCATTTGTCCCATTGGTAAAACATCAACAAAGAATTCAGATGCGTAGTGCTTCACAAAAAGATCATGAGCCTGCTGAGTAGTTAATGCAGAGTTCAACTTCGCTGTGATGGTTGAGAGAATTCCGCGCGGCATGGGTGCAAGAATTGGCGTAAAAGAGATCTTTGCTGGCTTCTGCGCCACTGCCGACAACGCTTGTTCGATCTCAGGGGTGTGTTGATGAACGCCACCAAACTTGTAAGAGGTAAGAGAACCCATTACTTCGCTACCAATCAGATTTATCTTTGCATTGCGGCCAGCACCTGTGGTGCCTGATGCTGCAACGACGACTATGTCTGAAACGTCAATATGGATGAGTGCTGGTGCGATACCGACGGAAATGGATGTTGCATAGCAACCGGGATTAGCTACTTTGCTTTCCTTCTTGATTGCTTCACGCTGACCTGGTGCTAGCTCAGGCAATCCGTAAACCCACGATCCTGCATGTTTGCCACCGTAATACTTTTGCCACTGAGCAGGATCTTCTAATCTAAAGTCAGCGCCAAGATCGACGATCTTCACATTTGATGGAATCTTTTCAACCAAGGCAGCTGACTCGCCATGAGGAAGTGCAAGAAAAACTAGTTCAAGGGATGCAAAATCTATCGAATCGGTGGAGACAAAACTTCTACCCGCATAGCTTTGAAGTTGAGGATGAACAGTTGTCACCTGCTCCCCCGCATTTGAATGCGCGCTTACAACTGTGACCTCAAAATGTGGATGGATGGCAAGTAGTCTTAAAAGCTCGCCGCCGGCATAGCCACTTGCACCAATAACCGCTGTTTTCATGGTTGAAGAGTAAATCATTATCAATAATTATGCAATCTTATGCATAATTATGCGGTACGGACGACAGCTCCGAACTTGGCAGCAGCAACGGCTGTGGCCGCCTCGCGCATAGCCGAAACCTCTTCACCTGTAAGGGTGCGATCTTGTGCGCGGAATACCAGGGTGAAGGCAAGTGAAATTTTGCCATCGCCAATTTTGTCGTAGCGATCAAAAAGGGTGATTGATTCAAGTAACTCACCTGCGCCTTCGCGTAGGGCGCTTTCAATATCTGCTGCACTCACAGTTGATTCAACAATCAAGGCCACATCTTGAACGGCAGCTGGCATTGTGCCCACAGTTGTAGGTCGAACAAGTGCTGAATCTGGAAGAGCACTTAATGCAACAGCAAATGCCACTGAACGCTCAGGCAGGCCATAGGCAGCAACAATGCGTGGATGAAGCTCACCGGCATGTGCAACAGCCTTTCCATTAACAATCAACTCTGCGCAACGACCAGGGTGCCACGGTGCTAAATCTGAACGAGCAATCGTCCACTCAAGATTGCAGAGGGCCAAAACATCTTGGGCATAGGCAATTGCATCTTGCCAATTGTAAGCACGTGCTTTTCCTTGCCAATTCTCGTTCTCCATTTTACCAACTAGCAAACCTGCAACGTGATATCCCTGTGGAGGAACACTTGCAAAGATCTCATCAATAATGCTTTTGTCCGGGACGCTTAGAAAGATCAGGTGAAACGGCAGGCACCAGCTTCTGTGAACTACGAAAGATTGAACCCATCTCAAAGATTGCAAAATCTTTTGCGCCGCGACTGATATTACGTTGGGCCACTTCAATCAAGCCCGGAACTAAATGAACACGCATCAATGGGAACTCTTCTGACATTGGATTTGCGACCTTATATGTCGCAGCGCGCTCCCCCACAAAACCCATGGAATCAATAGTTGCTTGATTGGTAAATGGGAAGGTCTGCACTTCGGCTAATCCGCGACTTGCCAGCATTGTTGCAACAGCGCGACGACGCTTTTGCGTTGGAGTCAATGTCGCATGCAAGGGACGTGGAGGTAAGTACAGAAGGAATCTTGTCGTAGCCAATCATGCGGGCTACCTCTTCAGTAAAGTCTGCAGGAGTCAAAAGATCTGCGCGCCAAGATGGCGGATCGATGGTGAAACTCTTTTCATCAACATCACAGCCAATTACTCGCAGAACTTCTGCTACCTGCTTTGCTGGAATTTCAAAACCTAAGGTCTTAGACACATAGCCAGGGTCAATCGTGACTAGCGGTGCGTAAATCGGCTCTCCATCAACCACGGTCGCCACATGCTTGGCTGAACTGTGGGCGGTGAGCAGTTGAACAAATCGAGCCGATGCAAACTCTGCCAATGATGGATCAACACTTCGCTCTAAGCGACGTGATGCTTCAGATGAAAGCTTGTGACGGCGAGAGTTCTTGGCAATACACACTGGGCAAAAATGAACTGCTTCTAGTGCGATATCAGTCGTTGTCTCGGTAATTTCAGATGACAACCCACCCATTGTTCCGGCAAGTGCAAGCGGTTGATCGTCATCACACACCATCAGATCATCGGCATCTAAGGTTCTTTCTTGTCCATCAAGTGTTACAAACTTTTGTGCCTTCCCAGCTCGCTTAACGGTTAAACCGCCTTTAATTTTTGACTTATCAAAAGCGTGTAATGGCTGACCAAGTTCTAGCATGACGTAGTTTGTAACATCGACAACCAAAGAAATAGAGCGCATGCCCATCTTTTCGATGCGTCGGCGCATCCAGATGGGAGTTGTTGCCCTTGGATCAAAATGAGACAAGGTGCGCAGGTAGAAAACAGAGGCAGTCGATTTATCTGCAATCTTTGCGCTCACGCCTTTGCCAGTCTCTTCAAACTTTAATGTGCGCAAGTGCTTCCACAGGATCTGTGAACTTCAACCCCAATGAGCCTGCAATCTCTCGAGCTATCCCGCGAATGCTTAAGGCATAACCACGATCAGGATTTACCGCAACATCAAAAATAACATCATTGATTTGCAATGCTTCGATTGCATCTGCTCCAATTGTGACTTCACCTTCGGCAAAAACCATGATGCCAGCATGATCATCACTAATTCCAAGTTCGCGACCTGAACAAATCATTCCGTTTGAGGTCTTGCCGTATGTCTCTCGTGCTCCAATTTTGAAATCTCCCGGCAAGCACGGCACCTGGCAAAGCTGCAACTATCAAATCCCCCACTGCAAAGTTAGTTGCACCGCAAATAACATAACGAGTCTCGACCTTCGCCGCAATCCAGGCCAACGTAGCGGATAGGCTTTTTAAACTCTGTAATTTCTTCAATAGATAAGACCTTTGCAAACTTAAGCGGGCCAGTTAAATCAGCACCTTGCTTAATGATCTCTTCCACCTCAAAGCCAACCCGAATCAATCCATCTGAAATTTGCTCAGCTGTAACAGATGCTGGGATATCAACAAACTCTTTAATCCAGGACAGAGGCGCGCGCATTACAGGCCAACTCCAAATTGACGAGTAAAGCGCAGATCGCCTTCAACGATGTCGTGCATATCTGTAATGCCGTGCCGAACCATCAGCGTGCGCTCTAGTCCCATTCCAAAGGCAAACCCGCTGTAAACATCAGTATCGATGCCACATGTAGCAAGCACCTTTGGGTTAACCATTCCGCAACCGCCCCATTCGATCCAGCGATTGTTAAAGAAGATGTCTACTTCAGCACTTGGCTCTGTGAAAGGAAAGAAGGAAGGTCGCAAGCGCGTTGTTACATCTGGACCAAACATATGGCGGGCAAAATTATCCAGCGTGCCCTTGAGATGGGCCATGGTGATGCCTTTATCTATCACTAGCCCCTCTACCTGATGAAAGACCGGGCTATGGGTTGCATCCAACTCATCTGCTCTAAATGTGCGACCCGGACACACAACATAAATTGGTGGCTCTTGTGTGAGCATCGTGCGAATTTGAACTGGTGATGTGTGTGTTCGCAAAACCATTCCAGATTCAACTGGCTCAATGAAAAATGTATCCTGCATAGTTCTAGCTGGGTGATCTGCCGGAATATTGAGAGCATCAAAGTTCAACCAGCCTGATTCAAGCTCAGGACCTTCTTCAACGGCAAAGCCTTGCTCGATAAAGAAATCTGATACTTCATTTTTAATAATTGTTATTGGATGTAAACCTCCACGATGTGAGCGATTTACTGGCAAGGTGATGTCAACGACTTCTTCAAGCAAAACTTTGCGATCACGTTCGGCTTCAAGAACAGCCGTTGCTTCAGCTAGCGCTTGGGCAATCTCTGCCTTTGCTTCACCAATGACTTTGCCGAAACTTGCTTTGTCTTCCGGTGAAAGCGCACCCAATCCTCGAGATGCCAAAGCAATTGGGGATTTGTCACCGGCATGGGCAAGTCGGGCGGTTTTAAGAGAATCTAGATCTGTGGCGGAGGCGAAAGCCTTACGGGCATCTTGTACCCAGGTTGAAATCTCCTCAACGCGCATAGGCATAACTCTATCTTGTAGCCCTTTGTTAGCGTGGCATATTTGATAGGTGATACATAACAATCGAAGCCGCCGCTGAAAGATTGAGGCTTTCGGCATTGCCCGGCATCGGAATACTTACAACATCTATCGAATCCACATTCTGCCCCGTCGATAAGCCACGAGCTTCATTTCCAAAAACTGCAAGGGTATCCCCCAACATTTGATACTCACTTAAATTCTTTGAACCTTCTGCACCAAGTGAAAAGGCCTTAACTCCCATTGCTAGAACTTCTTCAATAGCTACGGATTCAAATACTGGAATATGCCATAGTGATCCTGCAGTACTTCGCACAACCTTAGGTGAATACATATCAACGCTACCTGGTGAAGTAATCACCGCGTCCATTGCAAAGGCATCGGCTGATCGCAGAATCGTGCCGGCATTTCCTGGATCTTGAACCTCTGAAAGATAAATGAATTTGCGGGATCCATTGAGAGCGATCGAATTCAAATTAACCTGCGGAATCGAGCACACAGCCAGAATTCCTTGGGGTGTGATGGTTTCTGACATTTCCTTCATGACTTCATCACTGACATCAACAACAGTAAATGAGAATAAATCTGTTACTTCTTCAACTTTGCTACGACCATTGTTTGTCACATACAAAGTTTCAATTCTTGGACCACTTTTTGAAATAAGTGCTTCGCGGGCACATTGCAAACCTTCTGCAACAAATTGGCCTGCGGCTTTTCTTTCCTTTACTCCCCTAGTACCAATAAGAGCCTTAACCCGCGCAACATGTGGCGAGTTAAGGCTCTCAATCATTATTGGAACTTAGAGTGCTGCAAGGCTCTTGCGAGCTACATCAACAAGTGTCTTGAAAGTTGCAGGATCATTTGTTGCAAGCTCTGAAAGAACACGACGATCGACCTCAACACCTGAAGCCTTTAGGCCCTGGATGAAACGGTTGTATGTAAGACCGTGTTCGCGGCAACCTGCGTTGATGCGTTGGATCCATAGACGACGGAAGTCGCCCTTCTTATCTTTACGGTCATTAAATGCATAAACCATAGAGTGCGTAACTTGCTCTTTCGCCTTTGTGAAAAGACGTGAACGTTGCCCGCGGTAACCGCTTGCACGTTCTAGAGTTGTACGACGCTTCTTGGCTGCGTGGACTCCGCGCTTTACTCTCATTTAACCGCTCCTTACTTCAAACCAAGCATGCGCTTGGCTGTGACTGCGACAGTTGGCTTTGCAGCTGACTCTGTCGATAGACGACGTGTTACTCGTGAAGATTTACGCTCGAGCAAGTGGCGCTTTCCAGCGCGCTCGTGCATAACCTTTCCAGAACCTGTGATGCGGAAGGTCTTCTTCGCACCGCTGTGTGTTTTCATCTTTGGCATGGTTATGTTCCCTTACTCGGTAGTTTCTGCAGCAGCGATGGCTTTCGCCTTGCGTGCTGCCTTTGCTTCTGCAACTGCTTCTGTCTTCTTCTTTGTTGGACCAAGAACCATTGTCATGTTTCGTCCCTCTTGCTTAGGAGCGAACTCAACAAAACCAACCTCTGCAATGTCTTCTGCAAGACGTTGCAACATCTTGTATCCCAACTCAGGTCGCGTTTGTTCGCGTCCGCGGAACTTCATTGTCACCTTTACCTTGTCGCCACCCTTAAGAAACTTCTCAACCTGACTGCGCTTTGTTTCGTAGTCATGGTTTTCGATCTTTGGTGTCAAACGCACTTCCTTCACCACAATGTGGGTCTGGTTCTGACGCGCTTCCCGTGCCTTCTGTGCTACTTCGTACTTATACTTTCCGAAGTCCATGATCTTGCAAACGGGTGGATTAGCATCTGGCGCGATTTCGACTAGGTCGAGACCAACTTCATCTGCCATCTTTAACGCTGTATCGATATCTACAACTCCAACTTGTTCGCCGGTGTAACCGATCAAACGAATTTCGGGTGTGCGAATTCGATCATTGATGCGCGGTTCAGTGGTGACTTTGTGCTCCTTCGGTTCGTTAACGCTTTGGTGTTACAGCGCTGCAAAAGAAAACCGCAAGGGCAAGAGAAGTTAATTCTCTTATCCGACAAACCAGCCCGCACTAGTGGCGATGAAGGTGGGAGCGGTAACTCCTCTTGCAGTGGTTGTAACGCCACTGGTCTGGGGTAAAGATTACCTGCACAGGGGTGAAAAGGTGAAATCGAGCGTAAAACCCCGCTTAGCCGCCCATGGCATGGAAACCGCCATCAACATGGATGATCTCAGCTGTTGTCTTGGGGAACCAATCTGAGAGCAGTGCAACAACAGCTTGAGCCGCAGGGACCGGATCATTGACATCCCAGCGCATTGGAGAGCGCTCGTCCCACAAATGTTCAAAGCGCTCAAAATCTGGAATCGATTTAGCGGCAATGGTTCGAATAGGACCGGCTGCAACCAAGTTAATTCGAATATTTTCTGCGCCGAGATCCTTTGCTAGATATCTAGAAGTTGATTCCAGCGCAGCTTTTGCAACGCCCATCCAGTCATACTTTGGCCAAGCGACTTGAGCATCAAAATCGAGCCCAACAACTGATCCCCCACCATTAAAGAGTGGACGAGCAGCCATTGTTAATGATTTGAGCGAGAAGGCTGAAACCTGAATTGCTGTAGCAACATCTTCCCATTGTGTATTGAGGAAGTTTCCGCCAAGGGCTGCCTCTGGTGCAAAACCAATCGAGTGCACAACACCATCTAAACCTTCTGGGAAGTGTTCGCGAACACGTGATTCAAGGGCGGCTAAATCAGCCTCACTTGTAACATCTAGTTCAATGACAGGACATGGTTTAGGCAAGCGTCCTGAAATTCGTGTAGTTAATGAAAGCGCCCTACCGAATCCCGTCAAAATGACATCTGCACCTTGTTCTTGTGCAAGACGTGCGATATGAAATGCGATTGAAGCATCCGTTAAAACACCGGTGACCAGTATCTTTTTTCCTTCGAGAATTCCCACTTAGTGCCCCATTCCTAATCCGCCATCAACTGGAATTAATGCACCAGAGATATAACTTGCTTGTGGTGATGCAATAAAGGTTACAACATCGGCTATTTCTTCTACTGTACAAAAACGTCCAAGTGGTACCGACCCTGCAATCTCTCCTCGACGTTTTTCATCAAGTGTTGCAGTCATATCAGTTTCAACAAAACCGGGCGCAACCACATTAGCCGTGATGCCACGACTACCTAGTTCGCGAGCAAAGGAACGGGCCATGCCCACCAAACCTGCTTTTGAGGAAGAGTAATTAACTTGACCGGCAGAGCCAACAGCTCCAACTACTGACCCAACAAATATCAAACGGCCACGCTTTAACTTCAGCAGCCCCTTTGTTGCACGTCGAGCAACTCTAAATGCTCCCGTTAAATTTGCATCAATGACCGATTCAAAATCTTCATCGCTCATGCGCATGACAAGACCATCTTTTGTGATGCCTGCATTTGCGACGATGATTTCTGGCAAGCCCCATTGCTCTTCAATTGAGGCAAATCCAGCATCGACGCTCTCGGTACTGGTCACATCCATCTGGACAGACTTGAACCCTTGCGGTGGAGTCCCGCTGCGGTAGGTCACAACAACATCATGGCCTGCAGTTTTGAGGGAATGTGCGATTGCTAATCCAATTCCGCGGTTTCCGCCTGTGACTAAGGCAATTGAACTCATGGTCAAAACCTAGTGGCTACCTTTGAGTAAACAAAAGAAGCGAAGGTGCGCGCCGAGCACTACCCTTGCTCACATGGCCAAAGAAAAGAAGATTTTCGACATCACAAGTGCCCCAAGCGCACTTACCCGTGATCAAGCTGGTCGACAAAAGCGATATTTCATTTCCATGATGATCCGAACTGCTTGCTTTATTTTGACCGTAATCTTGCCAAGTCCTTATCGCTGGTTTGCTCTTTTGGGTGCTGTCACTCTTCCCTATTTTGCAGTCGTAATTGCCAACGCAGGACGAGAAACAGTTACTCGCGGTGCTGACGTAGTTGAAGATAAACCACTCGCACTCGATTAAGAATGAACTCCCCGCAAAAAGTTAAGGAGCCATGGGCTCTTTTCAAATCACTGATTGCACTGCTCTTAATTATCTTTTGTCTTTGGGGTTCTCAGTGGCAGTACCACCGTGGTGTTGATCGACATGCTCGTAACGCTGTCATTGAAGAGCGCATCGCCAAGTCTCCAATAGAACTTGCTACCGTGACAGCTAATCTGCCAGATAATGAATGGCAGACAGTGTCAACCATCGGGGCTTTTGATACTGATAAGCAAATACTGCTACGAAATCGTTACAACGATGGCAAGTACGGGTATGAAGTGCTGACGCTGTTTAGAACAAATGACAACAAGAGTTTTTGGGTAGATCGTGGCTGGGTACAAGCTGGCGCAACCGCCACAACACCACCTGTTGTTACTGCGTTGCCTCAAGGTGAGGTAACAATTACTGGTCGACTACGTCTTGACTCTTCTCTACCTCGTGGTTCGTTTTTCGCACTACCTGGCAAAGGTGAAGGGTTAGTTTCAGAACTTAATGCGCAATCTCAATTAGATACTGAAAAGTTCTATATAGACCTTCTGTCAGGATCAGATTCATCCCTTACTCCAGAAGTGACTGCGCAGCTTCCTGAGTTAAGCGATGGCCCACACATGGCATATGCCTTGCAATGGATCTTCTTTGCTGGCTTAGTTATCTACGGACGAATCTTGATTCGTCGCACCCGTTAAATCCTGTCTGTTGTAAAGATCTGAATACAACCCACCCTTAGTAACAAGTTCATCATGCGTGCCACGTTCCACAATTGATCCCTTTTCAAGCACCAGAATCTGATCAGCATCTCGCACCGTGCTTAAGCGGTGGGCAATAACAATGCTAGTTCTCCCCTTTAGTGCGCCTTGAAGAGCTGAATGTACGAGCTGTTCATTTTCTGAATCAAGGTGTGCTGTGGCCTCATCAAGGATTACTACCGCAGGAGATTTTAAGAGCAACCTCGCAATTGCAAGTCGCTGCTTTTCTCCGCCGGAAAGTCTGTGCCCACGCTCTCCCACCATTGTGTCTAAACCATTTGGCAAAGACTCAATCAACTTCCAGATTTGTGCAGATTCACATGCAGCCTGCATCTCTTCAGCAGTTGCATCTTGCTTTGCATAACGAAGGTTCTCTGCGATGGATTCGTGGAATAAGTGTGCATCCTGCATAACCACACCAATTGATTCACGCAAAGATTCCACGGTTAAATCACGGATGTCATTACCATCAATTTTTATTGCACCACCAGTTACATCATAGAGACGCGGTAGCAACGCACTGATCGTTGTTTTGCCAGCACCGGATGGACCAACCAGAGCTGTCATCGTGCCAGGTTCTGCAACAAAGGAAAGATTCTTTAACACTTGTCCACTCTGCACAGTTTCAGCTTTGGCTGCAGATTCAAGTGACGCTAATGAAATCTCTTCTGCTCGCGGATAGGCGAAGTCCACGTTGTCGAATTCGATACGTGGCTCTTTCGTAACAAGCACCTTTGCGCCATCACGGTTTTTCACCATTGGTTCTAGGTCTAATACTTCAAACACTCTTTCAAAAGAAACAAGAGAGGTCATTACATCAATACGAACATTAGAAAGCGCAGTCAATGGACCATATAAACGAGCTAGCAGCGCTGTGATTGCGAGCAATGTTCCAACAGTTACTCCCCCACTAATTGCCAGATGTCCGCCAATGCCATAAGCAAATGCCGTTGCGATCGCGGCAACGCTAGTGAGGGCGATGAAAAACAATCTGTTGAGCATCGCCATCTTGATGCCTATATCTGCAACTCGTCTGGCACGAGATCTGAAGTACTCACGCTCACGGTCAGGCTCACCATAGAGAGCAACCAGCATCGCACCGGAGACGTTGAAACGCTCAGTCATAGTGCTGGACATTTCAGCGTTCACGTTAAAAGACTCACGAGTGAGTGATTGCAGTCTGCGTCCGACCCATTTGGTTGGTATCAAAAACACAGGTAGAAGAATCAGTGAAAAAATAGTGATCTGCCAAGACAGAATCAACATTGTTATGCCGACCAATACAAGACTGACCACATTGCTAACTACGCCTGAAAGTGTTGCGGTAAAGGCTTGTTGTGCGCCGATAACATCAGAGTTGATTCTAGAAATTAGCGCGCCAGTCTGAGTGCGTGTGAAGAATGCAATTGACTGCTTTTGAACATGAGCAAAAACAAGGGAACGAAGGTCGTAAATTAAACCTTCACCGATTCGTGAAGAGAAATAACGTCCCAACATGTTAAAACCGGCATCTGCAATGGCTAGCAAGCCAACAAATAGTGCAAGCCTTGTAACCACTGCGCCATCTTTGGGGATCACACCATCATCGATGAGCTGCTTAAGAAGTAGGGGTGTTGCTACGACTAGGGCAGCATCGACCACCACGGTTGCAAGAAAAATAATGATGTTAGCTCGATATGGCAGTGCAAACTTAAAAATACGCTTGACTGTGCCTGGCTTTAATTTTTGTTCCTTGACTGAAGGATCAGCTGTCATTGAGCGGTGGGTCATCCACGCTGCCTGCATAGACATAATTAAACGGTAAAGCCGAGAGCGCGCAGCTGTTCTCTTCCGTCATCAGAAATCTTGTCTGGACCCCAAGGCGGCATCCACACCCAATTGATTTTCACATCTGTAGTCATTCCAGCAAGAGCTGCGCGAGTTTGATCTTCGATTACATCTTGGAGCGGACAAGCTGCAGATGTCAGAGTCATGTTGAGGATTGCGATGTTGGCTTCATCAACCATCACATCGTAGATAAGGCCAAGGTCTACAACATTGATACCGAGTTCAGGATCAACAACATCCTTCATTGCCTCAGTTACATCATCAACACTTGTTGCCATCGTTACTCTCCCTTTGCTGTTGTATTAATTCTAACGGCTGCATCCTTAAACGCCATCCACCCTAATAGTGCGCACTTAATGCGGGCAGGAAACTTTGATACGCCAGCAAGTGCCACGGCATCATCCAAAACATCAGGATTGCCCTGTTTGCTTCCCTTGCTGTGCATGAGCTCAGTGAATTCATCGAGGATGGCATCTGCTTCAGCGAAGCTCTTATTGACCAATAAGTCACTTGCGATTGAAACACTTGCCTGCGAAATCGAACAGCCAACCCCATCCCAGGTAATGCTTTTAATCACGCCATTTTCTGCAGTGACATTAAGAGTGACTTCATCTCCACAACTTGGATTCACGTGATGAACTTGCGCGCCGTATGTGGCCGACAAGCCTTTGTTTAAGGGGTGCTTGTAGTGATCAAGAATTACTTCCTGATAAAGGCTATCTAGTTCCATTATGCAAAGTATTTCTGTGCGCCAAGGATGGCATCAAATAATGCATCACAATCTGATTCATCGTTATACAAATAAAGTGATGCACGTGTTGTTGCCGGTACACCTAATTTGCGTGTTAATGGCCAAGCGCAATGATGTCCTGTACGAACTGCCACGCCCTGGCTATCAACATACTGACCTAAATCGTGTGGGTGAATCTCCCCAACAGTAAATGAAACTGTTCCGCCACGAGAATCAAGGTCTGTTGGACCAACAATCTTTAACTCTGGAACCTGTAATAGCTTGTCCATCAAATACTTTGTGAGTGCAACCTCATGGTTATGAACATTGCTCATTCCAAGACCGGTTAAATAATCAAGGGCTGCACCGAGGCCAACGGCTTGAGCCATGTTAGGTACGCCTGCTTCAAATTTTCGAGGCGCTGGTGCCCACGTTGCAGATGTCATGGTGACTGTTTCGATCATTGAGCCGCCATAAAGAAACGGAGGCAAATCTTCAAGTAAAGAACTCCACATCACACCAACACCTGTTGGACCTAAAGCTTTGTGACCAGAGAAAACTAGAAAATCAACACCAAGTTCTTTCACATCTATTGGCATGTGCGGAGCCGATTGACAAGCATCTAGAACAACAACTGCGCCCACTTCATGTGCGCGAGCCACTATCGCTTTTAAAGGAATTATTGTTCCTAAAACATTTGATTGGTGAGTTAACGCCACAACTTTTGTGTTCTCTGTAATCACCGAGTTGATGTTTGAAAGATCCAAACGTCCATCCGGTGTGACTTCAAACCACGACAGCTGAGCGCCAGTGCGCGCTGCTAGTTGCTGCCAAGGGATCAAATTTGCGTGGTGTTCCATCTCGGTAACAACGATCTTGTCCTTTGATGTGAGTGCAAAGCGAGTTGCCAGGTTCAGCATTTCCCATTGCATAGGCAATGAGGTTGAGAGATTCCGTTGCGCCCTTTAGTAAAGACAATCTGCTCTTCACGTGCTCCAAGAAATTGAGCAACCTTTAGGCGTGCACCTTCATAGGCATCTGTTGCCTCTTCTGCTAACTGATGAGCCCCGCGGTGAACGGCTGCATTGTGAAACTTATAGAAATCACTTTCGGCTTCAATGACTGAAAGTGGCTTCTGGCTGGTCGCTCCGCTATCTAAATAGACCAGCTTTTTACCGTCGCGAATAGTACGTTCAAAGATTGGGAAATCTTTACGTACCTTCGCAACGTTAAATGCCATAACTTTCTTATTTGCTCACATAATCTGCGTAGCCATTTGCTTCTAGCTTGTCAGCTAGCTCTGGTCCGCCTTGTTCAACAACACGGCCATTAGCAAACACATGTACAAAATCTGGCTTGATGTATTGCAAGATTCGCGTGTAGTGCGTAATCAAGAGAACACCAAGGTTGTTTGCAGCCTTTGCGCGGTTTACACCCTCAGAAACAATACGTAGTGCATCCACATCTAGTCCTGAATCAGTCTCATCAAGAATTGCCATCTTAGGCTTTAGAAGTTCTAGCTGCATGATCTCGTGACGCTTCTTCTCGCCACCAGAAAAACCTTCATTGACATTACGTGCAGCAAATGATGGATCCATGTTGAGTGCCTGCATTGCATCCTTTACTTCACCCACCCATGTACGAAGCTTTGGTGCTTCACCACGTAGTGCAGTTGCTGCTGTACGCAAGAAGTTAGAAACAGAAACTCCTGGAACTTCAACTGGATACTGCATCGCTAAGAACAAGCCAGCCTTTGCGCGTTCATCAACTGTCATATCAAGGACATCTGCGCCATCTAGAGTTACAGATCCACCTGTGATTGTGTACTTAGGGTGTCCTGCAATTGAGTAAGCAAGAGTTGATTTACCTGAACCATTTGGGCCCATGATGGCGTGAGTCTCGCCAGACTTAATTGTTAGATCGACACCCTTAAGGATTTCGACTGTGCCGTTGTCTGTATCAACTGATACCTGCAGGCCGCGGATTTCTAGTGTGCTCATTTTTTCTCTCTTCTCTCGTTGCTAAATCTCTACCGTGACGGCGTTTCCGTCGATTGATACCGCATAAGTTTTCAATGCAATGTTGGCTGGAAGGGTTAATGCTTCTCCTGTGCGAAGATCAAACTCAGCGCCATGTAGCCAGCATTCAATTTTGAATCCTGTGACATCTCCCTCTGACAAAGACGCATCTGAGTGGGTACATGTGTCATCAATTGCAAAGACCTCATCCCCCACGCGTGCTACGCAGATTGACTTACCGTTCTTTTCAATAAGAACCGGCTTGCCTTGCGTAAGTTGATCCAAAACCAAATCAGACATTGTTGCCTGCCTTTTCTAGCTCGTTATCAATGCGGTCCATAATTCGGTTTTGAACATCTTCATTTCCGATTTCTAGAACGATCTCATTGAAAAAGCCGCGCACAACTAAGCGTCGAGCATCTGCCATAGCGATTCCGCGAGACATTAAATAGAACAACTGCTCGTCATCAAAACGACCTGTTGTACTCGCATGTCCTGCACCGATGATTTCGCCAGTTTCAATTTCTAGATTAGGAACTGAATCTGCACGAGCACCGTCACTAAGAAGTAGATTGCGGTTAAGTTCGTAAGTATCTGTGCCTTCTGCTGCTGCACGAATTAGTACATCGCCAATCCACACAGTGTGTGCACCTTGTCCAGCAAGGGCGCCCTTGTAATTAACATTTGATTTTGCGTGTGGAACTGCGTGATCAACATGCATGCGGTGCTCAAAGAACTGACCAGCTGTAGCAAAGTACACACCGAGCAGATCGACAGAACCACCAGGTGCTGTGAATTCAACCGTTGGCAGGATACGAACAACATCTCCGCCAACCGTAACTGTCACAGACTTAAAGGTTGCATCTTTATCCACGACGGCGTGATGGCGGGCTGTGTATACAGATTTAGATTCAAACTCTTGCAAAGTAACAAACTTCAGGTTTGAACCTGGAGCCAATGCAATTTCTAAATCCTCAGCCAAAATAGTGTCTGTTGTATTTTCAACAATCACAGTTGCAACCGCGTGGGTTCCTAGTGAGATTCGAACACGTGAGAACTCTGCTGTATCTAGCGCTCCAGCAGAACGACCCAAAAAGATTGGCTCTGCTACTTCAGTATTTGCCGCGATAGACAGGTGCGCTACAGATGGCGAGAAAGAACGGATGCGTTCAATGATGACATCATCACTGGCAGCAAGAGGCTCTAGATTTTCACGAGTGAAAGTTACGCCTTTAGGAAGTGCGTCTTTAGCGATCAACGTTGATCGATCAGATTGCACAGAGGTGCCATCATGCAGACCGCGAAGACGTTTGAGCGGTGTGAATCGCCACGCTTCCTCGCGCCCTGTAGGCGTTAAGTAATTAGTTGCTAAAACTGACATTAACCGACAGCACCTTCCATCTGAAGTTCAATCAGACGATTGAGCTCTAGTGCGTACTCCATTGGGAGTTCGCGTGCGATTGGTTCGATAAATCCACGAACAATCATTGCCATAGCTTCATCTTCATTGAGACCACGTGACATCAAATAGAAGAGCTGATCATCACTGATCTTTGACACTGTTGCTTCGTGACCCATTGAAACATCGTCTTCGCGAATATCAACATATGGGTATGTATCTGAACGAGAAATTGTGTCAACCAATAGTGCATCGCACTTAACTGTGCTTGCAGAGTGGTGAGCACCTTCTTGAACCTGTACAAGACCACGGTATGAAGTACGACCGCCGTTTCGAGCAACAGATTTCGAAATAACAGAAGAAGATGTGTATGGAGCCGCGTGAACCATCTTGGCACCAGAATCTTGATGTTGTCCTTCACCTGCAAAAGCAAGTGACAAAGTCTCACCCTTTGCATGTGGACCCATTAAGAAAATAGCTGGGTACTTCATGGTTACCTTTGAACCGATGTTTCCATCGACCCATTCCATGGTTGCACCTTCAGCACATGTTGCGCGCTTTGTAACAAGGTTGTAAACATTGTTAGACCAGTTTTGAATCGTGGTGTAACGAACGCGTGCACCCTTCTTCACAATGATTTCAACAACAGCTGAGTGCAAAGAATCAGACTTGTAGATCGGTGCTGTGCAGCCTTCTACGTAGTGAATGTATGAATCTTCGTCAGCAATAATTAATGTGCGTTCGAACTGACCCATGTTTTCAGTATTGATACGGAAATAAGCCTGTAATGGAATATCAACATGTACACCCTTTGGTACATAGATAAATGATCCACCAGACCACGCAGCAGTATTGAGTGCTGCAAACTTGTTATCTCCAACTGGGATAACTGTTCCGAAATACTCTTTGAACAGCTCTGGGTGTTGCTTGAGAGCGCTATCTGTATCAAGGAAAATCACTCCCTGTGCTTCTAGGTCCTCGCGGATTGAGTGATAAACAACCTCAGATTCGTACTGAGCAGCAACACCTGACACTAGGCGCTGCTTTTCAGCCTCTGGAATACCAAGACGGTCGTAGGTGTTCTTAATTTCATCTGGCAAGTCATCCCATGTAGTTGCTTGCTTTTCAGTTGAACGAACAAAGTATTTGATCGTGTCAAAGAAGATTCCTGAAAGATCTGATCCCCAATTTGGCATTGGCTTCTTTCCGAAAAGGTCCAAACCTTTGAGGCGCATGTCTAGCATCCACTGTGGTTCAGATTTCTTTGATGAGATGTCGCGAACAACATCCTCATTGATGCCGCGCTTAGCGTTATCGCCAGCGGAGCTCTTATCTGACCAGCCGTATTCGTAGTTGCCGAGTCCGTCGAGTTCTGGATGTGCTGTAGTCATGCACGTACCTTTCGGGTTGTAGTGTGTGTCTTTGGGATAAAAGTTGTGCAAACGCCATCGCCATGTGCGATTGTCGCCAAACGTTGAACGTGAGTTCCAAGTAACTTTGACAGTGCTTCAGTCTCAGCCTCACATAATTGTGGAAATTCAGATGCGACGTGTGCAATCGGGCAGTGGTGTTGGCAAAGCTCTTGCCCCATTGGCTTGTCATGAACACTTGCCGCATAACCCTGATCAGTTAAGAAATCTGCGAGCGCATCAACTTTGCCTGAACGCTTTGCCATAAACTTTTGTGCCTGACGTTCAATGTCATCGGCGCGAGATTGTGCAAAAGCATCGACAAGATGTGCACCAGATTGCGCAGACATAAATTTGAGTGCGGCTACAGCTAGATCATCATATGAATGTTCAAACTTCTCGCGACCTTGATCTGACATGACAAAAACTTTAGAAGGTCGACCACGACCGCGAATCGATGAAGAACGTGGATCACGCGCCTCCACAACACCATCTGCAACCAATAGATCTAGGTGACGTCTAATTCCTGCTGCGGTAAGCCCTAAACGCTCACCAAGAACGGCGGCGGTTGACGGTCCATTTTCTAGAATTGAGCGGGCCACAAGATCACGGGTACGGGCATCGTCCCCTGCTGGATTGGCTCCGGTCATTTTCACAACAGTATTGTGTCGTAATTCGACACAGAGAGCCACTCGAGAGCCCTGCGTGGCTCAAGGGTCATAGGCTTAGGCCATGTCCAAAGCCTCAGATCTAGCAACAAGGGTTTTGGCCCCGGCCACAGGATTGCTGCTTTTCTTGCAGGCAGCCCTTGTTGTCACAGGCGGAGCTGTTCGGTTAACCGGATCTGGATTGGGATGTCCCACCTGGCCCGAGTGCACACCAGGTTCATATACCCCGGTCCCCCATCAAGCCGAACCGCAGTTAAATGTGTGGATTGAATTTGGAAATCGATTGTTAACTTTTGTTTTAGTAATTGCATCAATTGCAGTGATTATCGCTGTCTTAAAAAGTAAGCGTAAAGATTTACGAGGATTAGCTATTGGACAATTCCTAGGAATCTTTGGTCAAGGAATTCTGGGCGGCATCACCGTGTTAACAGATCTAAATCCAATCCCTGTTGCAGGCCACCTCTTGCTATCAATCATTCTTATTGCTGGAGCAACCTCGTTGTACTCGCGTAGACGTTCACCCGTCGTATTTGTGAAGCCTGCATCTCTTACCTCAAAGATTTCCGGTGGTGCACATAGTCACTTCTTTTGTTGTAATTATTTTAGGAACAATAGTTACGGGATCAGGTCCACATGCTGGGGATGCACAAGCGAAACGATTTGATTTTGACATACGTACGGTCGCTTGGCTCCATGCCGATGTTGTTATCTTTCTACTGGGAGTCACATTTGCTTTTTATGTTGCGCAAGGAACTAGTGCCCATAGCAAGAAAGCAATCAAGGTTTTTGCATTAATTGCACTTGCTCAAGGTGGAATTGGCTACATTCAATACTTCACCGGTATTCCTGAAATTTTAGTTGCTGCTCACTTGCTAGGAGCAACCTTGGTATGGATCGCAGCGTGGCGAATCCGACTGTCAGTAATCACACAGAATGGATAAGAGATGAGCGCACTAACCGGTTGGACTGAATTAGATGATCGCGCTGTTGCCTATGCACGCGCACTATCTGCTGATGCAGTTCAAAAAGTTGGTAATGGCCACCCAGGTACTGCAATGTCGCTTGCACCTGTTGCATACTCATTATTCCAACGCCACCTAGTTCATGATCCAGCAGATCCACACTGGCTAGGTCGCGACAGATTCATACTCTCCTGCGGTCACTCATCGCTAACCCTTTACATTCAACTTTTTCTGAGTGGTTATGGTCTTGAAATGAAAGATCTTCAAAGCTTTAGAACATGGGGTTCATTAACTCCTGGCCATCCTGAATATGGTCACACTGCAGGGGTTGAAATGACGACCGGTCCTCTAGGTCAGGGCGTGGCAACAGCAGTTGGTATGGCTATGGCTGCCCGTTATGAGCGCGGATTACTTGATCCAACAGCACCTGCAAATACTTCACTTTTTGATCACTCCATTTGGGTTATTTGTTCCGATGGAGATCTGCAAGAAGGTGTGAGCGCAGAAGCTTCATCTTTGGCTGGAACACAAGAGCTTGGCAACCTCAACATTATTTATGATGACAACAGAATTTCAATTGAAGGCGATACTCACAATGCATTCACCGAAGATGTTGCGGCTCGCTACCGAGCTTATGGTTGGCACGTTATTGAAGTTGCAGCACTTGCCACAGGAAACATTGACCTCGTCGCTTTAGATGCTGCAATGGTTGCTGCAAAGAAAGAAACTTCTAAGCCAACACTCATTCGCATGCATTCTGTAATTGCATGGCCTGCTCCCAAAGCACAAGGCACAGCCGGCTCTCATGGGTCAGCACTTGGCGTAGATGAAATCAAAGCAACAAAGGTTGCACTGGGATTAAACCCTGATGAAGATTTTGCAATGCCTGCCGAAGTTCTTGCACATGCACGACTTGTTAAGGATCGCGGCGCAGCAGCCCGTGCGACATGGGATGGAAAGTTTGCAACATGGAAATCAGCAAATCCTGAGAAGGCTGCACTTCTAGAAAGATTACGCGTGAAGGGCCTACCTGCCGGTTGGGATGCAGACATTCCAGTCTTTGCACCTGACAAAGAAGTTGCGACACGTGCTGCCTCTGGTGAAGTAATCAATGCAATCGCTGCCAAGTTGCCAGAGTTCTGGGGAGGATCTGCTGACTTAGCTGGTTCGAATAACACCAGCATTAAAGCTTCTGGATCTTTCCTTCCGACAACATCTTCTATCCCAGGTGCAGATCCCTATGGCCGCATAATTCATTTTGGTATTCGAGAACATGCCATGGGATCAATACTCAATGGAATTGCACTCCATGGTTTAACCAGATCTTTTGGTGGAACATTTGCTGTCTTTAGCGATTACATGCGTCCTGCTGTGCGCCTTGCAGCACTGATGAATATCGCATCTACATATGTGTGGACACATGATTCGATTGGTGTGGGCGAAGATGGACCAACTCACCAACCGATTGAGCACTTTGCGGCCCTTCGTGCCATCCCAGGACTAGATGTAATTCGCCCAGGAGATGCCAACGAAGTAGCAGAGGCTTGGAAGCAGATTATTACTCGCGGACGAGCCGCAGGAATCCTGCTCTCTCGCCAAAATCTGCCGGTATTTGATCGCACTATCTGCGCGCCAGCAACTGGTGTAGCAAAGGGTGCATACATCTTGAAAGATGTTGCAAATCCTCAAGCAATCTTGATTGCAACAGGCTCTGAAGTTTCATTGGCCATTGATGCCCAAACCGCTCTAGCTGCTGAGGGAATCAATGTCAGAGTTGTAAGTGCGCCATGTCTTGAATGGTTTGCTGAACAAGATCAGGCATATAGAACTTCAGTCCTATCCCCTAATGTTGTGAAAATCAGTATTGAAGTTGGCATCGCCCAAGGATGGCGCGAACTAATTGGTGATACTGGCGTTGCAATCTCACTAGAACATTACGGTGCATCAGCAGATGCGAAGCGATTGTTTAAAGAATTCGGTTTCTCGGTTGAAAACGTCGTTGCTCAGGTAAAGAAGGCAATCAAATGAGCGTTCATAAAGTAGCAAGTGCTGGAACATCTATTTGGCTAGATGATCTATCGCGGGCAAAAATCACTGGAACAGATGCCCACTCATTGCCTTCAAGAATTGCAAACAGTGGCGTTGTCGGGGTCACGACTAATCCCAGTATTTTCAGTAGCGCCATAAGCGGGGCAGCCGAATACAGCGCAGATATTGCTGCCATGAAAGGTGCAACTGTCGATGATGTTGTAAAGAAGCTGACAACAGATGATGTGCGTCAAGCATGCGATCTATTCGCGCCAATCTTTTCAAGCAGCAAAGGTTTTGATGGTCGTGTCAGCATTGAAGTTGACCCACGTCTTGCACGAGATACTGATGGCACAATTGCCGCCGGTAAAGAGCTTTGGGCAGATCATTGATCGTCCCAATGTAATGATTAAAGTCCCAGCAACGATTGAAGGGTTGCCCGCCATCACAGCACTGATCGCTGCAGGTATCAGTGTGAATGTGACACTGATTTTTTCTGTTAAGCGGTATGGACAAGTTATTGATGCCTTCATGAAGGGTCTAGAGCAGTGTGAGAATCCATCACAAGTCCACTCTGTTGCATCATTCTTTGTAAGTCGTATCGATTCAACTGTTGATGGATTACTCAAGAAAACCGGCTCACCTGAAGCCGAAGCGCTTTTAGGTAAGGCTGCAATTGCAAACGCGCACTTGGCCTATCAACTATTTGAAGAAAAGTTCGGCTCAGAGCGTTGGAGTGCCTTGTCATCCAAGGGATCTAATAAGCAGCGTCCTTTGTGGGCTTCAACAGGTGTAAAAGATCCCGCCTATCCTGACACTCAATACGTTGTTGAATTAATCGCGCCAGAGACTGTTAACACCATGCCTCAAACAACCTTAGATGCTCTGATTGATCATGGTGTGGTGCGCGGAAATACTATTTCTGGGAATTACGCTGATGCGGTCAATGTTCTCAAGGGTTTGTCTGCTCTTGGTATTTCTCTTGACCAAATAACCACAGATTTAGAGATCGATGGTGTGAAGAAGTTTGCCCAAGCTTGGGATGAATTACTAGAGAATGTAAAGGCTGCCCAACAACAATGATTTCAATTAAAGGTACTTCCCTATCAAAGATTGACCGCTCATCGGCCCAATACAAAGCGCTCCAAGCTTTCCACGAACGCCTTAAGCAGAAGGATTCGACTATTTGGGGACCAGATGCCCAAGCTGAAGCGTCAGTTCGTTTGAATTGGATTGATCTGCCTGAATCATCTCGTGAGCTTCTTCCACAATTTGATGCTCTGGCTGCAAAGCATCGCGACAAGAGTTCTGTCATTTTGTGTGGAATGGGCGGATCTTCACTTGGACCAGAAGTAATTGCTCAAACTTTTTCAAAGAAACTATTTGTTCTAGATTCAACAGATCCAGATTATGTTGCACATGCCCTAAAAACTGACCTTGCTAAGAGCGTGGTTGTAGTGAGCTCAAAATCTGGTTCAACAATTGAGACCGCTTCACAACGTGCACTCTTTGAAGGAGCGTTTAAAGATGCTGGCCTAAATCCAATTGACCATATGGTTTTTGTTACAGACCCAGGCTCTCCCTTGGACAAGCAAGTTAGAGAAGGCGGATATTCAGTAGTTAACGCTGATCCCAATGTAGGTGGACGTTTTAGCGTTTTGAGTCCATTTGGATTGCTTCCGGCCGCGCTCATTGATGTTGATGTTTCAGTGTTGCTAGATAACGCCAGTGATACCAAAGCTGCGTTTTTTGCCGACTCACAGATGATGTGCGACATCGCATACCTGCTGACATATGTCGCTGATCAATACGTTGCCTTTACCGATCAAGGTTCTGGAATGCCAGGATTGAGTGATTGGATTGAGCAGTTAGTTGCCGAATCAACTGGCAAGAATCAAATTGGTCGCCTACCTGTAGTTGCAGAGTCATCACAGCACGGCCTTGAAGGCAATGCCTTCACAATTGCTTTCACCGGAACTGCAGACTTGGTTGTTGAAGGTGATTTAGCTTCACAATTTATTGTGTGGGAATGGGTTACCGCCCTAGTCGGTGCAGCACTTGCCATCGACCCTTTCAATCAGCCGAATGTAACTGAGGCAAAAGAACAAACTTCAGCCCTGCTTAATGAGTGGAAGGGTGTGCTGCCAACCTTTACCGGCGATGCAACAATTGGCGCTGTGGAAATCTTTGGTGCAGGAAGTAATCCAACAGAGGCGTTATCGCAATTGATTTCTCGCATTCCTGCAGGCGGATACATCGCAGTCATGGCTTATCTTGATCGCAAAGATGATGTGGCTATTGCTGAACTGCGTGAAATCCTTGCCAGTAAATCAGGACGCCCTGTCACTTTTGGTTGGGGACCACGCTTCCTGCACTCAACAGGGCAATTTCATAAAGGTGGCCAACAAAACGGAGTGTTCTTGCAAATTACCGGTGATGTGAAAAAGGATGTTGCAATCCCAGGACAAATCTACGGATTCAAGACTTTAGTTGCCGCCCAAGCATTAGGTGATGGAAAAGCACTGGCATCAAGAAAATACCCACTGCTTCGATTTAATCTTACAAATCGCGCAATGGGTATATCTGAATTACTAGAAGCTGCTAAAGCTCTCTAAGATTTATTCTTCGTCATCTCCGCGAAGTTTACGAAGCGCTTCTTCTAGAAGTTTTTCACCTTCAGCATCTGTGCGACGCTCTTTTACATAGGCAAGGTGAGTCTTGTAGGGAACGTTTACTTCTGGGCTAGGCGGATTGTTGCGATCGCGACCTGCTGGGTAACCACACTTTGGGCAATCCCATTCAGCTGGAATTACAACAGTTTCTTCAACAGCAAATGATGGACGAACTTCATGTCCGTTTGCGCACCAGTATGAAACGTAGGCACGTGCGATTGAATCGCCGCGCTCTGCCTCACCCATTGGGCCTGCGCCAACACGACTTCCGCGAATTGCACTTGCCATTGTTATCCCCTTGTTTTACTAAATTAAAATCGAAAAAAAATTGTTTACTTCAGAACGAGTGAAAGCGCGACAACTAATGCAAACCACAAACCGCCAGCGACAATAGTGATGCGATCAAGGTTGCGCTCGACGACTGATGAACCACCGTAGTTTGAGGAGATACCGCCACCGAATAGATCGGATAGGCCGCTTCCCTTACCTTTGTGAAGAAGTACCAAAAGGATCATGAGTAGGCTGGTAATAATCAGCGCTATTGAGAGAGCTAGTTTCACTTTTCTTAAACTCCTAGTTCGTAGAGGGTAAGGATACCTGCCCCGTGGGGGTAATGCTTACTCGCTCACCGCGTGAAATTTGACGATCTTGGCCAATTCTTCAGGATCTAGGCTCGCTCCACCAATCAAGGCACCATCAACATCTGTCTTTTTCATGATTTCCACGATGTTAGAAGACTTCACTGAACCGCCGTAAAGGATGCGCATATTTGATGCGATCTCAGGTGAACCAATATTTTCTACCTCTTCACGAATCGCAGCACAGACCTCTTGAGCATCTTCAGGTGTTGCAGTTTTTCCTGTACCAATTGCCCAAACTGGCTCATAGGCGATAACAATCTTTTTTAACTCTGGCTTTGTAAATCCTTCAAGACCTGCTCGCACCTGGCGAATAACGTGGCTCACATGCGTTCCGGCTTCGCGAATCGCTAACTCTTCACCAACACAAAAAATTGGAATCAGTTCATTAGCCAACGCTGCCTTGATCTTTCGATTAATTAAGGCGTCGGACTCTTGATGGATTGCGCGGCGCTCTGAGTGGCCAATCACAACATATGTGCAACCAAGCTTTGCCAACATTGAACCTGAGATATCTCCAGTGAACGCACCACTTGCATCAGGTGAAAGATCCTGAGCTCCATATTGAAGGCGTAAGCGATCACCATCTACCAAAGTCTGAATTGAGCGAATATCTGTGAAGGGAGGGATAACTGCAACATCAACAGCGTCGTAATCCTTGTCATCAAGGCCATAAACCAACTTTTGTGCAACTGCAATGGCCTCAAGGTGATTGAGGTTCATCTTCCAGTTTCCTGCCATTAATGGTTTACGCATTATCACTCCCCCGCTATTGATTCTTAAATTAATTCTAATGCTTCTAGACCTGGAAGTTCTTTGCCTTCGAGGTATTCCAGTGAAGCACCGCCGCCTGTTGAAATATAGCCGAACTCAGAATCAGCAAAACCAAGTGCGCGAACAGCTGCTGCTGAGTCTCCCCCACCTACAACTGAAATCCCTGAAACCTCTGTCAAAGCCTGTGCAACAACTTTTGTTCCAGCTGCAAAGTTAGGAAATTCAAACACTCCCATTGGGCCATTCCAGAACACCGTCTTGCACTTAACAATTTCAGCGGCAAATGCCTGTGCAGATACCGGTCCAATATCTAGTCCCATTTGATCTGCTGGGATCGCATCTGCTGCAACGATAGTTGGTGTGGCATCTGCTGCAAATGTAGGAGCAACAACAATGTCAGTTGGAAGAACCAACTTCACACCGTTTTTTTCTGCAGTTGCAATCAATCCTTTAACGACATCAAGCATCTCTGCTTCAACAAGTGATGTTCCGATTTCTTTGCCTTGAGCCTTCAGGAATGTGAACACCATTCCGCCGCCAATTGCTAGAACATCAACCTTGCCCAGCAAGTTTTCGATCACGCCAAGCTTGTCTGAAACCTTTGCTCCACCTAGAACAACACCATATGGGCGTTCTGGATCTTGTGTTAGCTTCTTTAGAACTTGAACCTCTGCTGCAACTAATGTGCCAGCAGCATGTGGAAGTAATTTAGGTAGATCAAAAACAGATGCGTGCTTGCGGTGTACTGCGCCAAAGCCATCACCAACATAGAAGTCAGCAAGTTTTGCTAGTTCGCCAGCAAATTCTGCGCGCTCTGACTCTTCTTTGCTTGTCTCTGCTGCACTGAAGCGAATATTTTCTAGAAGAAGAATTTCTCCAGCTTGCAATGACTCGGCTGCAGTAGTTACAGCAGTCCCTGTTACATCACCAGTAAACTTAACTTCACGTCCAAGTAGTTCAGCTAAACGCTTTGCAACTGGAGCTAGTGATAATTCAGGCTTTGCTTCACCCTTTGGGCGACCCAGATGGGCGGCAATTACAAGTGATGCGCCTTTTTCAAGAAGTAATTGAATAGTCGGAAGCGAGGCTTTAATACGCCCATCATCCTTAATAACTCCCTCTTTCAAGGGAACATTAAGATCGCAACGAAGAAAGACTCGCTTTCCGGCTACATCAATTGTTGAAAGATCTGGCATTACAGAGTTTTACCAACATAATCGATCAAGTCGACTAGGCGGTTTGAGTAACCCCATTCATTGTCATACCAACCAACGACCTTGACCTGGTTACCAATTACCTTGGTAAGACCTGCATCGAAGATACAAGAAGAAGGATCTGTAACGATGTCAGAAGAAACAATTGGGTCTTCTGTGTATGAAAGGAATCCCTTGAGTGGACCATCGGCCGCAGCCTTCATTGCAGCGTTAATTTCTGCAGCTGTGGCTTCCTTTGCAAGTTCAACAGTTAGATCAGTTGCAGATCCTGTTGGAACTGGCACGCGCATTGCATAGCCATCTAGCTTGCCCTTGAGCTCTGGCATAACAAGTGAGATCGCCTTTGCAGCACCAGTAGATGTTGGAATCATGTTTGTTGCGGCTGCACGTGAGCGACGTAGATCCTTATGTGGGAAATCAAGGATTACCTGGTCATTTGTGTATGCGTGAATTGTTGTCATCAAGCCCTTAACAATTCCCCAGTTGTCCTGCAAAACCTTTGCCATTGGTGCAAGGCAGTTGGTTGTGCATGATGCATTTGAAATAATGTTGTGCTTTGAATTGTCATACTGTGTGTGGTTAACACCCATAACGATCGTGATGTCCTCATCTGTTGCTGGAGCAGAGATGATTACCTTCTTGGCACCGGCTGTGATGTGCTTTTGAGCATCTGCAGCCTTTGTGAAAATACCTGTTGATTCAACAACTACATCTGCCTTAACTGAAGCCCATGGCAGGTTTGCTGGATCGCGCTCTGAGAAAACTTTGATTGTCTTGCCGTTAACAGTGATTGAATCATCTGTGAATGTGACAGGTAGACCAAGGCGACCCAAGATTGAGTCATACTTCAAAAGGTGAGCAAGAGTCTCATTGGGAGTCAGGTCGTTAATTGCGACGATGTTGATATTTGGGTTAGTCAGTGAGGCACGGAAGAAGTTACGACCGATGCGTCCAAAACCATTGATTCCGACATTAATCACGAAAGTGTCCTTGCTACTAGTGGGGCCTCTGCTGCAGAGATTTCTCGGCGCGGCATAAAAAAGCCCAGCTGTTGGTGGTTCGTAAAACTGCCACAACGCTGGGGTCTTAGGGAGAACCTTACCAGTGAAGAGTTAATGAACTCTTGAGTATCTACCTACTAATTGAGTAAATCAGGCGAGAGACCACTCTCAGTATCTGGAATTCCGAGCTCTTGAGCACGCTTATCTGCCATAGCCAGCAGGCGACGAATACGACCAGCGATTGCATCTTTTGTCATTGGAGGGGTGGCAAGTGAGCCTAACTCTTCCAATGATGCCTGGCCATGATTAATGCGCAGATCCCCAGCCTCTTTTAGGTGATCAGGAATTGTTGGCCCAAGAATCTCCATGGCCCTTTGCACACGGGCAGCGGCTGCAACGGCTGCGCGGGCTGAACGGCGAAGGTTTGCATCATCAAAGTTTGCAAGACGGTTAGCAGTTGCCCGAACTTCACGGCGCATGCGGCGCTCTTCCCACGCAAGAACACTTTCATGTGCGCCTAAGCGAGTAAGCAAAACACCAATGGCATCACCGTCACGAATAACAACGCGATCAACACCGCGAACTTCTCTGGCCTTTGCAACAATTCCAAGGCGTCGGGCTGCTCCCACTAACGCTAAAGCCGCCTCTGGTCCTGGGCACGTAATTTCAAGTGATGAAGATCGACCTGGTTCTGTCAGTGAACCGTGCGCGATAAAAGCACCGCGCCATGCAGCTTCTGAATCACATGTTGCAGCAGAAACAACCTGCGGCGGCAATCCACGAACTGGGCGACCATTTGCATCTACTAATCCTGTTTGACGAGCCAGTGCATCGCCTTCATTAATTACACGAACAACATATCGTGATCCCTTGCGCAATCCACTTGATGACAAGACCGCCAAATCAGAATCATGCCCATAAATATCTGCAATGTCTTTGCGAAGTCTGCGGGCACTCTGTGAAGTGTCTAGTTCAACTTCGATAACGATTTTGCCGGCTGCGATATGGAGCCCACCGGCGAAGCGAAGAAGGGAGGAAACCTCGGCCTTGCGACAACACGGTTTGGTGATGGACAGACGAGATAGCTCGTCCTTAACTGATGCTGTCATTGCCATGGGGCTAATCCAACCATCTAGCGAGAAAAAATGTGGCCCAAATGGAGAGCTAATTTTTCAGCATCATGATGAATGCTGCCTGGGGCTTTTCGTATATCTGCCACCACAATCTCTGAACCTAAGGTTGATGCTGCTGCGCGCAGTGATTGCTCATCTCGAACAACAGATTGGTCCACGAGGCAATAATCCACGGTTAATCCGGGTGCATAGTGATGAAAAAACTCTAAATGCTGCTCGGGGGTTGATCCAGCAAACTCTTCGCCTTGTGACTGGCTAGACGCATCTAAATTTAATATCAAAATCTTCTTTGCCTGTGAACTTTTCAAGGCATCTAACTGTGCCGGTACCAATAGGTGCGGAATCACACTTGAAAACCATGATCCGGGACCCATCGTTATCCATTCGGCAACTGCAATTGCATTCAAAGCTTCGTCTCTAGCTGGTGGATCTTCCGGAATTATTCGAAGGGATTGAATATGCCCCTTTGCAGTTGCCACCTCTTTTTGACCACGAACAACTATGCGACCAGTTGAGGTATTAAATGTGCCCTCAATATCTAATGCGACCGCTGCCATCGGAAGAACTCGTCCAATAACTTTGAGCAGTTGTCCCACACGATCTAATGCAACAACTGGATCTTCGCCTGCATTCCACATAGATGCCAGCAACAAATTTCCCATTGCGTGGCCATTTAACTCACCATTGCTATCAAATCTGTGTTGCAGGATTTCGGCCCACGTGCGGCCCCAATCATCATCTGCACACAAAGCTGTCAATGCCATTCGCAAATCACCAGGTGGAAAAATAGGAAACTCTTCGCGCAATCTCCCACTTGAGCCGCCATTGTCTGCAACGGTAACTATTGCGGTGATCTCTTGGGTTATCCGACGTAGCGCTGCAAGGGTTGCAGCCAAACCATGACCACCACCAAGGGCAACAACTTTAGACAAACTTATTCACGACCTACATCACGATGAGTTGGGTGCGCTGACAATTCCGTATCAACTGCATTTAATTGTTTGGCGATCTCTTCTGTAATTGCAACGCTTCGGTGTTTTCCACCAGTGCAACCAACCGCGATAGTCACATACTTCTTACCTTCACGCATGTAGCCTTCCATCATTGAATCTACGAGATGCACATACCCCTGAACGAAATCCTTCACACCTTCACTACCAAGAACCTTTTCGCTGACCTGCGGAGTTAGACCGGTTAATGGGCGAAGTTCTGGAATCCAATGTGGATTTGGGATGAAGCGACAATCCAGAACTAAATCTGCATCAACCGGGATTCCGTACTTGTAACCAAATGACAAAACATTGACTCGGATTCCTTGTAACTTTCCTGATCCAAATATTTCACCAATGCGCTTTTCTAACTGGTGAACATTTAGATTTGTTGTGTCTATTGCAACATCTGCTTGCGAACGAACATCTTCGAGCTTTTCACGTTCACGTGCAATGCCATCAACGATGCGATCCTTGCCCTGCAAAGGGTGAGGACGACGAGTCGATTCAAAGCGTTGGACTAGAGATTGATCTGTCGCATCCAAAAAGACCAGCCGATAATCAGATTTGCTTTGCTTCAGCTCTGCAAGTGCGTGAGTGAGTTCATCAAAGAACTCTCCGCCGCGAACATCAACCACAACAGCTAACTCTTTACCTTGTGGTCCAGTTCCTTTCGTAACTAATGCAGGCAACAAAGAAGGTGGCAGATTATCGACAACATACCAACCAAGATCTTCCAAGGCATGGGCAACCGTTGATCGGCCAGCACCTGACATGCCGGTCAGAATCAAGGTCTCTTGTGTCATGGAACTATTGTGTTACATCTGTCAAGAATGTGGAAACACGCTCAATTGTCTTTTCCAAATAAGCCGGCAACATCTCTTTGTGCTCAGCGTTCTTGGTCTCATAGAGGTAGTTCAGCAGCAATAACCGCCGTTGCAGCAATAGCGCCTTCATAGCGTTTTCAGAGTAAACAGGTAATGGGCGAATGCTCTTATAGCCATCAAGCAAAGCGGCATCTTGTTCGGGAGTATCCAAGTAATACAGCGCCACAGCGATGTCTTGGGCCTGAACCCCATATCCACAATCATCAAAGTCAAAGATGGAGAGTTGATCTTCATGCCACATCAAATTCCAGCCATGTAAATCGGCATGAATGATGTGGACGGCAGAGGTTGCATACAGTTCATCGGTAAACTTCATGATTAGATCACGAGCTTGTTCAATGAGTGCACGATCTTTAGGAATCAGCGTTGATTTACTTGAAAATAGGAAATCCTCAGTTCCCCAAAAGAAATCATTGAAGGTGGGAAGTTCGGCCCCATCGGAAAGTGTGAAATTGGACGAGTTTTCATGTAACAGAGCCATGCTTTGACCAACGGTGTGAAGCTGATCCAGTGTTGGCTCATCCCCTATTTCTTCACCTTCAAGCCATGAATACATCACGCCATAAATAGTCTGCCCTGAATCTGCATGGTGCGCAGAAACGAGGTACTTATCATCAAGGGATGCAATAGGTGTTGGAACATTAATTGACGGGATGCGTGCAAGATCTCGAACCCACTGAGTCTCAGCCAAAATATTTGAAACCACTCGCGTTGAATTGATGTTCAAACGCAGTGCGTACTTCTGACCAGACTCAGTCGAGACTGCAAAAGTGGCGTTGAACTCAAAGTTGATGCACTCAACTTCAGCATCACTAATCCCATACTTCTTTAATATCTCACGAGCAAACACAGTCAGGGAGTCTGTTTGCACCTTTACATCCTGCTCAAAGAAATTGTTACTCATGCCTACGTCCCTAGAATCTCGCCAGTTTCAGTGTTTACTTTCTGCGCCGTAATGGTACTTAAATGCTCTTCAATAATCGAAGCGATCTTTGCACCAATGCCAGGAGTTGCTGCGATGTCCTCCACATTGGCTTTGCGAATAGCAGCCACAGATCCAAATCGATCTAGTAGGGCAGCTCTGCGAGCAGAACCTAGCTGTGGAATGTCATCCAATACTGATTCCAACATCACCTTAGATCTACGTGAACGGTGGAAGGAGATGGCAAAGCGGTGTGCTTCATCGCGAATTCGCTGCAGTAGATATAGACCTTCGCTGTTTCTTGGCAAAATTAGCGGATCTTTTGATCCTGGAATCCACACCTCTTCTAAGCGCTTAGCTAACCCGCACAATGCAATGTCTGTAATGCCGAGTTCTGTAAGAGCTCGTTGTGCCGCACTCACCTGAGGCGCACCACCATCAACAACGATTAACTGTGGAGGGTATGCGAACTTACTTGGTTTTCCCCCAAGCTCTGCTACCTCTGCCTCATTTTCTTGACGATCATCAATCAGGCGCTTCAAGCGACGGGTAATCACTTGATGCATTGCTCGAGTGTCATCAAAACCTTCATCGGTATTAATGATGAATCTGCGATATTCACTCTTCTTTGCCATGCCATCTTCAAAGACAACCATTGACGCAACTACTGATGTTCCAGAAATATTGGAAATATCAAAGCATTCAATACGCAATGGCGTACGCCCCAAACTCAAAGACTCTTCGATCTCTGTCAACGCCTTGCCACTAACTGCCGCATCGGTGGCACGCTTGCTCAAGTATTGAATCAACGAGTATTGAGCATTCCTTTTCACAGTATCTAGCAGCTCTACCTTCTCGCCTCGCTGAGGAACCTTAATCTCAACCTTTGAATTTCCTATAGTTTCGAGCCATTTTTCTAACTGATCCTTATCAACGGGCTCGCTGTTCACATAAATATTGCGCGGCACCTGCATTGAACCAGTTCCATAAATCGAATACAGCAAAGCCGTTAATACATCTTGTCCTTCAAGCACCATCTCTTGGTCCACAATCCATGACCGTGAACCTTTGACTGAACCGCGCTGCATTGAGAAAATCGAACCTGCAGCATGGAAGCCATCTTGATACAAGGAAATGAAGTCACCATCTAAATCATCTGAGAAGTTACCTTCTGTAGATTTTTGAGCTTTCTCAAATGAGTCAATCTGATCGCGCAAACGGGCCGCTCTTTCAAACTCCTCGTTATTTGCCGCATTCTGCATCTCTTCATGTAGTTTTGGCAGGATGTTTTCCATCCCAGATTCCATAAAATCATTTAACCGCTGGGCCAGTTTCTGGTGATCTTCCTTAGAGATCCAATCCACGCAAGGTGCTGCGCACTTACCAATATCGCCCAATAGGCACTGCCTTTTACTCTTTCGTGCACGCGTGAAGTTCGCAGAAGAGCAGGATCTCACAGGAAATACTTTGAGTAAAACTTCGAAGGTGTTGCGAAGTGCCCACGCATTTGTATAGGGGCCAAAGTACTTAAGACCCGGTCTCTTATCTTTACGAGTTATAAAGATCATCGGATACTCATCATTAAGAGATAAGGCTAAGTAAGGGTAGGACTTGTCATCTTTAAACTGAACGTTGTACTTAGGTTGGTGTTGCTTAATCCAACTAAATTCCAGCGCTAACGCTTCAAGTTCGGTGCTTACGATGGTCCAATCAACCCTGACCGCTTCATGCACCATGCGATAGGTCTTAGTCGCAAGATTTGCCTGAAAGTAATTACTCAGGCGGTTCTTAAGATTTTTTGCCTTGCCAACATAGATGATCTTGTCTTTAGCATTATAGAAACGGTAAACCCCAGGATGCTCCGGGATATTACTTGGCCGATAACTTTGAGGATCTGCCATTGGACTATTTCTTTGCTGGCGCTTTTCTATTTGACTTTAAAATCTCACCTAAGAACTGTCCCGTGTAACTCTCTTTCACCTTTGCAACATCTTCAGGTGTTCCCTCAGCAACGACTAATCCCCCGCGGAATCCGCCCTCCGGTCCCATATCAATGACCCAGTCGGAGCACTTAATGACATCGAGGTTGTGCTCGATAACAACAACAGTGTTTCCGGTATCAACCAAACGGTTGAGAACGGTCAACAACTTATTGACATCTTCAAAGTGCAAGCCTGTTGTTGGTTCATCCAAAACATAGATCGTGCGGCCAGTTGATCTGCGTTGTAGCTCAGTTGCAAGCTTGACGCGCTGTGCTTCACCACCGGACAACGTTGGAGCCGATTGACCCAATCGAACATAGCCAAGTCCCACATCATTAAGGGTCTTGAGGTAGCGAGCAATCGCGGGCACAGATTCAAAGAAGCCGCTAGCCTCTTCAATAGGCATATTCAATACTTCTGCAATCGTCTTGTTCTTGTAGTGAACTTCTAGGGTTTCGCGGTTATAGCGCGCACCATGACACACCTCGCATGGCACATAAACATCTGGCAAGAAGTTCATTTCAATTGTGATGGTTCCATCACCAGAACAGTTCTCGCAGCGTCCACCTTTAACGTTAAAGGAGAAACGGCCTTGTTGGTATCCACGAATCTTTGCCTCACTTGTTTCAGCAAATAGTGCGCGGATCTTGTCGAAGACACCTGTGTAAGTTGCTGGGTTGGAACGCGGTGTGCGACCAATTGGAGATTGATCGACGTGAACTACTTTGTCCAGTAATTCGATGCCAGAGACAGTGCGGTGACGACCTGGAACTAAACGAGCACCATTTAACTTATTAGCCAGCACTGTATACAAGATGTCATTTACAAGTGTCGATTTTCCAGAACCACTAACACCCGTTACCGAAACAAAGACACCCAAAGGAACTTCAACATCGATTTCCTTAAGGTTATTCTCTTTAGCTCCCTTAACGACAAGTTTGCGTTTTGAATCGATTGGACGGCGAGTCTTGGGAATCGCAATTGATTTACGCCCAGATAAATATGCACCAGTTATGGATTCTTTCGAATTGATCAAATCTTCATAACTTCCAGAGACAACAACCTTGCCACCATGCTCGCCAGCACCTGGCCCAATATCAACGATCCAGTCTGCTGTGCGAATTGTTTCTTCATCGTGTTCAACAACAATCAGTGTGTTACCAAGGTTGCGCAGTCGGGTCAAAGTTTCGATAAGTCGTTTGTTATCTCTTTGATGCAAACCAATCGATGGCTCGTCTAGAACATAGAGAACTCCAACTAAACCACTACCAATTTGGGTTGCAAGGCGAATGCGCTGTGCTTCACCGCCAGATAGAGATCCAGCAGGACGAGCAAGTGAAAGGTAATCAAGTCCAACATCTAGTAAGAAGCCAAGACGCGCGTTGACCTCTTTCATTACGCGCTCTGCAATCTGTGCTTCACGCTTGTTGAGCTTGATCTGCTTTAAGAAGGTGGCGCAATCTGCAATTGAAAGTTCGCAAATCTCAGAGATGTTCTTATCCCCGATTGTCACAGCAAGTACCTCTGGCTTTAAACGAGCACCGTTGCACTTTTCACAGGAGATCTCGCGCATATAAGCCTCGTATTTATCGCGACTGTAATCACTATCTGTTTCCTCGTGGCGGCGGTGAATAAAGGGAATAACACCCTCAAAGCCTGTTGTGTAATTACGGGCACCATAGCGACCCTTGTACTTCATCTTAATTTCATACTCATAGCCGTTAAGAATGGCATCGCGTGCTTTGGCAGAAATCTTCTTCCACGGCGTATCGAGTGAGAATGGCAGGTCTTTTGCAAGGGCCTCTAATAAACGCAGGAAGTAATCTGATGATTGACCACCAGACCAAGGGGCAATAGCACCATCATTAATCGAGATTGAGTCATCAGGAATTATCAGATCTTCATCAACCTCTTTTTTAGTACCAATTCCTGAGCACTCAGCACATGCACCAAATGGAGAGTTAAATGAGAAAGAACGAGGCTCTAACTCTTCAAATGAGAGCTCACAATCATGGCAGGCCAGATGCTCGCTATATGTGCGTTCCTTGTCAGCACCCTTAGCATCAACAAAATCCAACACAACAATTCCTGAGGCAAGTCGCAAAGCGGTTTCAATTGAATCTGTCAGGCGAGTCTTGCTCTCTGCTTTGGCGGTTAAACGATCGATAACAACCTCGATGGTGTGCTTTTCCTGCTTCTTAAGCTTTGGTGCATCAGAGAGTTGAACTACTTCGCCATCAATACGAGCACGTGAATATCCTTGTGTGATCAAATCACTGAACAACTCAACAAATTCACCCTTACGTGCACGAATAACTGGTGCCAAAACCTGAAACTTCGTTGTTGGTGGAAGCTCAAGAATCTGATCCACGATTTGTTGTGGCGATTGACGGGTAACAGCCTTGCCACAATTAGGACAGTGCGGTCGCCCTGCGCGTGCAAACAAAAGTCTTAAATAGTCATAAACCTCAGTGATCGTTCCAACTGTTGATCGAGGGTTTCGGTTGGTTGACTTCTGATCAATTGAAACTGCAGGAGAAAGTCCTTCAATGAAATCAACATCAGGCTTATCCATCTGGCCGAGGAACTGGCGTGCATAAGCTGAAAGAGATTCAACGTAGCGACGCTGGCCTTCAGCAAAGATTGTGTCAAAGGCAAGAGAGGACTTTCCTGAACCTGATAAGCCAGTGAAAACAACTAAGGCATCTCGTGGAAGTTCGATGGAAACGTTTTTGAGGTTGTGCTCGCGTGCTCCGCGCACAACCAACTTATCGATACTCAAACCCCGGCCTCTTCCATCATTCGTAGCTCTTTCTTCAATATCTTGATTTCATCACGCAAACGCGCAGCAACTTCAAATTGAAGTTCAGATGCTGCATTGCGCATCTGATCGGTGAGCGAGCCTATCAACGCGATCAGATCCTTGCGCGGCAAGGAAATCGAGGATTTATCGAAAATTCCGGCTGATGCGCCCACATTCTTGGCTCCACCCTTTTCATGGGACAAAAGCTCCTCAGTATCTTCACTCTCACGGTTAATCAGATCGGTAATATCTGCAATCTTTTTGCGCAATGGCTGAGGATCAACTCCGCGCTCAAGGTTATAGGCAACCTGTTTTGCGCGACGTCGGTTTGTCTCATCAATTGCCTTGGCCATTGAATCTGTAATCCGGTCTGCATACATATGCACTTCACCCGAAACATTTCGAGCGGCACGTCCAATAGTTTGAATCAATGAGGTTGATGAACGCAAGAATCCTTCCTTGTCAGCATCCAAAATCGCGACAAGTGATACTTCGGGTAGATCGAGACCTTCACGAAGTAAGTTGATACCAATCAAGACATCGTAATCACCGGTGCGAAGCTCGCGAAGTAATTCGACGCGACGTAAGGTATCGACTTCAGAGTGCAGGTAGCGAACATTGACTCCACGCTCTTGTAGATAATCTGTTAAATCCTCAGACATCTTCTTAGTTAACGTTGTTACGAGGACGCGCTCATTTTTGGCTGCACGAATATTGATTTCGTTGAGCAGATCATCAATCTGGCCCTTGATCGGCTTGATAACAATCTGTGGATCGACCAAACCTGTTGGACGAATAACTTGCTCTACGACATCGCCATTGACCTTAGCCATCTCATACTTACCAGGGGTCGCAGAGAGATAAAGAGTTTGTCCAGTTCGTTCAGAGAACTCCGGAAACTTAAGCGGGCGGTTATCTAAAGCACTTGGCAAGCGAAAACCATGCTCAACCAGAGTGCGCTTGCGAGAAGCATCTCCTTCAAACATCGCACCAAGCTGTGGAACCGTCACGTGACTCTCATCAATAACAACTAAGAAATCTTCAGGAAAGTAATCAAGCAAACAATGCGGGGCAGATCCTGCAGCACGATCATCAAGGTGGCGTGAATAGTTTTCGATGCCACTACAAAATCCGATTTGCTCCATCATCTCAATGTCAAAAGTTGTACGCATCCGTAATCGCTGCGCTTCTAGCAACTTGCCCTGCTTTTCAAAAAGGTTTAATTGAATCTGCAATTCATCCTGAATATCACCAATTGCCCGCTTCATTGTTTCTGGACCTGCGGCATAGTGTGTGGCTGGAAAAATAAAGATCTCTTCTTCATCCCTGATGATCTCGCCCGTCAGCGGGTGAAGGGTCGTCAGCTTTTCAATTTCATCGCCAAACATTTCAATGCGAATGGCAAGCTCTTCATACATTGGAATGATCTCAATGGTGTCCCCGCGCACACGGAATGTGCCTCGCTCAAAGGCCATGTCATTGCGTTTGTACTGAACATCTACGAACCTGCGAAGAAGCGCATTGCGCTCGATCTCTTCGCCAACTCGCAATCGCACCATGCGATCCACGTACTCCTGCGGTGTACCAAGTCCATAAATACAGGAAACCGTTGCAACCACTATGACATCTCGACGAGTAAGAAGTGAATTGGTAGCCGAGTGGCGCAGGCGCTCCACCTCTTCGTTAACACTTGAATCCTTCTCGATAAAGGTATCGGTCTGAGGAACATATGCTTCTGGTTGGTAGTAGTCGTAATAGGAAACAAAGTATTCGACTGCATTGTTAGGCAATAGTTCTCGAAACTCATTTGCAAGCTGTGCAGCAAGGGTCTTATTAGGAGCAAGCACCAAAGTTGGACGCTGTAGCTGTTCGATTAACCAGGCAGTTGTCGCAGATTTTCCAGTACCGGTGGCACCGAGAAGTACGACATCTCTTTCACCTGCATTGATTCGCTTTGTAATCTCTGCGATCGCAGCAGGCTGATCTCCAGCCGGAACATAGTCACTGATTACCTGAAAAGGCTCAACTCTGCGTTGCAGATCAGATATTGGGCGCATTTGGTAAGCCTACTTATTAATTATCGTGGAGGCTATCCCAGATGTTCTCAACCTGGCGCAGCAGCTCATCTTCACTTCCATCATTTTCTATGAGGAAATCTGCGACCTCAATGCGCTGTTCACGTGTGGCCTGCGCCGCAATGCGGCCTTCGATCTCTGAAATGTGCATTCCCCTACCCCGCAGGCGCGCAATACGGTTCTCCATTTCAGATTCAACAGTTATCACAACGTCAAATCTTTCATGTGCCTTGGTCTCAACCAACAAAGGAATCTCATAGACAAGTACTTGGTCACCTTTTAGCGATGCGACCGCTTCTTCAAATTCTCTGCGAACAAAAGGATGAATTATGTTTTCTAATTGTTTTTTTGCGGATGCATCTTTGAATATCAACTCACCCAATGCTCTGCGATCAATGTTTCCATCTTTTAAAATCGAATCACCAAATAGTGTGACAACTTCATCAAAGCCATCTGATCCTCGTTCTATTGCAGCACGTGCTAATTGATCAGCGTCAATAACAAGTGCACCGAGTTCAGCAAAATACTGAGCGGCAAGAGACTTTCCACAACCAATTCCCCCAGTTAAACCTATGACTCGCATGCTCCAAAGAATAGTCTGAGAATGAAAAAGGCCCCGCAGTTACGCGAGGCCTTTTCATAGAGTCTTCTTACTTATTCGGCAGCAACAACTTCTTCTGCGCCTTCGGCTGGAGTAGCGGCTGCGTCAGCAACCTTTGCTTCAGACTTTTGCTTCTTGTGTGCCATGAAACGCTCTTGCGCTTGGGCGTACTGCTTTTCCCACTCTTCGCGCTGTGTTTCATATCCTGGCTTCCACTCTTGTGAGTCAGAATCAAAACCTTCAGGGTAAATGAAGTTTCCTTCTGCGTCATAACGAGCAGCCATTCCGTACTGAGTTGGATCAAATGCTTCGATCTCAATCTCATGTCCTTCATTAGCTTGCTTGAGCGATAGAGAAATACGACGACGCTCTAGGTCGATGTCGATGATCTTTACGAACAACTCGTCATCAACGGCAACAACCTGCTCTGGAATTTCAACGTGGCGTTCTGCCAACTCTGAAATGTGGACTAGGCCTTCAATACCTTCGTGGACACGAATGAATGCTCCGAATGGAACTAGCTTTGTCACAACACCTGGAACAACCTGATTGATTGTGTGTGTGCGAGCAAATGCCTGCCATGGATCTTCTTGTGTTGCCTTGAGTGATAGTGAAACACGCTCACGCTCAAAATCAACTTCGAGAACTTCAACAGTTACTTCGTCGCCAACTTCAACAACTTCACCTGGGTGATCAATGTGCTTCCATGAAAGTTCTGACACGTGAACCAAACCATCTACGCCACCAAGGTCAACGAATGCACCGAAGTTAACGATTGATGAAACAACACCTGTGCGAACCTGGCCCTTTTGAAGCTGGTTAAGGAATGTTGTGCGTGATTCTGATTGTGTCTGCTCTAGGAATGCACGACGTGAAAGAACAACGTTGTTGCGATTCTTATCTAGTTCGATGATGCGTGCTTCAACCTGCTTGCCAATGTATGGAGTCAGATCGCGAACGCGACGCATTTCAACAAGTGATGCTGGAAGGAAGCCACGTAGACCGATGTCCACGATAAGTCCACCCTTAACAACTTCAATAACAGTTCCGACGACAACTTCGTCGCGCTCCTTCTTGCCTTCGATGTCTCCCCAGGCGCGTTCGTACTGTGCGCGCTTCTTGGAAAGAATCAGGCGACCCTCTTTGTCTTCTTTCTGAAGAACGAGAGCTTCAATAATCTCACCGACTTTAACGATTGAGTTTGGATCTGCATCGTGGCGAATTGAAAGTTCGCGAGCTGGAATAACACCTTCAGTCTTGTATCCGATATCAACAAGTACTTCTTCGCGTCCGACTTGAACAACAGCACCTGAAACTAGGTCGCCATCATTGAAATTTCTAATTGTGCCTTCGATTGCTGCTAGAAAATCTTCAGCTGATCCGATGTCATTTATTGCAATTTGTGGTGTAGACAATTGAGCTCCGTAGGGATAGAAAGTAGTAGTTCCCGCTTTCGCGGCTGAAGGGCAAGGGTACGGTTTGTGCGCTCATTAGGGCAAATCCGGATACTTTTTTGAGCGTAATCGTTACACTAAATGACGATATGAATAGATATAGAGAGTTGTTTGCCTTCCCTCAAGTCCTTTTGCTCGGTTTAAGTGCCTTTCCCGCACGAATCGCCTACGGAATGATCGGACTTGGAATATTTTTCAAGGCGGAGCAAGCAACAGGTTCAGTCGCTGTTGCCGGTTTCGCCATCGGTTTGAACTCTTTAGCTGGCTCGGCCACCGCTGGACTTCGCGGTTCAGTAATGGATCGCTTTGGTCAGAAATGGCCAATCCGCATTCTGGTTCCACTCTATGCTGCGTTAATACTAATTCTAAACGCGATGCAAACCCGTCAATCAATTTTAGTTACCGCATTTATCTTGGGAATCACTGCTCCTCCTATCAATCTTTCGGTTCGCCCCCTCTGGAAAGACATCGTTCCGGAAAGCTATTTAAGAACTGCTTATGCATTTGATTCTTCAATGATGAGTGCAACTACTGTTATTGGTCCTGTCGTCATTACCGCTCTTTCACTCTCTGCCCACCCAGGACTTGGACTAACCACAACAGCAGCGCTCATGCTTACTGGTGGAATAGCACTGTCATTAACCCCCGCCTCTAGAGACTGGATTCCAGAGAAGAAGGAAAAAGGTCAGCAACGTTTGTGGCGAGATCGTGCTATTCAGATGCTGATGTTCGAAGGCTGCTTTATTGGATTTGGTTGGGGTGTATTTGATGTGGCAGTTCCTGCTTTTGCTACACAAGAAAACGTTCAACATAGAGTTGCATGGATTTTTGCCGCCTTCGGAATAGCAACAATTATTGGAGGGCTACTCGGTGGGCTCGTCTCTAAGAATCTAGCTCCACTCTCGGCTTTGAGAAATACCTACTTGGTCTGGTTTTTAACCTGTATCCCTATCGCGTTTACAAACCCTGATTGGACGATGGCACTAGTTGGTGCTTTCATCGGTCTTGTTGGTGGAGCGGTGCAAGTTTTTTACTTTGAAGTTCTAGAAGCTGTGCGACCACAAGGATCACAAACATCGTCTCTCGGATGGATCTGGAGTGTTGAAGGATCTTTCATGGCACTTGGCGCAGCCATCGGAGGTGTGGTCTCTGAGGAGTTCTCACCACGTGTTGGTTTAGCTATGTTGCCGATCATGATCTTGTTCGGATTAATAATCCTCACCATCGGACGAGGACGATTAAGCGCAGCAAATGATGTTCCGACTGAAGAAGAAGATCTACGTGCGATTAAAGATATTTCAAACGAGGTTAAGTAGTTAGTGTGCAGCTTCGTGCCAGGTAAGACCCAAGCCAGCGTTAACATCTAGTGGCGCTTTCAGAGGATATGCAGCGCCCATCTCTCGCCTCACCAAATCACTGATCTTTTCTTCTTCTCCTGCAACAACTTCAAGAATTAACTCATCATGAATTTGAAGGAGCAAGCGTGACTTCAACTTCTCTTTCTCAATCGCTGCTTGCACATTGAGCATCGCCAATTTAATAATGTCTGCAGCAGATCCTTGGATCGGTGCGTTAAGTGCCATACGTTCTGCAACCTCGCGACGTTGTCGGTTGTCATGCATCAAGTCCGGCAGATATCTACGCCGTCCCATAATGGTTTCGGTGTAACCAACTTTGCGAGCATCTTCAACCACAGTCTTTAGATAGTCACGGATGCCACCAAAACGCTCAAAGTAAGTATCCATCAATTGCTGAGCTGCAGGTGGCGAAATATCCAATTGGATTGCTAAGCCATAGGAAGAAAGACCATAAGCAAGTCCATATGACATCGCCTTCATCTGCCTACGCATTTCAGGGTCTACTTCAGATTGCTTAACACCAAAGACAAGTCCAGCCACAGTTGCATGCAGATCTTCACCTGATGCAAAGGCTGCCAATAGTCTTTCATCGTTAGATAAATGGGCCATGATGCGCATTTCAATTTGGCTGTAATCGGCAGTTAGCAATGAAACATAACCCTTACCCACTGTAAAACAATCACGAATCTTTCGACCCTCTTCTGTGCGCACCGGAATGTTTTGCAGGTTAGGTCCAGTCGATGACAAGCGTCCTGTTGCAGCAACGGTCTGCTGGAAATGTGTATGTATGCGACCATCTTTTGCAATTTCAGCAATAAGTCCTTCAACTGTTGTTCCTAGCTTCTTCGTTTCACGAATTCGAAGAAGTGATGTGAGAACTGGGTGTCCACTTTTTTGGTGCAACCAATCAAGGCTCTCAGCATCTGTTGTATAGCCGGTCTTGATCTTTTTGGTCTTTGGCAAGCCAAGTTCATCGAATAAAACAACTTGTAACTGTTTAGGAGATGCCACGTTAAACTCATGACCAACGGCCTCATGCGCAGCCTTAGTTTCCCGAGCAACTTCAGCTTCAAAGAAGGCAGCTAGTTCATCTAAGCCCTTTTTATTAACAGCTATTCCTATGGATTCCATTCGGGCCAAAAGGTCAGCAACCGGTAGTTCCATAGTCATGAACAAATCCCAAAGACTGCGCTCTTTTAACTCGCGTGTCAGTGATTCTCGCAAAGCAAACATGGCACGAGCCGATGTCAGTAGCTCTTGCTCGGGAGTTGAAACATTAATCGCAGAACCATCTCCCCAGCGCTCCTGAATATCCTTCAGATCCTGACTGCGCACCCCTGGATTAACGAGGTAGGCAGCCAATGAAGTATCAAAAGAGATTCCAGTTAAGCCGCTCACTCGGGCTAATGACTTTGCATCATGAGCAATCTTTGCCACGTTTCTATCCGTTGCCCAATCCCCCATTGTCGATGAGTGAACCAAGAAAACATCATCTGGTGACAGAGCGATGGCATAGCGATGTAATTTCTCTTCTACTAACTGAAAGGCAATGGCAATTTCACCTGAGTGTTGTGCAATCTTTGCTGACGCTTCAATAGGAGTCAGAACACCTTCTGTCATCTCCGTTGCAAACAACTCAAATTCGGGTTCAGCTGTCTTTACACTCCCCTTAAGCAAGATTGGCTTCATGCGATCTTTTAGGGTTTTAAACTCCAACTTGTCAAAAAGCGGATTAGTTTTGTTCTCATCCACACCAATCCAGGCCAGCGCATCAATACTTAAATCCAAGGGAACGTTTGCAACCAATTGTGTTAACTCGCGGTTTCGGATTACATCATTGACGGAGTCACGAAGTGACTGGCCCACCTTGCCGCCCAACTTGTCTATGTTGGCGATTAATTCATGAAGTGAGCCGTACTCAACAATCCATTTAGCTGCAGTTTTTTCACCTACGCCAGGAACTGATGGCAGGTTGTCACTGGGATCTCCGCGAAGTGCAGCAAAATCTGGATACTGCTCAGGACTCATTCCATATTTTTCTTGAACAGCATCCGGTGTCATACGAGTTAAGTCACTGACCCCGCGTTTTGGATAGAGCACTGTGGTCTTTTCATTGACCAACTGAAATGAGTCACGATCGCCAGTACAGATAAACACCTCTGCATTCTCGCGCTCAGCTTGCTTGGAAATAGTTGCAATGATGTCATCTGCTTCAAAGCCTTCGACTTCAAATGTTGTAATGCCAAAGGCTGTCACTAACTCATGCAGATATGACATCTGTGATCTAAATTCATCGGGAGTTTTTGCTCGATTGGCTTTGTATTCCGGAAAAATCTCAGACCTAAAGGTCTTGCGGGAAACGTCAAATGCCACAGCCACATGTGTTGGTTTTTCTGTAGTCAGCAGAGAGAGCAACATCGTTGCAAAGCCATAAATTGCGTTGGTGTGCTGGCCTTGGGCGGTAGTGAAGTTCTCCGCAGGTAGGGCAAAAAATGCGCGATATGCCATGGAGTGCCCATCGATAAGTAACAGGCGTTTGGTCATGGATGCATCGTAGAGTGCCCGTTAGACTCAAGCCATGACAGAACCGGACTATCTTTCAATTATTCGCGACCGTGGAAGCGGCGCCCTCGACAAAAAGATGGGCATCCAAATCACGGAAGCATCACTGACTCGTTTAGTTGGCACAATGCCCGTTGAAGGAAACACTCAACCAATGGGAATTTTGCACGGTGGAGCAAGTGTTGTTCTTGCTGAATCACTGGGATCTGTTGGCACTCAACTCAACGCTGGCGAAAATCGCAGAATTGTTGGAATTGATATCAACGCCACACATCACAAAGCAACTGCTAAAGGAATAGTCACAGGCGTTGCAACAGCTGTTTCAATCGGAAAAACTCTGTGCTGCTGGGATATTGTCATTACAAATGAAGACGGACAGCGCACCTGCACTGCCCGTATCACCTGCATGATTCTTGCCGACCGTTAAGAGTTAGTGCGCACCCGTTCCAAGGTATGCAGCACGTACTGCTGGATCATTAAGTAGATCTGAAGCCTTGGCTTCCTTGACAACGTGTCCCACCTCAAGAACATAAGCACGATGTGCACGCTGTAGCGCTTGCTGCGCATTTTGCTCAACAAGCAGAATTGTCACACCAGTCTTATTGATCTCAGTAATGATGTTGAAGATATTCTGAATCATTAATGGTGCAAGGCCCATTGAAGGCTCATCTAGAAGCAAAACCTTCGGACGTGACATCAGTGCACGACCAATAGCAAGCATCTGCTGCTCTCCACCAGACAAAGTTCCACCAGCTTGGAATGCGCGCTCCTTTAGACGTGGAAAGAGGTGATAGACCTTTTCCAAATCCTCAGCCATCTCCTTCTTGCGATCTTTACGGTTGTACTTACCCATTTCTAGGTTTTCCAAAACGCTCATACCAACAAAGATTCCGCGACCTTCTGGAGCTTGTGCTAATCCGAGATCTGCGCGCTTATGGGCAGGCATCTTTGAAATATCTTCGCCATTGAACAGGATCTGTCCACTTGTCACTGGGCGCAAGCCAGAAATTGTCTTGAGCATCGTTGTCTTACCGGCACCGTTAGCACCAATCAGAGTCACAATTTCGCCTTCATTGACTACAACTGAAACACCTTTAATTGCTTCAATCTTGCCGTAGTGGACGTGTAGGTCTTTAATTTCAAGACGCATCAGCAGGTGCTCCTAAATACGCTTCAATCACGCGTGGATCGTTTTGAACCTCTTTAGTTGTTCCATCAGCGATCTTTGTTCCAAAATCAAGAACAACAACACGATCTGAAACACCCATGATCAATGACATGTCATGCTCGATCAGAAGCACTGTGTAACCAGCATCGCGAATTCTCTTGATGGTATCGCCGAGTGCAACCTTTTCTGCAGGGTTAAAACCTGCAGCTGGCTCGTCGAGCAGTAGAAGTTTTGGATTAGTCGCAAGTGCGCGAGCAATTTCAAGGCGACGCTGATCTCCGTATGGAAGATTCTTACCAAGTTGGCCAGCACGCTTTTTAATACCCATGAAATCAAGTAGTTCTAGTGCGCGATCAAGGGCTGCCTTTTCTTCACGACGAGAACGCGGTGTTCCAAAGATGGAACCAACAACACCTGACTTTGAGTGAACATCTGCACCAGTGACAACATTTTCTAGTGCTGAGGATTCACCGAATAAGCGGATGTTCTGGAAGGTGCGAGCAATTCCTAGCTTTGTAATCTTGTAACGCTTCTTACCAACAATTGATTTTCCCTGGAACAAAACATCACCAGATGTTGGCTTGTAAACGCCAGTGATGACGTTAAATACTGTCGTCTTACCAGCACCGTTAGGGCCGATGAGTGCGAGGATCTCGCCCTTCTTGACGACTAGGTTGACTTCATTAAGCGCTGTAACGCCACCAAACTTCATAGTGATGTTATTAAGTTCTAAGACATTCTCGCTCATTATTTGATCTGCCCTTCCCCTGATTCCTCGACTGTATGCCAGTCAGGATCAAAATGCTCACGCTTTTTCTTAGGCAAAATTCCATCTGGTCGCAGGTTCATCATTACAACCAAAGCGATACCAAAGACCAAAATACGTGGTTGGCTTAAGAAACGAATACGCTCTGGCGTAAAGGCCAAAAGCACAGCTCCAAGAATTACTCCCCAGACGTTTCCGATTCCACCAAATACAACACAAGCAAGAATAAGAATTGAGATGTTTAAGTTAAATTGGTCGGGGACAATAGAAAGAATTTGTGAGGCATAAATAACGCCTCCAACACCTGCAACTGCAGCACCAAGAACAAATGCCCACACCTTGTACTTGCGAGTGTTAATTCCCATGAGCTGTGCAACATCATCATCTTGGCGAATTGCATCCCATGCACGTCCTGGACGACGAGCTGCCATGCGGCGAACCATCCAGATGATTAGAAGTGTGAATGTAAGGAGAACCCAGTAGTACGGCTTTGGATCCAAAATTGTGAACTTAGCCTTGAAAATATCTGGCGGAGTTGGAATACCGGCGATTCCTCGCGCTCCACCGATTGCATCAGTGTTAACTGCAAAGATTCGAACAATTTCACCAAAACCTAAGGTTACGATTGCAAGGTAATCACCACGAAGGCGAAGTGTTGGTGTACCAAGAAGCACGCCAGACAACATCGCAAGTCCCACACCAATCGGCATGATTTCCCAGAAGTTAAGTGATGTCTTTGTGCCAAGGATCGCCATTGTGTAGGCACCGATTGCAAAGAATGCAACGTAACCCAAATCCAGAAGACCCGATTTACCAACAACAATATTGAGACCGATGGCCATCAATACATACATTCCAACTGGATAGAAAAGAACTGATTGGAAATCAGAACCAGGTGTATTAATCAGTGGGTTGTTCAAGAATGGAAGTGCGTAGCAAATAGCGATAAAGAAGATGGCCATTGCAACACGGCGCCACTTTGGTGAACGCTCCCAATATTCAGCGCCTCTATCGCGCAAGTTGATACGCGTTGCTTCTTGTCAGCCATTAGACCCTCGCCTGCTGGATCGATTCGCCGAATAAGCCGGTCGGCTTAATCAGAAGAACGAGTACCAAGATAATGAATGAAATAACTGCCTTCCATGCTGTTCCGAACACCGCACTGGTCCATGTCTCCATCAGACCTAACGCAAAGCCGCCAAACAACGCACCCTTGAGGTTACCAATTCCGCCAAGTACAGCTGCGGTAAAGGCGCTGATACCGAGGAAGAAGCCAACCTTGAAAGATGTATTTTCGTATACCAAAATGTAGAAAAACGCTGCAGCACCTGCCATGAGACCACCTGCAAAGAAAGTAACTGTAATAACTCGGTTGATGTTTACGCCCATCAATGTAGAGGTGTTCTCATCCATTGACACTGCGCGAATTCCCTTACCAAGACGAGACTTGGTAATGAAACGCTCTAGTGCAAACATCATTAAGCCCGCAGCGACAATCACAATGACTTTGTCATTACGAATATCTGCTCCGGCATAGCTAAACAAAAATGTCTTTTCCATAATGCGCGGAAATTCGCGAGGAAGAGAATCTGTAAGGATTCGGAACAGCTCAACCAAAGAGATTGAAACTCCGATTGCTGAAATCAATGTTGCAAGCTTTGTTGCTCCTCGTTGACGCAGTCGACGATAAGCAACTATTTCTACAAGTACCGCGGTAATGGCAGAGGCCAACATCGCGATAGCTAAACAAACAATGAGCGTGAGGATCATGGACACCCCAGTACGAGGCTCGTCTTCAACCTTGACGCCCATAAGACCAGATGAAGCTACGAGTGCGGCAAAAGTTCCGATCATGAAGACTTCAGAGTGTGCAAAGTTAATAAGGCGAAGTACGCCGTATACCAATGTGTAACCAAGTGAGATAAGCGCATAAATCGCGCCAAGTGCTAAACCATCAAAGCTCAAGCCCCAAAAAGCATCCCTCAGGAGTGCGAAATCCATTTCTCACCTTTACTTTAAAGGGTCAGAGTGGGCGGGTTTCCCCACCCACTCTGACCGTACTTACAAGTTTCGCCGAAGCGAATTATGCCTTGATTGCTCCAAGAAGAACGATCTTTCCGTTCTTGATTACGAAGCCGTTTACATCTGCACCAGATACTTCACCCTGAGTCATCAAACTTTAGGACCTTTGAAAGACCCTTTGATGACTTAGTTGAGACGTACTTGTTGATTGATCGCGCGATCGCTGTTTCCAGCCTTGATTGCCTCAAGGAAGAAGTTAGCAGCATCGTATGACTCTGTTGTGTAAACACCAGGAGTCCAACCAGCCTTTACCATTTCTGCAGCAAGCTTTGGAGATGCTGTTTCCATTGGGATAGCTGGTGCTGAAAGTAGAACACCTTCTGCAGCCTTACGAGCAAGCTTTACGAACTGAGCATCAAGTAGTTCCGTCGCCTGAAGCGAAGACAATCTTTGAACCTGAGTCACGTAGCTGCTTTACGAATACTGCTGCTTGTGAGAAGTAACCTGAGTAGATCACTGCTGTTGCCTTTGACTTCTTGATCTTCGCAATTGTTGCTGTGAAGTCAGTTGTACCTGTTGGTGTTACATCCTTACCAACAACGACGGCCTGCAAGTGTGATATCTACAGTCTTCTGTAAGTCCAACTGCGTAGTCTGATGCATCGTTAACCAAGAACACCTTTGCGTCCTTGACACGTGTTGTAACCAAACGTGCAAGAGCTGGACCTTGGTAATCATCTGTCAACACTGCACGGTGGAAAATTGACTTTCCGAATTCTGGACAGTGTTGGGTTTGTTGCTGATGGTGTGATGATTGGTAGATCCTGCAGATAGGTAAACAGGTAGTGAAACACTTTGATGCGCCTGAGTAAGCAGGACCAACTAGTGCAACTACGCACTCTTCAGCTGCAACCTTAGGTGCGATTGGACCAGCAACTGCTGGATCTCCTTGGTCATCTACTTCGTAAACAACTGGATCAACATTTGCTGACTTGTTAGCTGCAAGGAAACTGCTTTAGTGCAAACTTCACACCGTTAAGCTCGTTGATTCCTAGTGCTGCTTCTGGTCCTGTTAGTGGACCCTGGTATGCAATCTTTAGCTTGCTTGAGCAAGCAGCTGATGCTGACGGAGCGAATGCAACGAATGATGATGTTGCGATTGCTACAGCAGCTACAACCGCGAGAACGCGATTCTTCTTCATATGTAGTGCCTTTCCTGTTCTTGTGTCCCGGGACAGGGAGGCGTAAAGAGTAATGGCAGGGGTGAGCATTAGACAAGGTAGATTCCCGCGTGAATTGTCTCGGTTTCGTTATAAAGTGGGATTTTTCGTATCAAACAATGAGACAAACCTGAGGGCTATTTATCGGGAACTGCGTTGGGATTAATGACCGCCTCGGCCACATCTTTCATCGAAAGTCGCCGATCCATGGCAGCTCTTTGAATCCAGGAGAACGCCTCTGGCTCTGAAAGATTAAGAGCTTTCATCAAAATTCCCTTGGCGCGATCAATCAATTTTCTAGTTTCAAGACGATCATGTAGATCTGCAACTTCATCAGCTAAAGATCTCATTTGCAGATGCCTGCTAATTGCAATTTCAATAGCTGGCATCAAATCTCCGATCGTAAATGGCTTAACGACATAGGCCATTACCCCTGCATCGCGGGCACGATCCACCAACTCTTTTTGTGAAAAAGCGGTGAGCATTAAAACTGGTGCTATTTGAATGATTCTTTCTGCCGCAGTTATTCCATCCAGAATTGGCATCTTCACATCAAGAATTGCAAGATCAGGTTTATGTTCTATTGCTAGATCAATTGCTTCTTGACCATTGGTTGCCTGAGCCACAACTTCATATCCGGCACCTTGCAACATTTCAACAAGGTCCATACGAATTAAGGCTTCATCTTCTGCCACAAGGATTCGAACACTCATGTTCAATTCATCCCTTCAAGAAATACTTCTAGAGTGCCCCGAGTCGGACTTGAACCGACACTGTGCAGTGTTTGAGACTGCCCTCTCTACCGTTGGAGTACCGAGGCTTAATCATAGGGCAATCTTAGCGGTATGCCGCAACCACTCCACTAACAGCATCTCCCACGCGGTGAACGCGCATTGCATTGGTTGAGCCAGGAATTCCTGGAGGTGAACCGGCAACAATTACTACGTTTTCACCAATTTTGGCTCGGCCCGATTCAATAAGAAGAGTATCTGCCTGCTTCACCATCTCATCGGTGTGCTTCACCATCGGAGTGATCTCTGGTTCTACTCCCCATGACAATGCAAGACGGTTATATGTACCAACTTCTGGAGTGAAGGCAAGGATTGGAATAGGTGAACGCAAGCGAGCCATTCGACGGGCAGAATCTCCAGATTGAGAAAAGGTAACTAAGTACTTAGCACCAACAATTGAGCCAACTTCGGCAGCTGCGCGGGTGATGGCACCACCCTTTGTCTTTGGTGTTGTGCGAAGCGTACGAATCATTTCAAATCCGCCTTCTTCTGTGCGAGCAATAATGCGTGCCATTGTTGCAACAGCTTCAATTGCAAAAGCGCCAACAGATGTTTCACCAGAGAGCATCAACGCATCTGCGCCATCTAGAACAGCGTTTGCACAATCTGTTGCCTCAGCTCTAGTCGGTGATGAGTTCACAATCATTGAATCAAGCATCTGTGTTGCCACGATTACCGGCTTAGCAGCCTCGCGTGCAAGCTCAATGCAACGCTTCTGAACCAGAGGGACATCTTCGATTGGAAGTTCAACACCTAGATCACCACGTGCAACCATGATGCCATCAAAGGCTGCAACGATCTCTTCAAGATTTTCAACCGCCTGAGGCTTTTCAATCTTTGCAATAACTGGAACTCGAAATCCAACTTCATCCATGATTGCATGAACATCATCAACATCTGCAGCATTTCGAACAAATGAAAGAGCGATGAAATCTGCACCAGCTCGAAGTCCCCAACGCAGATCTTCTTTGTCTTTTTCAGACAGATGCTGGAACAGAAACAGCAACACCCGGCAAGTTAATACCCTTATTATTACTGACAGTTCCTGGCTGAATAACTTTTGTAACTACATCGTTTCCTTTTACTTCAACAACTTCAACAGTTACTTTTCCATCATCAATCAGGATGCGATCTCCTGGCTTGCAATCTCCAGGTAAACCTTTATAGGTCGTACCAACACGATCCTTGGTTCCTTCTATTTCATCAACAGTGATTGTAAAAATATCTCCGCGCTCTAATTCATGGGGACCATTTGTAAAACGAGCAAGACGGATCTTTGGACCTTGCAGGTCAACAAGGATTGCAACAGGTACGCCTGCCTCTTTAGCCGCAGCGCGCACGCGATCTAAACGCATTTGATGCTCTTCATACCCACCATGTGACAGGTTGAGACGAGCCATGTTCATGCCCGCTTCGATGAGCTCCTTAACTTTCTCAGGAGATTCAACAGCTGGTCCCATCGTGCAAACAATCTTGGCTCTACGCATGAATTAACCTTAAACCATCAGCGGACGGTCAGTTGGCGCAATCGGCACAGGAAGCTGAGTACGCCCAGTGAGATATCTATCAACCTCTGCTGCTGTGCTTCTTCCTTCAGCAATTGCCCACACGATCAATGACTGACCACGTCCAGCATCACCGGCAACGAATACACCTTCTTCTGTTGATTGGAAATTCTTATCACGCTTGATCATCCCGCGATCATCTAGCTCTACTTCGAGTTGTGTCAGCAGTGGTGACTTTTCTGGACCAGTAAATCCCATAGCCATAAACACAAAATCACACTTAATCTCTTTTTCTGATCCGGCTAGTGGTACAAATTTTCCATCCTTAAACTCTGTTTCAACAATCTTGATTGCACGAAGATTTCCATTCTCATCCCCCAAGAACTCTTCAGTGCTCACGGCAAATACTCGATTGTCGTTCTCCTCATGCGCACTAGAAACGCGATAAATCATTGGATACGTTGGCCATGGTTGTCCTGCTGGTCGCTCCTCAGTTGGACGAGGCATAATTTCAAGCTGCGTAATACTTGCAGCGCCTTGACGAATAGAAGTTCCCAAACAATCTGCGCCTGTATCGCCGCCACCAAGAATAACAACATGCTTGCCAGCAACATTGATGTCAGGATTTTCAACCTCACCAAGTGCCTGCTTATTACCCCAAGGCAAAAACTCCATAGCTTGGTAAATACCTTTGTACTCACGACCCTTAATTGGAAGATCTCTCCATTGCGTTGCACCAACTGCCAACACGATCGCGTCGTACTTCTTACGCAAGTCAGAACCAGTTAACTCCACACCAACATCAACCCCTGGACGAAAACGAGTTCCCTCTTTTTCCATTTGTTCCAAGCGGCGATCAAGAATGTGCTTTTCCATTTTAAACTCTGGAATTCCATAGCGAAGTAGTCCGCCAATTTTGTCGGCGCGGTCATACACAGCAACGGTGTGCCCAGCGCGAGTTAACTGCTGCGCCGCAGCAAGTCCTGCTGGTCCTGATCCAATAACTGCCACAGTCTTGCCAGTGAGGCGATCTGGAGCCATTGGCTTCACATTGCCAGCATCAAATGCCTCCTCGATTGTGCGCAGTTCAATCTGCTTGATTGTTACTGCATCACGATTGATTGCAACAACACACGCTGTCTCACATGGTGCTGGACATAAACGCCCAGTGAACTCTGGGAAGTTATTTGTTGCATGCAAGCGATTTATCGCTTCTTCTTTATCCCCACGCCAAATCAAGTCATTCCACTCTGGAATCAAGTTACCTAGTGGGCAACCGTTGTGACAGAAAGGAATGCCGCAATCCATGCAACGTCCAGCCTGCTTTTGCAGATGTTCAAAACTTTGTGGTTCATAGACTTCGCGCCAGTCTTGGATACGAACATCTACGGGTCTGCGAGTAGGAGTCTCTCGAGGAGTTGTCATAAATCCCTTTGGATCAGCCATTAGCTGCAACCTCCATCACTAGTGCATCTGCTGGTAAACCTTCGCGGACTGCGCGTTCCATTGCGGCAAGTACACGTGCATAGTCACGAGGCATGATGAGTGAAATTCGACCAACACTGCTTTGCCAATCCTTGAGCAATGCAGAGGCAATCTCAGATCCTGTTTCAGCAACGTATGAAGAAAGATGTCCCTTAAGAATCTCTTTTTGATCATCCGGAACAGCTAGAACATCAACCATGTCTGCATTCACATTTGCTGTATCAAGATCTAACACAAAAGCGCGTCCACCAGACATACCAGCTGCAATATTGCGGCCCGTGCGACCAAGAACAACAACTGTTCCACCGGTCATGTATTCACAACCGTGATCGCCAATGCCTTCAACAATTGCTAGTGCGCCAGAGTTTCTAACGCAGAATCGTTCACCAACAACTCCTCGAATAAAGATATCTCCAGCGGTTGCGCCATAACCAATAACATTGCCAGCAATGACATTGTCTTCGGACTTAAATGATGCTTTCTCATCTGGTCGCACGATCACTCGCCCACCAGATATTCCCTTACCGACATAGTCATTTGAATCGCCATACAAACGAATTGTTAGACCCTTAGGAATAAAGGCACCAAGAGACTGTCCGGCAGAGCCATGTAATGTCACATCGATAGTTCCATCTGGCAAACCTTCTGCGCCATATTTGCGAGTAATCTCTGCGCCAAGCATTGTTCCCACTGTGCGATTAACGTTTCGCACTGGTAAATCAATTCGCACCGCTTCACCCTTGGCTAGTGCAGCCTCTGAAAGCTTGATCAATGTGTTATCAAGTGCAGCATCTAAACCATGATCTTGTTGAATGGTGTTGTGCAATGGGCTATCAACATCTGGACGAACCAATAGGGGTTCAAGATTTAATCCTGCAGCCTTCCAGTGCTCCACAGCCTTGCGTGTATCAAGTGACTCAACGTGGCCAACAGCTTCAAGTAGTGTGCGATAACCAAGTTGGGCCAAGATTTCGCGAACCTCTTCTGCGATGTATTCAAAGAATGTCTCAACAAACTCAGGCTTGCCGGTGAAGTTCTTTCTTAGTTCTGGGTTTTGTGTTGCCACTCCAACTGGACAGGTATCCAAATGACACACACGCATCATGATGCAACCAGAAACAACGAGTGGAGCAGTTGCAAAGCCGTACTCTTCAGCACCGAGCAACGCTGCAATAACAACATCTCGTCCTGTTTTTAGCTGTCCATCTGTCTGAACAACAATTCGATCGCGCAGACCATTAAGTAGCAATGTCTGCTGAGTCTCTGCAAGACCTAACTCCCATGGGGCGCCTGCGTGCTTGAGGGATGTAAGAGGTGATGCACCAGTTCCACCGTCATGGCCTGAAATCAAAACAACATCTGCGTGTGCCTTTAGAAACACCAGCAGCAACAGTTCCGACGCCAACTTCTGCCACCAACTTAACGTGAACACGAGCATTCTTATTCGCGTTCTTAAGATCGTGAATGAGCTGTGCAAGATCTTCAATTGAGTAGATATCGTGATGCGGAGGGGGTGAAATCAAACCAACACCTGGTGTTGAGTAACGTGCTTTGGCAATCCATGGATAGACCTTGTTACCCGGTAGCTGACCACCTTCACCTGGTTTTGCACCTTGCGCAATTTTGATCTGAATGTCATCGCTATTCACCAAGTAATTGCTATTCACACCGAATCGACCAGATGCAACCTGCTTGATCGCAGAGCGCTTTGAATCACCATTTGCCATAGGTAAATAACGCTCAGGCTCTTCTCCGCCTTCGCCTGTATTTGATTTACCGCCAATGCGATTCATAGCAATCGCCAATGTCTCATGTACTTCGGCAGAAACAGATCCGTATGACATCGCACCTGTTGAGAAGCGCTTAACAATCTCGCTAATTGATTCAACTTCATCAATAGAAATAGGTGCCTTCACACCATCTTTAAATTGGAACAATCCACGAAGCGTCATCAAACGCGTGCTCTGCTCATTAACGCGATCTGTATAACGCTTGAAAATGTCATAACGCTTATTGCGTGTTGAGTGCTGCAAGGTAAAGACAGTTTCTGGATCAAATAAGTGCGGCTCACCCTCACGGCGCCATTGGTACTCCCCGCCAATTGGAAGGCGCTTAGTTCCTGGTACTTCTCCCCCAGGTGGATATGCAATGTGGTGACGTGCAATTGTTTCTTGAGCAATGATGTCGAGTGAAACACCACCAAGACGTGAAGTTGTGCCCACAAAGTATTCATCTACTACTTCTTGCGACAAACCAATCGCTTCGAAAACTTGAGCACCTGTGTATGAGGCAATAGTGCTAATTCCCATCTTGGACATGACCTTGAGAACACCTTTACCAAGACTCTTAATGAGGTTCTTAACAGCCTTTTCTGGAGTGATTCCAGTAATAACGCCCTGTAAAACTAAATCTTCTGCAGACTCCATCGCAAGGTATGGGTTAACACATGCTGCGCCATAACCAATCAGTAGTGCGACGTGGTGGACTTCTCTCACATCGCCAGCTTCAACAACTAGTCCAACCTTGGTGCGAGTCTTTTCGCGAATCAAGTGATGGTGAACTGCAGATGTAAGTAGCAGTGATGGAATTGGAGCGTTCTCAGCATCGCCATCACGATCAGAGAGAACAATGATGTGAGCACCATCGTTAATTGCTTGTGAAACTTCAGCCTTGATCTCATTTAAACGATCACGCAGGGAATCTCCACCATCGGCAATACTGAACAAACCGCGAACCACATGCGCACTCAAACCTGGATAATCTCCATCGGCGTTAACGTGAATAATCTTTGCAAGTTCATCATTGTCGATGACTGGAAATGCCAAAGAAATCTGACGGCAACTAGCTGGACCTGGATCCAACAAATTGTGTTCAGGACCCATTGATGTTCCAAGACTTGTTACAAGCTCTTCACGAATTGCATCCAACGGTGGATTAGTTACCTGTGCAAATAACTGTGAGAAGTAATCAAAAATCAAACGGGGCTTCTCGGAAAGGGCTGCGATAGGAGTATCTGTTCCCATTGATCCAAGTGCTTCCATGCCGTTTTTGGCCATAGGTGTGACAAGGATGCGCAGATCCTCTTCTGTGTAACCAAATGCGCGTTGGCGTCGAACTACAGATGAGTGCGGATAAACAATGTGCTCACGTGATGGAAGATCGCTGAGCTTGACCATTCCATCGTGTAGCCACTCTTTGTATGGCGCAGCATTTGCTAGCTCATCTTTAATTTCGCCATCTTCAATAATGCGACCCTGCTCGATATCTACCAAGAACATTTTCCCTGGCTGCAAGCGACCCTTGCGCTCAATGTTTTCTGCTGGAATATCAAGCACACCAACTTCAGATGCAAGAACTACAAGACCATCTTTTGTAACCCAAAAACGTGAAGGACGTAAACCGTTGCGATCAAGGACGGCGCCAACTTGATGGCCATCTGTAAATGTCACACAGGCTGGACCATCCCATGGCTCCATCATCGATGCATGGAAGGCGTAGAAATCGCGACGGTTCTGCGGCATCGTTGCATGGTTTTCCCATGCTTCAGGAATCATCATTAACACTGCGTGTGGCAATGAACGTCCGCCCAAATACAACAGCTCTAGTACTTCATCAAATGATGCTGAATCTGAACCAGACATTTCAACAATTGGAAACAAACGCTTTAGATCTCCCGGAATAAGATCACTTGCTAGTAGTGATTCGCGAGCGCGCATCCAGTTGCGATTTCCCTTAACAGTATTGATTTCACCGTTGTGTGCAATGAAGCGATAAGGGTGGGCAAGTGGCCAGGAAGGAAAAGTATTGGTAGAAAAACGTGAGTGAACTAATGCCAAAGGTGAAACAACACGCTCATCTGAAAGTTCAGGGAAGAACTCTTCCAACTGTCCGGTTGTGAGCATTCCCTTATAGACGATGGTCTGTGATGATAAAGAAGAAAAATAAAGATCAAGTGTGTGCTCTGCGCGCTTTCGTAAGCAAAAAGCTAAACGATCAAGTGCGATACCAGTCTCGCCATTCTTGCCCGCCACAAATACTTGATGGAAATCTGGCATGACAGACAGTGCGGTCTTACCCAATGATGTGGAGTTAATCGGAACCTCGCGCCATCCAAGGACTGTTAGACCCTCTTCTTCGGCAATCTTTGCGATATCGGCCTTCACATCTGCCCCACGCGCAACAAAAGCTATACCTGTTGCATAAGCATTCGCTGCGGGAAGTTTGAAATCAACAACTGCTTGGAAGTACGCATCTGGGATGCGAATCAGGATTCCTGCGCCATCACCACTATCTGGTTCAGCACCCGATGCACCACGGTGTTCCATATTGCGAAGAGCAGTTAAGGCTTTTGCAACAATCTCATGCGTTGCAACCTTGTTCAGGGTGGCAACCATCGCAACACCGCAAGCATCATGTTCTTGGGCAGGGTTATAGAGCCCTTGTGCTTGTGGATAATTGGATGCAAGTGCCATGTGCCAAGCTCCTACAGAATGGTCCTACGTGTTGAGGGACATCCTTGGCCCGGGCCTTACTTAGTGGGAAAGCGTAGCAACAAGTACCTAAAAGGGAAGTCTCAGAGAAGGCTGTTTAGATGCCAGAGATGTTGGCGATTTGACCAATTCCAGCTGTGATCGCCATACCCAAGCAGCCACCAATCAGCACGCGCACCGTTGGCGCTAACACCTTTGAGCCAGAAATTCTGGCACTAACGACGCCTGTCAAAACCAAGCCACATAGAGTAAATCCGACAATGCTCCAGGCTTTAGCACCAAGGGTTGGCGCAAATGCTCCTGCAAATGGAATCAATCCACCAGTTGTAAAGGCGATCGCAGAGGCAATCGCAGCCTGAACTGGTCTTGCTTTCGTATGGGGATGTTGTCCAAGTTCATCACGTAAATGTGCCTCGAGTGGATCTTTCCGGTGCATTTCAAGTGCAACCTGTAAAGCAAGTGCAGGAGTTAGTCCACGATTTATGTAAATGTGTTGTAGCTCCTGTAATTCACCTTCAGGATCTGCAGCAAGGTGCTCAATTTCTAATAAACGATCAGATGCTTCAACATCATTTTGTGAACGCACAGACACATATTCGCCAACAGCCATCGACATCGCACCAGCTGTAATTCCTGCAATGCCAGCGGTAACTAAAAAGTCATTCTTGCCTGCTGCTGCAACGCCAACCATTAATGAAGCAGTTGAGACAAGACCATCATTTGCACCAAGGACTGCAGCGCGTAGCCAACCTGCACGGTGGGTGCGATGTTGCTCGTTGCGCTTATGAACCTCTTCCAGTGCCATGTAAACAGCCTACCTGAAGGCTATGCATTTTTTCTTGAGCCACGAGCAAAATAGAGCAAGGAGCCAACTCCAACGATCACACTCACCCAGACATTCACGCGCAAACCAGCGATCGTATTTGCGGCATCAATACGGATCAGTTCAATGAAGAACCTTCCAAAGCAATAGGCAAATACATATGCTGCAAATACCTGACCCGCCTTGAGCGTTTTTCCAAATTTCATCAGAGCTACCGCTACAAGAACGCACCAGATCCCTTCATATAAAAATGTTGGATGAAAGGATTCAAATTCGCTGTAACCAAATGGGCGATATTTGAAGGGAACATCAAGTGCCCACCATGTATCTAAGGGACGTCCAAATAGTTCGCCATTAAACCAATTTCCAACGCGACCTATAGCCTGGGCAAACAAAATTCCAGGAGCTAACGCATCGGCAAATACTGCAAATGCAGGCAAATCAATCCGCTTTTGTAATGATCTGTATCGCAAATAAGCCCCAAAAAGTCCTAGAGAAATAGCGCCCCAGATACCTAATCCACCCTCCCAAATTTTAAGTGCATCTAATGGATTGCCCTCGGAACCAAAATAGGCTGAGGGTGAAGAAATCACATGATAAATGCGTCCACCAATGATGCCAACGGGTACGGCAGTGATTGCGACTTCAGAGACTACAGATTGCCCATTAACTGTTTGCGCACGAAATCTTTTGTCACCCAACCAAATTGCGATTGCGATACCGGAGATAATGCAGAGTGCGTAGAAATGAATTGTTAAAGGACCGATTTCCAACGCCGATTGCGTTGGCGTTGGAAATGCGATCAACAAGAGTTAATTGCCCTCTACAGCAGCGCGGAACTCATCAGCATTAAAGTCTGAGCTCTTACGCTCCCACAATTTTCCATCAATGAAAACTGTTGGAGTTCCTTGAACTCCATACTTAGCCATTGAGTCGTAATTTGCCTTCACAAGTTCAACCTTCTGGCCATCAGTTACACACTTAGTGAATTTTTCAGATGTGATTCCAACTTTGCTTCCAATTGCAACCAGAGTCTCATTGCTCCAGAAGCCAGAGTTTTCTAATGGAGATTGAACGCGATACAAAGCCTTGTGGAAATCGATGTATTTACCTTCATCGGCCGCGCAGAATGAAGCATTAGCCGCGCGCACTGACTCATCACCCAAGAATGAAAGAACATGGAATCGAACAGTCGCCTTCTTCTCACGAATCAAGCTATCGATGTATTCACCGTTTGCATCTTCGAAGTACTTACAAACTGGACACTGTGGGTCTTCCCAGACATCAACTGTTTTAGCTAAGCCAGGATTAAAGGTAATTGCAGAGCCATTTTCGGCATCAATTGTTGAAACAATCGCACCCTTCGACTCAAAGCCATCTAGGGCAGCAAGGGATGCCGTTTCTTTGCTATTTTGACTGAAGATAGAAAAACCAACACCGGTAAGAACGACGAGTGAGACCATCGCAATTACGATCCAACGAGTTACGTTGTCACCGCTTTTTGCCTGCTGCTTTGCCATTATTACTCCTTAGTTGAGGGTGCTGCTTTTTCTAGGGATAGCTTTCCGTAAGGGAAAAAGTACAGATAAAGCGCGCTCAGAGCCAAACCTAAATCGCGCATAATTTCTATGAAATAGGTCCTACGAACCTCAGAGGCCAAAGATGGGTCGATTTCCCCGCCTCCGCCGAAGCAACCGCAATCGATCAACATGCCTCGTGCCCAGACCGAGGCGATTGCTCCAATAAAGACGACCATAATCAAACCGCTGAGCACTGCTGCTGGGCGAACCATGAAGCCAAGAATCAACAGCAAAGCAAGTGCGACTTCTAGCCATGGCAAGGCGTATCCAGTCAGGTGCGCCAAATTAGTTGGCAACACTTTATAGGCAGCAACCGCGTTAGCAGATTCTGTTGGCTTAAATACTTTTAATCCACCTGCAGCCAATAGAACACCACCAAGTACAAGTCGAGCTAGCAATGTAATTATCGGCTGAAAGCGTTCGTTGAAATTTCTCATCGACCTTCTCGCACTCCAAGAGCTAACTCTTTAGCCAGATGTGAAATCGCATCTAACCCTTCTTGTTCTGTTGGTGCATCTAGTAACAACTTAATAAATGCTGAGCCAACAATGACCCCGTCTGCATATGCCGCTAGCGACTTTGCCTGTTCGCGTGTAGAAACACCAAGACCGACCGAAATAGGTAAATCTGTAACTGTTCGAACACGTGCAACGAGTTCACTTGCCGTAGAGGCAACAGAAGTTCTGGTCCCTGTAACTCCCATCATGCTGGCTGCATATACAAATCCGCCAGTTTTTGCCGTCACATTCTTCAACCGTTCATCTTTTGTGCTCGGTGCAACAACATAAATTGGATTGATACCACTCTTTTTTGTAGCTGCAATCCAAGAATCAGATTCTTCAATTGTCAGATCTGGAGTAATTACGCCCGATCCCCCGTTGTCGGCAATGGATTGTGCAAACTTTTCAACTCCATATTTAGCAATTGGATTCCAGTAGGTCATAACAACTGTTGCTACTCCTGTACTTGATGCGACATTGAGTGCTTCAAAGACATCAGCAGCATTTGTTCCAGCCTTTAGTGAAATATCTGCTGCCTCTTGAATAACAGGTCCATCCATTACTGGATCGCTATAGGGAAATCCAATTTCAATTGCATCAACGCCTGCATCAGCTAAAGCTTGAATAGCTTTGGCACATCCAGTTTTAGAAGGAAATCCAGCAGGAATATAGGCAATAAGTGCTGCGCGATTTTCTGCGCGCACCTTTGCCATTACTGAATCTAATTGCGTCATTACAGTGGAATTCCAAAGTATTCAGCAGCAGTTGAAACATCTTTATCGCCGCGACCAGACAAGTTAATCAAAAGATTTGCATCCGGTCCTAGTTCTTTACCTATCACCAAAGCACCAGCTAGAGCGTGGGCTGTTTCAATCGCAGGGATAATTCCTTCTGTTTTGCAGAGCAATTCAAATGCTGCCATTGCCGCATCATCATTGACTGCGCGGTATTCAGCTCTACCAATGTCATGAAGGTATGCATGCTCAGGACCAACTCCTGGATAATCAAGTCCGGCAGAAATTGAATGTGACTCAACTGTCTGACCGTTTGCATCTTGTAATACATATGAACGCGTTCCGTGTAAGACGCCAGGTGTACCACCGGTAATCGTTGCAGCGTGGCGTCCAGTTTCAACCCCGTCACCACCTGCTTCAAGTCCGATTAGTCGAACGCCAGCATCTGGAATGAATGCATTAAAGATTCCAATTGCATTAGATCCCCCGCCAACGCAGGCAAGAACTGCATCTGGCAGTTTGCCGGTTAGAGCAAGCATTTGCTCGCGTGCTTCATCGCCAATAATTTTGTGAAAGTCACGAACCATAGTTGGGAATGGGTGCGGTCCTGCCACTGTGCCCAGCATGTAGTGAGTATCGGCAACGTTAGTCACCCAATCACGCATAGCTTCATTAATTGCATCTTTTAAAGTCTTAGATCCAGATGTAACTGGAACAACTTGAGCGCCAAGTAACTTCATGCGTGCAACGTTGAGTGCTTGGCGACGTGTGTCCTCTTCGCCCATATACACAACGCAATCAAGCCCCATCAATGCAGCAGCTGTTGCAGATGCAACTCCGTGCTGACCAGCACCAGTTTCGGCGATGATGCGCTTTTTGCCCATGCGCTTTGTTAAGAGAGCTTGACCCAAAACATTGTTGATTTTGTGGCTGCCGGTGTGATTGAGATCTTCGCGCTTGAGAAATATTCGAGCACCGCCTGCATGCTCACCAAATCTCTTGGCTTCAGTAATGATGCTTGGGCGACCTGTGTAGGTGCGATGTAGCTCTGCAAGTTCGGCGATAAATGCTGGATCTTTTTGCGCCGCATTATGTGCAGCTTCTAACTCTTCAAGAGCCCCAATGAGAGCTTCTGGCACAAAACGGCCGCCATACTCTCCGAAGTGGCCCTCAATAATCATTGTGCAAGCCTACCGAGCAACTGAGCCATCGCAACATTTGAATTTCCTGAGCGAACCAACGCCTCACCCACCAGAATTGCAGTGGCTCCATGCTCCTGGGCAAACTCAACATCTGCTCGAGTAGAGATACCGGATTCTGCAACACGTGCAATGGTGCTTGGAATCTGAGGAATCAGTTCGGCGAAGGCTTGTGCATCAACATCTAGTGTTTTTAAATTCCGTGAATTAACACCAATTATCTCAGGTGAGATTTCAAGTGCACTTTCTAACTCTCCAGGAGTATGAACTTCAATTAACGCTCTCATACCAAGTTCTCTAGATAAATGAAAATAGTCATCTAATTGATTCTTACTCAATGCTGCAACAATCAGCAGAACTACATCTGCGCCGTGTGCTCTGGCTTCATAGAATTGATACTCATCCACCATGAAATCTTTTCTTAAAATCGGCAACTCAACGGCTCTGCGCACAGCATCAAGATCTGCCAAGGTCCCACCAAATCTGCGTTGCTCAGTGAGCACGCTAATTACCGCAGCGCCTGCTTCTTCATAACTTGCTGCAAGGCCGGCAGGATCAGTAATCGGTGCGAGTGCACCTTTGCTGGGTGAAGATCTTTTTACTTCAGCAATGACAGAGATATCTTCAGTTAACAACGCAGCTAAACAATCTCTCACCGGCGGTGCTACTTCTAGTGCCTCAAGCAACTGCGACATGGGTAATCGTCTGGCTGCTAAGTCCTCGCGAACTCCCTCAATAATCGAATCTAAAACGCTCACAGTTTTTGATCCTCGGTAGGGTCTATTCCCTTATCAAGTGCTGACCACGAGTTGAGCTGACGTGGTGCGCGCTCATATCTAGATGAAAGCTTAAACTTTCGTGCAAGAAGTAAAACGATTGCCAGAACAAAAACTCCTGCAATACCAATAGGCAAGAGATCACTCATGGCTATCTCCTAATCGATTTGCTGCATGAATTGCAGTTAAAACCGCTGCTGCCTTATTTCTACACTCTTGGTTTTCTGACTCAGGATCTGAATCTGCAACAACACCAGCACCTGCTTGAACATATGCGGTGCCTTGATATAACAACGCTGTACGAATTGCGATGCAGGTATCGATGTTGCCCGTGAAATCTATATATCCGACGATGCCACCATAAACACCGCGCCTGGTTGTCTCTAGCTCTTCAATGATTTCCATGGCTCGTGGCTTTGGTGCACCAGATAACGTTCCGGCAGGAAAGACTGAAAAGAGTGCATCAACTGGAGTGGCCTTATCTGCCAGCTTTCCAATGACGGTAGAGACAATGTGCATTACATGTGAATATCGTTCAATGTGCATGAAGTCGACTACTTCAACTGTTCCTGGCGCACACACACGTCCTAAATCATTTCGACCTAAATCAACAAGCATCAGGTGCTCTGCGCGCTCTTTCGGATCTGCAAGTAACTCTTCGCCCAATCGATGATCCTCTTCAGGGTTTGCTGAACGCTTACGAGTTCCTGCAATCGGATGGATCATTACATCCTTTTGATTGACCTTGACTAATGCTTCAGGACTAGAGCCAACGATTTCGATGCCATCTGTGAAGCGGAACAAATACATATACGGCGAAGGATTATTAAGGCGAAGCATGCGATACACATCGATTGCATCTGCCTGACAAGGCATCGCAAAACGCTGCGATAAAACAACTTGAAACGCTTCTCCCGCAAGGATCTCTTCCTTAACCTTAAGAATGTTCTCTTTGAACTGCTCCCCCGAGATATTGCCAACGTAATCAGGCAGTGAGAAATCAGGAATCTCTGCAGCCTCTCCTGATAACGCAGTCGCAAGATCTGCTTGCATGCGATCTAAGCGCTGCACGCAGGATTCATATGCCTCATCAATCCGAGCATCGCTTCCATCCCAGTTAATGGCATTTGCAATCAATGTGATGGTTCCGTCGCTGTGATCTAGCACTGCTAAATCACTTGTTAACATAAATGAAAGTTCTGGAAGTGGAATGTCCTTTGTTGTTAAATCAGGTAACCGCTCTAAGCGTCGCACAACGTCATAACCCATAAAGCCAACTAGTCCACCTGTTAGTGGTGGCAATCCAGCAATCTTGGGTGATTTTAGATGTGCAGCAGATAGTCGCAATGCTTCAAGTGGATCAATTCCAGATGGTGCACCGGCGGGGGCAGTTCCCTGCCAGTATGCAAGGCCGTCTTTTTCACTCAGAGTTGCTTCACTGCGCACACCAATAAATGAATACCGTGACCACGCACCGCCATGCTCTGCTGATTCAAGTAGAAATGTATTGTCTGCACTCTTTGCTAACTTGCGATAAACGCCAAGTGGAGTCTCACCATCTGCAAGCAAACGCCTTGAAACTGGAATTACATTTGAAACTTTGGCGTAGGCGCGAAACTCTTCCAGGTTCATTTACTGACCAAGCTCAAGTGGCGTATGAAAACAGGTGCGATCCCCCGTGTGGCATGCGACTCCGGTTTGTGTCACCTTTAACAAAAGCGCATCTCCGTCGCAATCGAGTGAAACAGAATGCACCTCTTGGAAATGTCCAGATGTAGCACCCTTAACCCAGAGCTCATTGCGACTACGGCTCCAATATGTTGCTTTGCCTGTTGAAAGTGTGAGAGCCAATGACTCTGTATTCATATAGGCAAGCATCAAAACTTCATTGCTTGAAACATCTTGAACAATTGCTGGAATCAATGCAGTGGGATCCTTGAGTAGCGCTTGCACCGCAGGATCAATTGTCGTCATGAGCTTATTCTGCCTTAACGCGGCGCTATCGTGCGCACCGGATAATTGTGCTTACCCAGGTATGACTTCACATCGCCTATGCGGTGAATACCAAAGTGAAACACGCTTGCAGCAAGAAGTGCATCGGCTCCTGCATCAAGGGCTGCCGAGAAGTCTTCAAGACTTCCTGCTCCACCACTTGCAATCAATGGGACTTTGGAAACGGCGCGAACTGCAGTAATCATTCCGATGTCATAACCAGCCCGAGTACCGTCGGCGTCCATTGAGTTCAGCAGAATTTCGCCGACACCTAAAGCACAAGCTTTTTCAACCCACGCCAATGCATCTAGCCCAGCACTTTCTCGTCCACCATGTGTTGTGACTTCAAAACCAGAATCAGTACGTGCACGTCTTGCATCAACTGAAAGAACAAGCACTTGTGAACCAAAACGATCTGCAATTTCAGCTATTAACTCTGGGCGAGCAATGGCGGATGTGTTAATCGAGACTTTATCTGCTCCCGCGCGAAGCAAGCGATCAACATCGTCAACACTTCTAATACCGCCACCAACTGTCAGTGGAATAAATACTTGTTCAGCTGTGCGGCGAACAACGTCCAAGGTAGTCTCACGTCCAACAACGCTTGCTGAAATATCTAGGAAGGTCAGTTCGTCGGCACCTTCTAGGTTATAGAGCGATGCCATTTCAACTGGATCGCCCGCATCAACTAAATCTGTGAAGTTAACACCCTTAACCACGCGACCATCGGTGACATCTAAACAAGGAATGATGCGAACAGACAAACTCATTTTCCGCTGACCTTTAGCGCTTCAATCAATGTGAACTTACCGGCGTATAACGCCTTACCGACTATTGCGCCTTCAACACCGCTACTCACAAGTGCGGCAAGAGCAGCAATGTCATCGAGGGATGAAATTCCGCCACTTGCAATTACTGGCTTGGTTGTTGCAGCACACACAGATTTAAGTAATTCAATATTTGGTCCAGCTAACGTTCCATCTTTTGCAACATCTGTAACAACATAGCGAGCACAGCCATCACGATCTAAGCGCTCAAGGGTTTCAAATAGATCTCCACCCTCTTTAGTCCAGCCACGAGCTGCCAAGGTATGACCGCGAACATCTAAGCCAACTGCAATGCGATCTCCGTACTCACCGATAACACGCGCAGTCCACTCTGGATCTTCAAGTGCGGCCGTTCCTAAATTCACGCGGCGACAACCAGTAGCAAGTGCGCGCTTTAAGGATTCATCATCACGAATTCCGCCTGACAACTCGACCTTAATATCAAGTTTGCCTACAACTTCTGCCAATAGAGCAGAGTTTTCACCGCGGCCAAAGGCGGCATCTAAATCAACAAGGTGTAGCCATTCAGCACCTGCTGCCTGAAATTCGAGTGCAACATCTAACGGCGCACCATAAACACTTTCTTTATCAAGTTCGCCCTGAACTAATCTAACTGCGCGGCCATCTTTAACATCGACTGCTGGCAATAACTCTAAGTAGCTCATAGTGAATCCACCCAATTCTTAATTAAAGCCAAGCCTGCTGCGCCAGATTTTTCTGGGTGAAATTGAGTTGCACTGATATATCCATCTTCTACCGCTGCTAAAAACTTTTCACCGTGCGTGCTCCATCCCTGCGTTGTGCCCACGGCTTTTTTCGCAGCATATGAATGAACAAAGTAAAAAGATTCGCCCTCAACGCCGTCAAATAGTGTTGATGTTGAAGCAGTCTCAACTGAGTTCCAACCCATGTGAGGCAAGATGGGTGCATCTAATTGCGAAACAATCCCATCCCAAATTCCGATTCCTGCGTGTGGTGTGCCATCTGCATGCTCTGTGCCCTGGCTAAACATGATTTGCATACCAATACAGATGCCTAATGTTGGACGCTCTTTTGCCAAACGTTCGCGAACTATTGCCGCACCATCAACAGCATTTAAACCCTTCATACACGCAGCAAATGCTCCAACACCCGGAACTACTAATCCCTCAGCTTGGAGTGCAACAGTGCGATCTGATGTAACAACTACATCTTTACCAGCTGTTGCAAATGCGCGTTCTGCAGACCTTAAATTTCCAGATCCGTAGTCAAGAATTGCTATCAAAGAGATCCTTTAGTTGATGGAATTCCGGCGACTCTGCCATCTAGTGAGACTGCATCGCGCAGTGCGCGAGCAACTGCCTTGAACTGTGCTTCAAATACGTGATGAGCATTGCGTCCTTCAAGGACGCGAATGTGTAATGCGATGTGTGCTTCGGCAACAATTGATTCCCAAATGTGCTTACCCAGTGTTGTGTCAAATGTTCCGATGAGTTCAACAATTTCTGGTTGGCGGTGCACTAAATATGGACGACCTGAAAGATCAACAGCTGCTTGAACTAAAACCTCATCCAACGGAACCATGGAATCGCCAAAGCGACGAATGCCTGCTTTATCACCCAGCGCTTCGCGAAGTGCCTGGCCAAATGCAAGTGATGTGTCCTCAACTGTGTGGTGTGAATCAACATCAATATCACCAGTTGTCTTAACGGTGAGATTAAAACCAGAGTGTTTTCCCAATTGAGACATCATGTGATCAAAGAAGGGCACACCTGTTGCAACATCGATGATGCCTTGACCGTCGAGATTGAGTTCAACGAGTACGTGTGACTCCTTGGTCTTTCTTTCAACGCGCGCTGTTCTCATGGCTTTCTCCTTTAAATGAGCTCTTTGAGGGCTGTTACAAATAATGTGTTCTCGGCTTCATTGCCAATTGTGACTCTTAAGTACCCTGATAATCCCACATCTCTAATCAGAACACCCTTTTCTAGCAAAGCCGCCCACAGTTGTGGCGCCTCTTGCTTGAAACCTGAGAACAAAACGAAATTAGCACTGCTGGCAATGGTGGTCAGACCCATATCACCAAGTGCCTTAACTACAGACTCTCTGGCCGCAATAAGAGTTGCAACTCCGCCTAATAACTCTGCGCGGTGATCAATGGCAACTTGGGCTGCAGCTTGTGTCAATGCACTGAGGTGATACGGCAAGCGCACAATCATCATTGCATCTTTTACTGCAACATCACTGACTAAGTAACCAACACGAGCACCAGCAAATGCAAAAGCCTTACTCATCGTGCGAATCACGATTACATGTGGATTGTTTTCAATTAATGTGACAGCAGATATTTCCTGTGAAAATTCTGCATATGCCTCATCAACGACTAGTAATCCCCCGACAGCCTTGCAAGCATCTGCCAACTGTTGAATCTCATCAATAGTTACCGCCCCACCTGTTGGATTATTAGGTGTCGTAATAAAAGTGAGAGTTGGTTTGTGCTTTTGAATCTCTGCGACAGCATCACCAGCGTTCAAAGAAAAGTCAGCATTGCGCTTGCCATCAATCCACTGTGCACCTGTCACCTTGGCGATCAGCGGATGCATTGAATATGAAGGTGTAAACCCAAGAACTGGATCCCGAAGCAAATGCCAAGAAAATAGATTGAATGATTTCATTGCTGCCATTTGCTGCCCAAATATTGTCGGCAGAGAACCCAGTGCTGCTCAACTCGTTGATGTAGTCAGCAAGTTTTGTGCGCAAAACGGTTGCATCCCGATCTGGATAGCGGTTTAAATCCGCAGCAACCTTTGCAACTGCATCGGTAATTGCCTTTTGCAAAGCAGGAGAAGGTGAATACGGATTCTCATTTGTATTAAGTGATGCTTGGGCCGGAACTTGCGGAGCACCATACGGTGACATTGGACGAAGCGCTTCGCGCAGTGGCAACCAACTTGGCCACGTCATGACAAGTTCTCCAAGCGCACAGTCATTGCTTCACCATGTGCTGGCAAATCTTCAGCATTTGCAAGAGTCACAACGGTATCGACGATCTCTGTAAATGCTTTCTGGCCATACTCAATGAAGTGCAACCCACGCAAGAATGTCTGCACAGATAAGCCACTTGAGTGACAAGCACATCCACCAGTTGGCAGTACGTGGTTTGAGCCAGCTGAATAATCACCAAGTGATACCGGTGAGAAGCGCCCAATAAACACAGCTCCTGCATTACGAATCTTCGCCGCATCACTCCGCGCAGTTTCGTGTTTGAATTTCAAGGTGCTCTGCAGCATATGCGTTAACAACATCTAAGCCTTGTTCGATTGAATCAACTAAGGCAATTGCAGATTGAACTCCCGACAGCGCGCTCTTGATTCGATCGGAGTGCTTTGTGGCGTTTACTCGAACTTTTAGTTCTGCCTCTACCGCTTTTGCTAACTCTGGGGAATCTGTAACAAGCACGGCTGCTGCAATCACATCGTGTTCTGCTTGGCTAATTAGATCTGCAGCAACATCTGCTGCAATGGCAGATGAGTCGGCGAGGATTGCAATTTCAGTTGGTCCTGCTTCTGAATCAATACCAATAACTCCGCGTAAGGCGCGCTTTGCCGCTGCAACATAAATATTTCCAGGCCCTGTTACTAAGTCAGCCTTTTCACACACGCCTTCCATGCCATAAGCAAACAGCGCAATCGCTTGGGCTCCCCCAACTGCATAAACTTCGGTAATACCAAGGAGTGCACACGTTGCAAGAATTGTTGGGTGTGGCAATCCACCAAACTCTTTTTGTGGAGGTGAGGCAACTGCAATTGATTGCACCTTTGCAATTTGCGCAGGAATAACATTCATCATCACGCTGCTTGGATAAACAGCGCGACCTCCAGGAACATAAAGTCCCACGCGATCAACTGGAACCCACTTTTCAGTAACAGTTCCGCCATCTACAACGGTGGTTGTTTTCTCTGATCGAACTTGATCGTTATGAACCTTCTTTACTCGTGAAATCGAAAGCTCTAATGCACTTCTAATTGCTGGTGCTAACTCTGACAACGCCTGATCAAGTGCTTGTTGCGGCACTCGAATACTTGCCGGAGTCACGCCATCGAACTCTTGGGCCAAGGCGATTAGATCTGCCTCGGTGCCATTTTTTACTCGATCAAGGATTGGTTGAATCAACACCATCGCCTCTGCCACATTGAGCGTGGCACGAGGAAGCTCGAGGTTGTACTGGGCTTTAGATAGGGCTCGCCCGCGCAGGTCAACGGTACGAATCATTGGGCAATTGTAACGGCTGAGCCCCCAACCTTGGTGCTCAATTTAAACCAGGCAGTTAGGTCCCAGAATTGATTTCAGATCTGCGCTCAAACTTGGTGATGAAGTGATCAATGCATCAACCTTCATGACAGTGCTGCTGCCATTGTCATTTAATTGCAAATGAACTTCTCGCTTACCTGGATGTGAACGCAAGATTTCTTTGATTCGCTCAACTACCGGTGGTGTGCATTGCTGAATAGGTAGTGAAATAACTAAGGGCCCAGTAGGTGTGGCATTGATATCTGGCATCGACATTTCAAGGGCGGTAAAGCGCAATTTATCTTCTCTGCGATCGACTCGACCTCGGATTGTGACGATGCGGTCTTCTGTCAGTGACATCGAATACTGGTTGTAAGTATTAGCAAAGAATAAAACTTCAAGTGATCCCTCAAGATCTTCAACTGTAACAACCGCCCACGAAGCACCCTGGCGAGACACTTTGCGTGTAACGCTGGTGATCAAACCACCAATAGTGACAATAGATTCGTGCTGCGCGCCATCGTCAACAATTTCGCTAATAGACATATCCGTATTGGCACGCAAAACATGTTCAACACCAAGAAGTGGATGATCTGAAACGTAGAGTCCTAACATTTCTCGTTCGTAGGAAAGTAGCATTGACTTATCCCACTCACCTGTCGGCACTTCAATATCTAAACCAGATACTGCCGTAACCGCTTCCCCACCAAATAAATCAAACTGTCCAATTGCTTCAGCGCGCTTTGATTCGATCACAGAATCAATTGCCTCTAAGTGAATAGCAATCAAACCCTTACGCGTAGATCCCAAGGATCCAAATGCACCGGCTTTAATCAGCGATTCAATTGTTTTCTTGTTACATACCTGAGCATCAACTTTTGCCAGGAAATCTCCAAAAGTTGTGAAACGGCCCTTGTTGGTGCGCGCATTTTTGATTGAAGCAACGACACCTTCTCCGACATTTCGGATGGCTGCTAATCCAAAACGAATATCAACACCACGTGGTGTGTATTCAGCATCAGATTCATTGACATCAGGTGATAAAACCTTAATTCCCATTCGGCGACACTCTGATAGGTAGAGGGCCGACTTATCCTTGTCATCGCGCACAGATGTAAGAAGTGCTGCCATGTATTCAGTTGGATAGTTGGCCTTTAAGTAGGCGGTCCAATATGAAACAACCCCATATCCAGCAGAGTGTGCGCGGTTAAAGGCGTAATCTGAAAAGGGAATCAAAACTTCCCATAAGCGTTTAATGGCAGCGGTTGAGAATCCGTTTTCCTTCATGCCTGCTTCAAAGGGAACGTACTCTTTATCCAAAATCTCTTTGTTCTTCTTACCCATCGCCTTACGCAAAAGATCTGCGCGCCCCAGCGAGAAGCCCGCAACCTTTTGCGCAATCGCCATTACCTGCTCTTGATACACGATAAGACCGTAGGTATCACCCAGGATTTCCTGAAGTGGTTCAGTTAATTCTGGGTGAATAGATTCAACTGGCTTACGCTTATTTTTGCGATCTGCGTAGTTGTTATGTGCGTTCTCACCCATTGGTCCCGGGCGATACAAAGCAATAACAGCAGAAATATCTTCAAATGAATCTGGTGACATGCTCTTAAGCAGTGCGCGCATTGGTCCACCGTCGAGCTGGAACACGCCCAACGTATCTCCGCGACCCAATAACTCATATGTCTTTGGATCATCAAGAGTTAAAGTCTCTAAAACCACATCAATTCCTTGATTTGCTTTAATGTTTAGCAAACAATCATCTAGCACTGAAAGATTTCGAAGTCCCAAGAAATCCATCTTAAGTAACCCTGTTGCCTCACACGCACCCATATCAAACTGAGTAATAATCGCACCATCTGCTTCACGGCGATGAATTGGAATTACATCCAGCAATGGTTCGCGAGACAAGATAACTCCAGCAGCGTGAACACCCCATTGACGCTTCAAACCTTCTAGACCACGAGCGGTATCAACAACGCGCTTTGAATCTGGATCAGAGTTATAGAGAGCACGGAATTCGCCAGCTTCTCCGTAGCGATCATCCTTTGAATCAAAGACCCCGCTTAAAGAAATATCTTTACCCATCACACTCGGAGGCAAGGCTTTTGTAAGCTTTTCTCCAATTACATAGGGATATCCAAGTACTCGTGTTGAGTCTTTGATTGCTTGCTTCGACTTAATTGTTCCGTAGGTAATAATCTGAGCAACGCGATCTTCACCATACTTATTGGTGGCATATCGAATCATTTCGCTACGTCTGCGCTCGTCAAAGTCCAAGTCAATATCAGGCATCGAAATACGCTCTGGATTAAGGAATCGTTCAAACAAAAGGCCATGCTCTAGAGGATCAAGTCCTGTAATACCCAATGAATAAGCAACAAGAGAGCCAGCTGCAGATCCACGACCTGGACCAACACGGATACCAACCTCTTTTGCATGTGCAACAAGGTCTGCCACTACAAGGAAGTAACCCGGAAAGCCCATCTTTTCCATCACGCCAAGTTCATACTTCAAACGAGTTTCATGCTCAGGGGTTAAGCGATCCCCCATACGAGCTTTGAGACCACGCTCTGCCTCTTTTTTCAGCCAGGAATCTTCACTCTCACCTGCTGGCACCTCAAACTGTGGCAATAAGTTTTCACCTTCGCGAAGTGTGATGTTGCAACGCTCAGCAATAAGTAATGTGTTGTCACAGCTTTCAGGAATCTCTTTAAAGAGCTCTCGCATTTGTGCGGCAGTCTTGACATAGAAAGAATCGTTATCAAACTTAAAGCGCTTTGGATCAGCCAGTGTTGAACCTGACTGCACGCAGAGCAATGCTTCATGGGCGGGTGCATCTGATTGTTTTGTGTAGTGAAGATCGTTGGTAGCAAGGAGTGGTAATCCCAACTCTTTACCCAGCTTTAAGAGATCTTGCTTGACACGGGTTTCGATTTCAATGCCGTGATCCATTACCTCTAAATAAAAGTTTTCAGCACCGAAAATATCTCGGTAATCACTTGCTGCCTTGATCGCTTCTTTATATGCACCCATACGTAAACGAGTTTGGATTTCTCCACCCGGACAACCAGTTGTTGCAATCAATCCTTTGGAATGCTTGGCTAAAAGTTCGCGGTCCATGCGTGGCTTGTAGTAATAACCTTCAAGGGATGCAAGAGATGACAATCTAAATAGATTTGCAAGTCCTTCATTGTTTTCAGCAAGAATTGTCATGTGGGTATATGCACCACCACCCGAAACATCATCTTCTCCGCCCGAAGCCCACTGCACGCGCTTTTTATCAAACCGTGATTCAGGGGCAACATAGGCTTCAATTCCGATGATTGGCTTTATGTCAACATTTTTTGCAGCTTTATAAAAATCAAAAGCACCAAACACATTGCCGTGATCTGTCATTGCAATTGCTGGCATGCCCTGTGCCTTAACCTCAGACATTAAATCGCCAACACGAGCCGCCCCATCGAGCATCGAATACTCGGTATGGACGTGCAGATGTACGAAATTATCGTTGGACATGATTGGCGAGATTAGTGCTTATGGAAGAACGGCGTCGGAAAGCAACGCCAGCGAGCGTGTGAGATCGGCTGGGTATGGCGCCTCAAAGTGAAGCGCCTTGCCTGTTACCGGGTGGGCAAAGTTAAGTTCGGCGGCATGAAGCCAAGGTCTAGACATTCCTAAACTCTTACCTAAAACCGGATCTGCGCCATATGTCGTATCCCCCACCAATGGATGGTGAAGAGCAGAAAAGTGAACACGAATTTGGTGGGTGCGACCAGTTTCTAATTCAACTTTCACCATTGAGACACCGCGATAAAACTCAATGACCTCATAGTGGGTGATTGATTCTTTTCCTGTTGCCATCACTGCAAAACGGTGATCCTCTTTGGGATGACGATCAATTGGTGCATCAATAGTTCCTGTTGTTGGATCCATATGACCTTGAACCATTGCGTGATAAATCTTGTCCACGGTGCGATTTCTAAATGCATCCTTTAAAACATGAAAGGCAGTATCACTTTTTGCAACAATCATCAAACCGCTAGTACCAACATCTAGACGATGAACAATTCCTTGACGCTCTTCCGGACCAGATGTAGAAATTGTGTAACCAGCTGCCAACAAGGCACCAACAACAGTTGGCCCTGTCCACCCAGGACTTGGGTGCGCAGCGCAACCAACCGGCTTATCAATAACAACAATGTCGCTATCGTCGTAAATAATGCTTAAGCCATCAATCGGAGTTAAAGGAATTGGATCTGAATTAATTGGCTCTGGCATCAATACTTCAATTACTTGTCCTGCTGTGACACGGTCTGACTTAGGCATTGGCTTGCCACCGGTTGTGATGTCACCATCTTCTAGCAATTTAACAACAGCTGTGCGAGAGAGTCCTAAAACTCGAGTCAAAGCGCTATCAATTCGTTCACCTGCAACGCCTTCAGGAACAGTTAATGTGCGGGCGATGCGATTGCTCATACCTATGAGCCTACCTTTGTTATGGGTGGGATATTTCGTGCAGTTAGCACCATTGAAAGTAGCGCAGCAATGACAATTGCTGAGTCTGCAATGTTAAAAATAGGCCAATAAGGCAGCTGCATCCAATCAATCACATGTCCGCGTAAAACGCCCGGTTCACGGAAGATTCGATCGACAAGATTTCCAAGAATTCCGCCCATTACTAGGCCCAAAACAACTGCCCATCCTTTAGAGGTGATGCGAGGTGAAATGTAGAAAATTGCACCCAAGGCAATTAATCCAAAGATTGTTAAGAAGATAGTTGCACCTTCTGCAAAGGAGAAAGCCGCTCCTGAATTTCGCACCAAGGTCAACTTGAAAAATGATCCTAAAACTTTAATATCTGGCTTATTGGAAAGTGCGCTGACAGCCCAGATCTTTGTTGCTAAGTCGAGGATCCAAACGAACCAGGCAACACCAAAGAGTGTTCGCCACATGCGCACAGTTAGCGCCGTTCTTCCTTCTGCTTGCACAGCATGCAGAGAGTTGCGCGTGGGAATACCTGAAGGCGTGCTTTGCCAATTGGCGCACCGCACTCTTCACAATTTCCATAGGTCTTGTTATCAATACGCTCTAGTGCGCGCTCTGTTTGCAAAACCATGTCGCGTGCATTAATTACTAGTGACATCTCATGCTCGCGCTCAAAAGTTTTTGTTCCTGCATCTGCTTGATCATCTCCAGCACCTTCACCAGATTCCTGAATCAACTCATCCATCTCGAGTTCAACAATTGCAAGTTCTTTACGTAGACGTTCTAGTTCCTTAGAAATCTCAGCTTTGATTGCCTTAATTTCAGCGGCAGTCCAAGGAGCTTCAGTTTCGCTGACAACCACTGGAGTTGGAGCGACCTTGATTGGCTTAAGGGGTGCAATCTTTTTGCCACTCTTTGCAGGACGTGGTGGAGGTGGCATAACCAATCGGCGCTCTTCAATAACGGGCGCAACAACAGGTGCTGTGACTGTTGAAACAGATACTGTTTGAGATTTTTCATCAACAGTAAGAGTGGTCTTTGATGGAAATGGCTTTCCTATAGCCTTCTTAACTGGAATGCTTTTCACCGCCGCCTTTTTCACTGGTGCAGCTTTCTTGGCAGGTGCCTTCTTTGCAGGCGCTTTTTTCGCTACCTTCTTCACTGCTGCCTTTTTAGCAGGAGCCTTCTTTGCCACTTTCTTCGCAGGAGCCTTTTTCGCAGCAGCCTTCTTGGCAACCGCTTTTTTAACAGGCTTCTTAGGCATGTCGCGAACCTTATGCCCAAGGGGGCGCCGATACCAATTACGCCACGGGCAATTTTTGATACCTCCATCAACTACACTTAAACCCTCGCGTAGATGGCGTTGACGGGGATATCACCTCACGAGCCAGCAGGAAGAAATGGGCTAGCGCTCATCTAGAACCAGCACGCAAGATAAGAAGTGGCACACCACGGTGTGCAAGGCGGGTGGTACCGCGAAAGCTGTGAATGCAGCGATCGTCCCTCCAGAGATTGCTTCCTGGAGGATTTTTTTATGTCATTTCGCGCCATCCCTGCAGCAGTTGATCTGCCTGCCGTCGAACATGCAATTTTAAAGTTCTGGCGCGATAACTCAATCTTTGAAAAAACAGTTGCAGCCCGAGAAGGTGCACCAACCTGGACTTTTTATGAAGGTCCACCAACTGCAAATGGAATGCCAGGAACTCACCACATCGAAGCCCGTGTGTTTAAAGATTTGTTCCCACGTTTTCACACAATGAAGGGTAAGCAGGTAACTCGTAAAGCTGGATGGGATTGTCACGGTTTGCCTGTTGAAATCGCTGTAGAAAAAGAGTTGGGATTTTCCGGCAAGGGCGATATTGAAAAATACGGAATTGCTCCATTTAATGACAAGTGCCGCGAATCAGTTCAGCGCCACGTAAGTGCCTTCACAGATATGACAGATCGCATGGGCTTCTGGGTTGATTTTGATGAGGCTTACTGGACGATGTCACCTGAATATGTTGAATCAGTATGGTGGTCATTAAAAGAGATCTGGAAGAAGGGTCTGCTCGTTCAAGACCATCGCGTTGCGCCGTACTGCCCGCGATGCGGAACTGGATTATCAGATCACGAATTAGCACAGGGCTATGAAACAGTTACAGATCCATCTGTCTTTGTTCGCTTTCCGATTACATCAGGTGATCTTGTTGCCCTTAAGGCATCCCTATTGGTATGGACCACTACCCCGTGGACACTTGTTTCCAACACAGCCATTGCAGTCCACCCAGATGTTGAATACGTTGCTATTGAAGTTACTGAAGAAGAGACAACAGAAGTATTAGTTGTTGCTAAGAATTTGATGGATGCTGTTAAAGGCGAGAAGAAAATCCTCAAGACCATGCTGGGTAAAGAGCTAGAGCGCGTTACCTACAAGCGTCCCTTTGATTACATCGAAATCCCAGATGCCCACTTTGTTGTGCTTGCAACATATGTAACAACAGAAGATGGAACTGGTTTAGTTCACCAAGCACCTGCCTTTGGCGCAGATGACTTAGCAGTGTGCCGTAGCTATGGATTGCCGGTTGTAAACCCAATTGCACCTGACGGACACTTCTTGCCTGAAGTTCCAGTTGTTGCCGGAATGTTCTTTAAAGATGCAGATAAGCCATTAGTCAAAGAGTTAAAGGCAAGTGGTGCTCTCTATAAGCATCAGCAATACGAGCACACCTATCCGCACTGCTGGCGCTGTCACACCGCCTTGATGTATTACGCACAACCTTCCTGGTACATCCGCACAACCTCAATTAAAGATGCTCTGCTGCGCGAAAATGCTAAAACTGATTGGCACCCAGAAACAATTAAAGAAGGCCGCTATGGCGATTGGCTCAACAACAATATTGACTGGGCTCTTTCTCGTAATCGTTTCTGGGGAACACCGCTACCAATCTGGCGCTGTGAGAATAAGCATGAGATCTGCGTAGATTCATTGAAAGAACTTGGTGATTTGGCCGGACAAGAACTTTCAAAGCTTGACCCGCACCGCCCATTTGTAGATGACATTACCTTTGCATGTGCTGAGTGCTCAGAGACAATGACGCGCGTACCTGAAGTTATTGACTGTTGGTATGACTCTGGTGCGATGCCATTTGCCCAATGGGGATACCCACACAAAGAGGGTTCTGTAGAAAAGTTTAAAGCTTCATATCCTGCTGACTTTATCTGCGAAGCAATCGATCAAACTCGCGGTTGGTTCTACACACTTATGACAATCGGAACGTTGGTCTTTGATCAATCCTCCTATAAAACAGTGCTCTGTCTTGGCCACATCCTGGATAAGGATGGTCGCAAGATGAGTAAGCACTTAGGCAATGTTTTAGAGCCAATGGCGCTGATGGACCAACATGGCGCAGATGCTGTTCGTTGGTACATGTTGGCCGCTGGATCTCCATGGGCAGCGCGTCGTGTAGGACATGACAGTCTCAATGAAGTTGTCCGAAAGACTTTGTTGACCTACTGGAACACCGTTTCCTTCCACGCTCTCTATGCCAATGCTTCTAACTTTGAAATCTCACAAACACCACCACTTGCAGAGCGTCCATTAATGGATCGTTGGATCATCTCTGAACTCAATATCTTGATTCAAGAAGTTGATGCAGCGCTAGAAGATTTTGATTCACAGATTGCAGGTCGAGCACTTGCCCGCTTTATCGATGATCTATCGAACTGGTATGTGCGCCGTTCTCGTCGTCGTTTCTGGGATGGAGACACGGCAGCCCTTGGAACCTTGCATGAGTGCTTAGTGACTCTCACAAAACTACTTGCTCCCCTAGTTCCATTTATTACTGAACAGGTCTGGCAAGAGCTGGTGCGTCCAACAGATTCATCTGCTGCAGATTCTGTCCACTTAACTAACTGGCCATTGGCACAAGCCTCTGCAATTGATACAGAACTTGGCTCACAAGTTGGGCTAACCCGTCGCATTGTCGAACTAGGTCGTGCAACGCGCGCGGAATCTGGAATCAAGATTCGCCAACCTTTGGGTCGCGCGCTCATTGCAGCAAGTGGTTGGTCAACATTGCCAGAGCAAATGCGAGAGCAAATTGCCGATGAACTCAACGTGCAAACACTTGAAGATATTGCATCAGCAGATGGCGACCTTGTTGATATCAGCGTTAAAGCTAACTTCAAATCACTTGGTGCCAAGTTTGGCGGAGCGGTGCAGGAGATCTCCAAGGCAATTGCAGCAACTGATGCAACTGCGTTGGTAAAGACATTGCGCGCAGCAGGTTCAACAAAGGTAGGCACTTGGGAGATCGCACTGGATGACCTAGTCATCACTGAAGTACCAAAGAGTGGGTGGAGCGTTTCTTCACATGATGGGGAAAGCGTTGCACTAGACCTAGAACTAACCCCTGCTTTGATCGCAGCAGGCAGCGTGCGAGAGGTAATTAGATTTATTCAGGAGCGTCGAAAGAGCGATGGCTTTGATATCTCTGATCGAATCACACTGACTTGGAATGCAACTGATGAAATTGCAGCAGCAATTGAGTCTGACAAGCAGCACATCGCAGATGAGGTTTTGGCACTATCAATGGTTCGCGATAGCACATTGGCTGTAACTGATGCAGAAATTGGTGTTGAGGTCGTGCTCGTTAAGAGTTAAAGACCTCTTACTAAGCCCATCAATAATTGTGTTCCGAAAAAGAGCACGATGAAACTCATGTCAAGGCTTACAGATCCAAGTCGAAGTGGGGGGACGAATCGTCCAACAAACTTCATTGGTTTATCAGTGATCGTATAAATGGCTTCTACCAAATACAGGACAGGACCCTTTGGGCGCCAGGTGCGAGAAAACATTTGAACGTAATCAAAGATCAAACGACCAAGGAGTGCAAAGAGAAACACCTGCAGGATTGTTGCAAGCAATGAGCCAACGCTCAACATAGGTCAGCTCTGGTTAAAAAAGCTTGCTTGTGCAGCAGCTGATTTGTCTTCGATGCTGACGTTGACATTTGCAGGCGAAATCAAAAATACCTTCTTGGTTACGCGCTCAATAGTTCCGTGCAAACCAAATGCGAGACCACTTGCAAAGTCAACTAGACGCTTGTGCTCTGATTCATCCATATCGGTCAGATTAATGATGACAGGGTTTCCTTGGCGGAAGTGCTCACCAATTGTGCGGGCTTCGTTATAGAAACGAGGATGCAAAGTAATGATGCGATCTAGAACTGGAAGATCAAGCTGCGGTGCTACTTCAACAGCTGATGCGTGACGAACAGCCGATACTGAACGAGGTTCGCGAGTCTTGATGCGAACATCACCGGTTGTTCCAACAGCTGGAGTAGAAGTTGCTTGAGGAGTATCAAACTCGGGATCATCCATCAAGCCAAGATAATTTCCGATACGACGCATTGGATTAGACATAGGTAAAGGTTATCGTTGGGGTGAGCGGGAACCGAGGATTGATGAACCTACGCGCACATGTGTCGCGCCCTGGGAAATTGCTGCTTCATAGTCTCCACTCATGCCAGCAGATAAAGATTTGGCCGCAGGAAAAAGCTCCATAAACTCCTTATGGATCACTGCTAATTGAGCAAATGCCTCATTCGGATTCATCTCCACTGGGGGCACTGACATCAGGCCAGCCAGGGTGTGGGTTGGTGATTTTTCAACTAAAGCAGCCAAGGAATACAACTCTTCCAGTCCTGCTCCCCCACGATGATGGGCACCATCTAAGGAAACCTGCAGAAATATCTGCAAAGGATGCGGTGCGACTCTTTCAATAATTTCAAAATGTCGTGGGTCATCTAAAGAGTGAATAACCGATGCCCAAGAAGTAATCGATTTCAACTTATTACTTTGAATCTGACCTTGAAAATGCCAAGTGCCATCAACTATTGCCGCTTTTTCGGCGCCTTCAGCATCGCGGTTTTCGCCAAAATCTCGAACACCCAATTCATGCAAAATTTGCGCATCACTTACCGGAAAAGTCTTGGTAACAGCAATCAAGGTCACTTCGTGATCTGCCACTTTTGCGATCTTTGAACGTACTAACTCCAGGTTTTGAGACAACTCTTCTGTGCGGCTCATAAGCTCACTACCCCCGCAAAACGTCCAGTTGGATTATCCCTGCGGTGAGAATAATAGAGTGGATCTTCTTTTGTGCAGATCAATGAGGCTTCATAGGAAACACCTTCGATCGCAAGATCTGCAATTAATCCAGCAGGCAGATCTAGCCCCGGGGTGCCTTGATGAGTTGTTGAAAATGCACGTGGATGATCTGCAATCACATCTTGTTGCATTTGAAATGGCACTTCATAGCATTTTCCACAAATAGATGGTCCAAGAATTGCATGAACATCAATTGCTCCAAGGGTGCGCATGTGATGGAGCGCTTTTATTGCCACCTTATTTACTAAACCTGCACGTCCCACGTGCACGGCTGCTACCGCCTCTTGTGAAATAAGCAGTAGCGGAATGCAATCTGCCACCATGACTGCTAGAGAAATACCTCTAGTTGACGTAATCAGAGCATCACAGGTTGGTTCTTGATCGAGCACACGATCAACTACAACAACTTCGTTGCCATGTACTTGATTCATGAATTGCGTATTGCCCAGCACGGCGCGATTAGCTGCCACTGCAGCAGGATCATCACCGACATGAAAGCCAAAGTTCAAGGATTCATACACGCCAAGGCTGGAGCCTTTGCGTCGATCAGTGAAAAAGTGAGGCAAAGCCTTACTTCATGAAGTCAGGGACGTCGATTTCATCCTCTGCAACGAGCTCCTCAAAGGTCACGCGACGCTTAGGAGTGTCATTGCCAAGATCTAAAGCAACAGAGATTGGATCATTTGATGCAATCGGATCTGCTACCCCACCCAGCGTTGCTGCATTAATCGTTGGTGTTGAAACCCGCTTAGGTTCTCCGCCTTCAAATCCAGCTGCCACAACAGTAATTCGGACTTCATCGCCCAATGCATCATCAATTGTTGTTCCAAAGATGAACTTCGCATTTGGGTGAACAGCAGATTGAACTAGCTCACATGCCTCATTGACTTCGAACAAACCAAGATCTGATCCACCTGACACAGAAAGCAGAACTCCCATAGCACCATCAATTGATGCTTCAAGTAATGGACTTGAGATTGCAAGTTCGGCAGCACGTAGTGCGCGGTTCTCTCCGCGAGCAGAACCAATTCCCATCAACGCAGAACCAGCACCTGACATAACAGCTTTAACATCTGCAAAGTCAAGGTTAATCAAACCTGGTTGAGTAATGATCTCTGTAATTCCTTGCACGCCAGATAACAACACCTGATCTGCGCTCTTAAAAGCATCAGCCAAAGTTATTGTGCGATCTGAAATTGCGAGCAAACGATCATTAGGAATAACAATCAAAGTATCTACTTCTGCGCGCAACGCTTCGATGCCAACATCTGCTTGAGCAGAACGCAACTTCGCTTCAAACGAGAATGGGCGAGTAACAACACCGATTGTTAACGCACCGATATCTTTTGCAATCTTTGCAACGATTGGGGCAGCACCTGTCCCGGTTCCGCCACCTTCTCCTGCAGTAACAAAGACCATGTCTGCACCGCGCAAGATTTCTTCAATGTCATCTGCGTGATCTAGTGCAGCTTCGCGACCCTTATCTGGATCCATACCTGCGCCAAGTCCGCGAGTTGTCTTTCGACCAATATCTAATTTCACATCTGCATCACTCATTAACAAGTGTTGTGCATCTGTATTAATTGCAATGAACTCGACGCCTTTTAATCCAACATCGATCATGCGATTAATTGCGTTAACTCCACCGCCACCAATGCCGACAACTTTGATGACCGCTAAATAATTTTGTGGTGAAGCCACTGTCTTTCCTCCTTATGAACCATAAACCTCAACTTGAGACTTACTATTCAATGCTTTTCTATGAGGTGAACCTAAAGCGCATACGGGTGATTATCAAACACCGACATGAAGTGTTTACCGTGTCGTAACTTCAATGATTATTTAACGATTGGTGCATGTGGTGCCGAGACATCAACTCTTTTTATAGATGCATTTTCTGGCAAGGTAATAAGTGCTTTATAAACCTTTAATTTCAATTCATTTTCGCTATCGGTGCCCCAACGGATCTCAAGATTCTTGCCAGCATTATTAACAACTAGAACGAGAGCGCCGGTGCTTCGAACCTTTACAACACTCAATGCTTCCTTGAGGTCTGCAGGAAGTGTCATGAAGAAGGTGACAGCTTTTGTGGCCGCCGTTAAATCTCCAGCTTGGATCTGGACCAATGAGGTTGATGGTGTTCCTCGCAATACAAAACTCTTGCCAGTTGAATCAATGACCCTGTTGTTATAGATCGCAACCGGTATTCGTTCCGTTAATTCAATCGTGACTTTGCCGTTAATCCAGTTTCTAGAAACCTGTGCGCTAGCTACCCAATCAAGAGTTTCAAATTTTGCCGCAACTGCTCGAGGCTCAACACGAGCCAACTTTTGACCTTTCACAATCCCAGAACTTACTTGTGAACTAGCTCCCTTAATCTCTATGGAGCTGACTGTAAAAAGTGTTGACCAACCGAGAATGTATGCCGCACCAACAAGCAGGACTGTTGAAACAAGAAGGATGAGACGACGATTCATGATCACACAAAGCGCCGATTTAAGCCATCAACAATGATTGGTGCAAGAGAGCTGACATCGCCGGCACCCAGGGTCATGATCACATCGCCAGGCTGGGCCATCTCAATTACTGAATCAGTAACTTCGACAAAGTTAGGGATGTACTCACCCTTTTTCATTTGGCTGGTAATCAACTTTGATGTAACGCCCTCAATAGGCTTTTCACTTGCTGCATAGACCTCTAGAACTATTGCGCGATCTGCCGTATCAAGAACGGATGCAAAGGCTGCTGCAAAAGCTTTTGTTCTGGAGTATCTGTGTGGTTGAAAAATTACGATCAAACGACCATCTGCCACATATCGCCTGGCCGCCTCTAAAGTCACTTGAATTTCTGTTGGGTGATGACCGTAATCATCAATGACGCGCACACCATGAACAGTTCCAATGAGTTCAAAGCGACGTCCAGTCCCCCGGAAAGTGCCTAATCCAGTGAGCAACTCAGCTGCGCCAAAACCTAGTTTTAGCCCTGTTGCCAATACACCTGCGGCATTTAATAAGTTGTGATGACCAGGCACTTGCAACTCAATGTGCCCAACAGTTTTTCCATTCCATACTGCGCGAGCAGAAGAGCCCATAGACATCAGCTCAATCTGGTCAATATGAAGATCAGCGCCCTCTGCTACTCCATATGAAATCAACTGCACATTCTTAGTTGTCCCAGCCAAGGCCACAGCGCCTGCATCATCTGCACAATAAGTAAGGAAGCCTTCAGGCTTAATCGTTGCAGCGAAATCTCTAAAGGCTTGTGCAACAGATTCTGGGGTAGGGAAAAAGTCCACATGATCATGTTCAACGTTTGTAACGATGGCGGCAAAGGGATGGTATTCAATAAATGAACCATCTGACTCATCAGCCTCTGCCACGAAGATCTCACCAGTGCCACGATGGGCGTTAGAACCAGAAGCGGTAATTGTTCCACCAATGGCAAAGGATGGATCTGCCGCACATGCCTGCAGTGCAACTGCCAGCATTGAAGAAGTAGTTGTTTTTCCATGTGTGCCTGCGACTGCAACACTTTTTGAATCAGACATCAGAACTGCCAACGCCGCAGCGCGAGTCAAAATAGGAATCTTTAACTCAGCAGCCCTTGCTCGCTCAGGATTATTAGCAGAGATAGCAGTTGAATAGACAACCAGATCTGCGCCATCAACGTGTGAGGCAGCATGAGAAGTTGCAACAGTTGCCCCTAGCGCAGATAAGGCGATTACAACAGATGAATCCTTTGCATCAGACCCACTGACTGTGATGCCGTGGGACAAAGCTATGCGCGCTAAGCCACTCATTCCGGCGCCACCAATACCGATGAAGTGGATGCGCTTTCCAATTAATGAAGATAAGGATTGACTCATGGCTTCATCGCAAATTCAGTAAGTGCCACAATTTTCTCTGCAGCATGTAGGTCTGCGCCATTACCTGCAATAGGAGCTGCAGCAGAGTTTGCGAGCAGACCGGTAATGTGAGACTTCAAGTAATCTGCAGTAAATTCCTTTTGGTTAACAACTTGTGCGCGCCCATCTGCTACTAGGGATGCGGCATTAACAAACTGCTCGCCATTTCCTATAGGTAGAGGCACGAAAAGAGCGTAACGGCCTAGTGCTCTAAATTCGCTGCATGTCACAGCCCCGCTGCGCCCAATAATCAAATCAGCAGCTAAATACGCATCTGCCATCGCATCCACATATGCAACAGGTTTATACCCACCATCTGCCTTTGGCAATGCGTTGAGTTTTCCAACTGAATGCAATACCGATAAACCTTTTTGAGTTAAACATTTCAACCGATGACTCAATGACCTTGTTAATCGCAACCGAACCTTGAGATCCGCCCATCACAAAAATCACTGGCGCATCTGCTGGGAAACCAAGTCGAAGCTTTGCAGCCCCGCGTGCTGCGGCCCAATCAGCTTGTGAATCATTAAACCCTTGGGCAACATCAGATCGCAAAGGCAGACCAGCTAATAGTGCGTTCTCAAACTTTCCAGAATCCACAGGATGTGCAACAGCTAGATGTCCTGAAAATAGGGCACCCAGGCGATTTGCCCAACCAGGCTTGGCATTTGCCTCGTGAATCACAATAGGAACTCCAGAAATCTGAGCGGCAATATATGCCGGCGCACTTACATAGCCTCCAAAGCCAATAACAACATCGGCTTTGTTAATTACCTTCTTTGATTCCAGAACAGATGAGAGTAAGTCAAATGGAATGTTCAACCATGATGCAGATGGCCTGCGTGAAATCCGAACTCTAGGGATCAGGTGCAGTTCAAAGTTGGCCGCTGGCACCAAGGTAGTTTCAAGACCAGAGGATGTTCCCAGAAAAATAAGGCGATCATCTGGATGGGAGATTTTCCATTGACGAGCAACAGCTAAGGCGGGTTCAACATGGCCGGCTGTGCCGCCACCTGCCAGAACTACCGTAGCCACTTAATACCTGTCTCTTTTAATTCTTTATAGATTACTGGGTCTCTACGTGCAGCACCCAGCACAAAGCCGATTCCCATATACGTGGCGATAAGAGCAGAACCACCATATGAAACAAATGGCAGCGTCACGCCCACAACAGGCAGAACACTGATGGCAGAACCAATGTTTAGAATTGTTTGAATCGCAATCCAGCAACCAAATCCAGAAGCAACATAGCGAACCATTGGATCATGGGCGCGAAGAGCTAATTTGAAAATAGAAAAGAGCAAAACACTGAGCAACAACAAAGTCACTATTGTTCCAAACAATCCGAGCTCTTCACCAATAACAGCAAAGATAAAGTCCGTGTGTGCTTCAGCCAAATTGCCCCACTTTTGACGACTTGCACCTAGTCCCACTCCAAAAAAGCCACCACTAGCAAGACCTAGCAAACTATGTGCTGGTTGCCATCCATAAAGTTTGTACTGATCCTCAGCAAATGGATTGAGAAAAACCATAAAACGTTGAACGCGATATGGCGACGCCAAAATCGCTGCGGTTAACCCCACTAGGCCCACACTTAATGCAATGCCAAAAATTCCAAGTCGCAGCCCTGACACCCACAACAATCCAGCCAAGATGCAAGCAAAAATTGAGGCTGTTCCTAAGTCACTTCCTAGCATCACCAAAATAATGCAGAGTGCAAAAGCAGGAGCTATTTGCTTAAGAACTACAGTGTGATCAACCCCGGAGCGCTCTTGCTTTGCAAGCATGAAACCGGCCCACAAGATCATTAGAAACTTAGCAACCTCACTGGGCTGAACATCTACAAATCCCAAGCTAATCCAGTTGTGATTGCCGTTAACGCTCTTTCCGATGAGTTGCACAAGAACCAATAGCCCGATTGAGACAATAAATCCGAAGCGGGCCACTAACTTCCACTGAGCAAGTGAGAAACGAGAGAAAACCCAGGCCATGGGGATCGATAAAACTAGAAAAATAAATTGGCGCAAAACAATTGCATAGGAAGTGCCCTTTGCATCAAGAGCGTAAATTGAAGAAGCTGAAAAAACCATGATCAAGCCAAGAACGCTCAAACCCAGGGTGCTACCTAGGAGCATGTAGTAAAGATTGACCGGCTTTGTAAAAAAGGTTTCTCTCTGTTGATTAGTCATGAGCCACAACCTTACGTACTGCAGCAGCAAAGCGATCTCCGCGATCGGCGTATGAAATGAACTGATCCATCGAGGCACACGCCGGTGCCATCAACACCGCATCCCCCGCTGCTACCAACTTGGCCGCTTCTGCAACCACAGCCTCCATCAAAGAGTTCGAATCCCCACCACGTGTGTAATTGGCAGGAGCATCAACAAGAATTCGTGGAATCTCAGGTGCGTGTTCTTGTAGAGCATCTGCAATCAATTGACGATCTGCGCCAATAAGAATTGCCGCTTTAATCCGACCCTTGCAACGCTCAACAAGTGAACTCATGTCCGCACCTTTTGCTAATCCCCCAGCAATCCACACCACAGATAAGTGAGACATTAACGATGCTGATGCAGCATGCGGATTAGTTGCCTTGGAGTCATCTACCCAAGCAACAGAATCACCCTCAAATACTGTCTCTATTCGGTGTCGACCAGGTGTGAACTCTTGCAACGCCTTTTGTATGTGCTCATGTGAAACACCAACGGTCCGAGCAAGGGCTGCTGCAGCAAGTGCGTTTGAAACATTGTGAGGCACCGTTGGCGTGATGTCTTTAAGCTCGCAAATCATCGCAGCTTCCATGGGATCTGTAACAAATGCTCTATCGACCAATAACTCTTCAACAACGCCTATTTCACCAGGTGCTGGCGTATCCAGTGAGAAAAAGACTTTACGGCCCGTAAATCGATTGGCTCTGGTTACTACTTCTTGATCATCAGCATTTAGAACAGCCACATCTGCTCGATCTAGAATTGAAAACTTTGCATCGGCGTATGCATCAAAGGTGCCGTGCCAATCTAGGTGGTCATCTGCAATATTGAGAATGGCTGCTGAAACAAATTGTGCTTGCTTAGCCCAATGTAGTTGGAAACTGGAAAGCTCTAGAACTAGATAGTCAAAATGTTCTTTGCGATCAACCGCCTCAATGACGGTGTCCCCCACATTGCCACAAGCAACAGCTTTCAAACCCGCAGTTTGTAAAATCTTTGCTGCCATCTCAACTGTAGTTGTCTTTCCATTTGTGCCGGTGAGTGCAAGCCATTTTTGCCCTGGTGAGACTTCTGTGCGAATCTGCCACGCCAGGTCTATTTCATTAAGAATCTGCACATCACTTGCTAACACTTTAACTACCAGTGGATGATCCTGCCGCCAACCTGGAGAGATCACAACGGCATCAAAATTATTTAGATCAACATCTTCTGGCTTTACCGCATCATGTGAGTTGTCATCTGTAATTGTTACTAAACCGCCACGGTTTTTCAATGCCTTTGCAACTGCCGACCCGGTGACGCCGGCTCCTAAGATTAGGAAACGTTGGTCGGCAAATTGAATAGACATTTATTACTTAGCTACCCACTGCGCATAAAACAGGCCGAGTCCGGCGGCTACTGATAAACCAGCGATAATCCAAAAGCGAATAACAATCGTGATTTGTTCCCAACCCACTAATTCAAAGTGATGATGCAGCGGAGCCATCTTGAACACACGCTTTCCGCCACTCATTTTGAAATAAAGGGTCTGTATAACCACAGACATGGTGATAATTACAAAGAGACCACCAAGAGGAATTAGCAGTAGTTCTACGCGCAAAGTTGCTGCTAATCCTGCAATTGCCCCACCTAATGCCAATGAACCTGTATCGCCCATAAAGATCTTGGCAGGTGGTGTATTCCACCAAAGAAATCCTGTGCAACCACCAGCAAATGCGGCAGCCAATACAGCTAAGTCCAATGGATCTCGCACTGCATAACACCCGGCCGCAGCGTTTAGCGCACAGCTTTGTCCAAACTCCCACACACCAATTAACACAAATGCTAAGAAAGTCATAATGGATGCACCTGTTGCCAAGCCATCCAAGCCATCGGTCAAGTTAACGCCATTGCTTGCAGACATCACCATGATGACGATCCAGATAATAGCTAATCCTGATCCCAAGTAAATTGATGTCTCACGAACACCAGATAGATATTGGGAAATTGGTGTCAGCGAATCAGAATCTACAAACCGTAATCCCAAGTAACCAAAGATTGCTGCAAAGATTGCTTGCCCTAATAACTTAAATCGACCCGGCAACCCCCGTGAATTTTGACGAGAGACTTTAAGCCAATCATCTAAGAAACCGATAAATCCTAGAGAGACAACCAATCCGATAACGAGTAGGGCAGATACTGTGACTGCATTACCCGTCACTAAGTGAGCGGCTAGATATCCAAGGATTGCGGCAAGAATGAAGATAATTCCGCCCATAGTTGGGGTGCCATGCTTTATGTGGTGACTACTTGGACCGTCATCACGAATAATTTGTCCATATCCTTTGCGTGCAAGAATACGAATTAAGACGCGGGTTCCAAAGAGTGCAAATACAAGAGCGAAGGCACCAGCAATCAGGATCTGTCTCAACTTTCAACTCCGCTCTTGTTTAGCCACAGACTTTCTAACTTTTGTGCAAGTACTTCAAATCCTTCAGATCGTGATGCTTTAACAAGAACCACATCACCTGCAGAGAAATAATCTGTCAAAGAAATGCACTCATCAATACTTGCGTAGTGATGGATAAGCATCTGACCCTTGTGGTTGCCATATTCAGGTGCCCCAATAGCAACCAAATGATCGATACCTATCTCCTGGGCTAGCGTGCCAATTGCCTCATGCTGGGCAGCACTTGACTCGCCGAGTTCATGCATTTTTCCCACAAATGCCCACGATTCTCCCCCACGTTCTTGGGCAAAGAGCACCAAAGATCGCATTGCAGCTGCCATTGAATCAGGGTTGGCGTTATACGAATCATTAATGATCAACAAGCCGAAAACTTCATGGAGCTCCATGCGCCACTTGCTGGCATTTTCTGCTGTCGATAATGAGCTTGCGATTAATTCAATAGGAAGTTGTAACGCAAGTCCAACGGCTGCTACGGCAAGAGCATTAGAGATCTGGTGCTCCCCCACTAACCGCATGCCAACTGCGTCTCGTCCTGCAGGGGTAACTAGATCAAAATGAGGACAACCTTCACGTATTTCAACATCTGCGGCGCGTACTTCTTGGCCATTACCAAAAAGAATTGTGCGGCCAGTATGGAGTGATGCCATGGCAGGTGTGTATTGGTCATAACTGCCTAAGACTGCAATTCCATCTGGACCTAAAGACTGGATTAATTCTGATTTAGTTTCTGCGATAGCTTGAACAGAACCAAACTCACCGAGGTGTGCTGTGCCAACAACAAGCACAACTCCAATATTTGGCTGTGCGATTTCACTGAGCCGAGCTATATCTCCCTTATGGCGCGCTCCCATTTCAAGAATGCAAAACTTTGTGCGCTCATCACATTGGAGCAAAGTAATTGGTAACCCTAAATCATTATTAAATGAACCAGCCGGTGCCACAGTGGGGCCAGCAACGCTGAGCATATGTGCTAGCAAATCTTTTGTACTGGTCTTGCCTTGTGATCCAGTAATACCCACAACAGTTAAGCCTGTTAAACGCCTGCGAACGAACGCGGCTAATGCTGAGAGTGCCTCTAGTACATCATCGACAACAATGCATGGACCATCGATGCGATGGGTTGTTAGAGAAAACATTGCACCTGCACGATATGCATCTATTGCGAAATCATGTCCATCGACTTTTTCGCCCTTGAGCGCTAAGAAGATGCAACCAGGGGTTGCCAAACGTGAATCAAATACAGGTGCTTTTGAAACCAATAAATCTTTATCGCAATGGATTTCCCCGCCTACCAATAAAGCGATTTCTCCTGCGGTTAAAGTGATCACTTCTTATCCTCGATTGCTCGAGCAAGCTCTACGCGATCATCAAAAGGATGATTTACTCCTGCGATTTCCTGTCCCTTTTCATGGCCTTTGCCGAGGATGAGAACAAGATCGCCTTCTTGAGCTTCATCTACCGCTGTTTTAATCGCAGTAGATCGATCGACAATTACCGCACTTGGCACTTGGATATCTAAACCCAATGTCATTTGAACTAAAATCTCTTCAGGCTTTTCTGAACGAGGATTATCGCTGGTAAAGATTGCAACATCTGCCCCATCCTGTAACGCCTTACCCATTAACGCTCGCTTTGATGTATCTCGATCGCCTCCGCAGCCAAGGACAGCAATAACTCTTCTATCTGTAATCTCATGGGCCGTCTCTAGTACTCGAGAAACAGCATCTGGTGAGTGTGCGTAATCAACAAGTGCCGTGAAGTTCTGACCAAGTCGAACGGATTCAAGGCGACCGGCAGCCCCTGTTAGGTGAGGCAATATAGCTGCGATATCAATTGGATCAATTCCACTCTCATTGGCAATTGCAACTGCCATCAAAAGGTTGTCATAGTTATAGCCACCATGTAGCTGGACTTTTCCTTCAATCAAGATTCCGCCGCTGCCACGAATTGCAACGTGAGCACCGGAATAGTCAGGTGTTATTGAAACGTAATGCCAAGTGGCACTCTGGTTGAGGCGAGAAACGCTCATCACCGGAAGTTCTGTTTCTGCAGCTAGGCGCACACCGTACAAATCATCGATATTGATCACGGCTAAGTCTGCAAACTCAAAGGTAAACAACTTTGCTTTTGCTGCAAAGTAATTATCCATAGTTTTATGAAAATCCAAGTGGTCCTGAGAAAGGTTAGTAAATGCAACGACTGCAAAGTGACTTCCTCGAATACGTTCAAGTGCGATTGCATGGCTTGAAACTTCCATCACGAGATTGCGCATATGGCGCTCACGCATTACAGCAGAAAGAGCCTGTAAATCGTTGCTCTCAGGGGTTGTGCGTTTGCTTGCAAGGGTTTCACTGCCAATTCGTGTTTCAACAGTGCCGATCAATCCACTTTCGCGTCCTGCTGCAGACATAATCTGATGCAACAAGGTAGTAACGGTTGTTTTGCCGTTTGTTCCAGTTACGCCAACACTATATAAATCCCGCATTGGCTCGCTATAGAACCAGGCACTGATAACACCTGCCGCACGCCGTGGATGAGCGCTAACAATTACAGGAACACCTTTAACCTTCGACGCGCCTTCTGCATCTGTCAGTACTGCCACAGCACCGCGTGCTATCGCATCTTGTGCAAAATCAGCACCATGTGCCTTTTCACCAGGAAGTGCGATAAACAAATCACCTTCTTGGACATCATTGCTAGATAGCGTCAAGCCTGAAATTACAGTTGTGGCATCACCTGTGAGAGTCGCATTAGCTATGGCAGCTACTGACTCAACGGTTCGCTTGAACTCTTCAATTGGTCTTGACACTTGCGGCCTTCTTTGCGGTAATTAATTGCTTTTCAGTTAATGGGTATGGAACAACGGCGGTTCCTGTTGGCGCGATTCCCTTTGATTGCAATACAAAAGACATAACCTTTTTAAATACTGGTCCGCCTAGGTAGCCGCCCCAGTGCAATCCCTTTGGATCTTGGATCGTCACTGAAATAACGTAGGCTGGATTATCTGCCGGTGCGAAACCGATGAAAGATGCGGTGTATCCGCGGTAGCAACCGCAAGTGTCATCAATACGTTGGGCAGTTCCTGTTTTTCCAGCTACTCGGTAACCAGGAATAGCTGCAGAAGGTGCTGTTCCATTTGAAGAAACCACGCTCTCCATCATCAAACGCATTTTTGCCGCAGTGTCACTGCTTATTACGCGAACACTCTCACGTGTTGCAGATGGTGTGTAGTTACCACTGGCATCACTACTACCGGCAATAACCGTTGGTGATACGCGAACGCCATCATTGGCGATGGTTGCAAAAACACTTGTTGCCTGCATTGCAGTGAGTGAATAACCCTGTCCAAAAGCCACTGTTGGCGCTGTTGTTCCAGACCAATCGGCAACCTTAGGAAGAATCCCTCGTGATTCTCCTGGCAAGCCTGAACCAGTCTTTGTGCCAATTCCAAACTTTGTTAAATAATCATAGAGCTTGACATTTGACAGCATTTCACCGATTTTGATCGAGCCAGTGTTACTTGATACCGCCAACACTCCAGCTGTAGTTAAACGCTGCGTTGGATGTGGCTCGTGATCGTGGAAGACTTTTACTGATCGCTTGAGCGCGTAAGGGATTGTTAGAACAGTCTCTGGAGTAATTTTCTTTTCTTCTAGCGCTGCAGCAAGTGTCATGACCTTGCCAGTTGAACCTGGCTCATATACATCTTGAACAGATGGATTGCGCATTGCTACCAATGCAACTTTTGATGTGTTATTTGGATCAAAGGTTGGTGCTGTTGCATGAGCCAAAATCTGGCCAGTCTTTGGATCCATTACAATTACCGTGCCACTTAGTGCCCGTGATGACTTAACTACATCTGCGATTGCCTTAGATGCCACCCACTGGATGTCACGATCAACAGTTAAGCGAATTGATGTTCCAGCTTGTGCCGGAATAATTTCAGATTGTGAACCAGGAATTTCAGCTTTATAACCATTGGCATATGAGTACTTGCCTTGCTTGCCAGTGATTGTTGAGTTCATACTTGATTCAAGACCGGTTGCACCGACTCCGTCACGATTTACGAAACCAATAAGTGATGCGATTAGTGAACCCGATGGATACTCGCGAATATAACTGCGCTCCGGGAAGAATCCAATGATGCGCTCTGGGCTCATCCCAGGAAACTGTGAGTTGTATTGATCTATGGCACTAGTCAGCTTTAACCATGTAGCAGGCTTTGCATTTTGCGCCACCATGTTCCATTTGCGCTTGCCTGTCAGTGCTGTTTGCACATCAGAAACACTCATATTAAGTATTGGTGCCACAAAAGCAGCAACTTTTGCTGGGTTTAGGATCTGGGTTTGATCCACAACGATGCTTGTTGCAGCAACGCTGCGAGCAAAGGGCACACCATTGATATCGGTGATATCACCGCGTGGGGCTTGAAGAGTCTTGACCTTTTCCATTTCATTAACAGCGCGCTCACGATAGTTATTTGCCTGTAGCGCCTGAACCTGCACGAGACGTAACCCAAACAAAAACATAATCACAGCCATCATAAAAATAAGGGCTCTGATTCTGTTATGTGTTAAGGAAAAGTTACCCATTTTTTACCGGTGTCTCTATAACAGGCTTGTCGAGAGACAAGAAGGTTGGATTTTCTGAAGGTTTCATACCAAGTTCGGTTGCAGCTCTTGCAAGTGCATCTGGGGAAGATAACTTGTCCATCTGTCGTGCAATTGCTTCGCGCTCATCACTTACTAGCTTGGCCTCAAGCTTCAAGCTAGTAAGTTCAAATGCATCTTGTGCCAGCAAGGTATTGATCAGGAGAAGGAACATGAGACCAATAACGCCAACTACAGTTACAAATGTTGCGAAGAACTTTCGATCTGCTTGCTTTCCGCTTGATATATCTGGCACAAGTTTGAGAACAACTTGTGATGACTTTTCAGCGAAAATTTCTTTTGAGCGAGTAATCGCAGGAGCAAAGGCGGTCATTGCCATTATGCGGCCACCCTTTCAATCGCGCGAAGACGAACAGATTGAGAGCGTGAGTTCTCTTCTAGTTCAGCATCTGTTGGAGTTTCGCTACCGCGAGTAATCATCGAAAACTTGGCCGCATACTCTGGAAGCTCGAAGGGAAGATTGCGAGGAGTTCCAGAGGTTGTTGAAGCAACAAATAGCTGCTTCACAATTCGGTCTTCAAGAGACTGGAATGACATAACAACTAGTCGAGCGCCAACGTTGAGAAGCTCAAGGGCTGCAGGCAGTGCGCGTGTAATCGTGCCTAATTCATCATTAGTTTCGATGCGAAGGGCCTGGAATGTGCGCTTTGCAGGATTTCCACCAGTGCGACGAGTAGCCGCAGGAATCGCCTCTTTTACAAGGCTTGCTAGCTGGGCTGTTGAATTCATTGGGGCAATTGCACGTTGTTTCACAATTGATTCAACGATGCGCGTTGCAAACTTCTCTTCACCATATGTGCGAAGAATTCGAACCAATTGGCCTGGCTCATAAGTATTGATGATCTCCCCCGCAGTTAGTGATTGCGTGCGATCCATCCGCATATCAAGGGGTGCATCGTGTGAGTAAGAAAAACCTCGTTCTTGTTGATCAAGTTGCATAGAAGAAACACCAAGATCAAATAAAGCGCCATCAATGTGCTTGTACCCAAGCCCTGCAACAACATTTGCGATGCCATCAAAGGTTGAATGGGCTGTCTTTAAGCGGTCAGCAAATGGTGCTAGGCGGGTGGTTGCCTTTGTAATTGCATCAAGATCGCGATCAATACCAATTACTGTTAAGTGAGGGAATTTTTGTAGTAGCGCCTCTGTGTGACCACCAAGGCCCAAGGTTGCATCAACAACAACAGGGTTAGTAGATGCAGCAATTGCAGGGGACAAAAGATCGACACAACGATCGCGCATTACAGATACATGCTCTGTTGTACTAGTCATCTCTTCCCCCTTTCATCAATTAATAGAACTAACTTTTAACTCTCACCTCTGGTCACTGCCGGCCGACGGATCTTGGTTTAGCAACGGCACCGGGGAAGGGGTGTCGCTGCGTTCGAAGGGTCGGCAGTGGCCACAAATGAGAGTTAGAACAAACCTGGAAAGACCTCCTCTGAAACATCAGCAAAGCTCTTTTCACGGTCTGCTAAATATTCATTCCAAGAAGTTGCGTCCCAAATTTCAACGCGAGTATTTGCACCAATAACAACGCACTCTTTTTCTAATCCTGCATATGTGCGCAGTGATTGTGGAATTGTTACGCGACCTTGACGATCAGGAATTTCATCGTGTGCGCCAGCAAACATCACACGGCTGTAATCACGTGCTGATTTTGCAGTGACTGGCGCTTGTTTTAGCGTCTCTGTAATTACTGAAAATTCTTGTGATGGAAAAACATAAAGACAACGTTCTTGTCCTTTAGTAATAACTAGACCTGCAGCTAACTCTTCGCGGAATTTTGCGGGAAGGATTAAGCGACCTTTGTCATCAAGACGTGGCTCGTGGGTGCCTAGAAACATTTTCAGCGCCCCCTTCCCCAGGTTCGCTGCGGACTTTCGTGCCCGCTTAATTCCCCACTTTACTCCACTTTTCCCCTTTTTCAACCACCTTTTCCCACTTTTTACCCATTTGCGCCCCACCTCTCCCCACCCTGAGAGCATGAAAAAAGCCCCTCACATGGAGGGGCTTGAGCGTGAATTACCTACCGATTAATCCTCTTGGCCTCTGTTATCCCAGCGCTTTTCCATGCGATCGGTCAATGATGTGCGTGAGCGTGGCTTCTTGGCTGCCTTTTTGCCGATGCCAGGGGTAAAGCTGGAAATCGCGCTGATGACGCCACTGAGTGCGATGAGGAATCCCAGGATTCCGATGGGGGTTACCTTTGAAACTAGGCCGCCAAATAGGGTGACAAGACCCAACAGAACTAGGCCCGCACCGATCATGATGCGCTTTCGTGAAGGTGAAGCAGGACCTGCAGAGAGCGCAGAAACTAGGCGTGGATCCTCGGTTAAGAGGGCAGCCTCCATCTCATCAAGTAAGCGCTTTTCGCGATCTGAAAGTTCCATATGCGCACAATAGAACAGATTGTGATTGCCCGCTACTTCTTTTCCTAATCATCAGCATCCTCTGATGAAGGTTTAATCAACCGTGCAGGGCGTACCGATCCATCTCCAAAACGCTCGCGGGCTTTATCCATAGCCCCTTCTGCCTCGCGCCAGCCCTTTTCACGCTCACCCAGCACCATTTGAACAGGTGCTCCCTCGCTTAAATTCTCAAGGGAAACTCCGACTAATCGCAGGCGAGCTCTATCAATGCGCAGCGCCTCATATAAACCTTTAACAACTTCATACACATCATGGGTGCTATCAATTGGCAATGGCAATGTCTTTGAACGATTGATCGTTGAGAAATCTCCAAACCTCACCTTGATACTAATTGTCTTTGCAAACAATCCTTTATCTCGCAATCGAGAAGTGGCGCGCTCGCACAGCCGTAAGTATTCGCGCAGGATCTCTTCGGGGTTATCTAAATCTGTTGGAAATGTTTCGGCGGCGCTAATGCTTTTTTCAGCATCTTGTGGGGCAACATCTCGGTAATCACGACCCCAGGCAAGCTCATGCAAGTTCGCACCTGCTGCATCACCCACTGCTCGAATTAAAGTTGTGCGCGGCAGCTTTGGCAATATCTTCAATTGTGCGAAGTCCTAATCGTTCAAGCACTTCGGCCGTCTTTGGACCCACTCCCCACATCGCAGAAATTGGCAGTGGATGCAAAAACTCAAGAATTCGATCACTTGTTATCTCTAACATTCCATTGGGTTTGCAATGAGTCGATGCTAGCTTTGCAATGAACTTAGAAGGTGCGATGCCAACAGAGCAGGTAATGCCTTCTTGAGCTTCTACCTTTGGCACGAATCGCTGTTGCAATCTCACGACCCGTGCCCAGTAATTTCTTCGCACCTGTCACATCAAGAAATGCTTCATCAACAGAGACTGGTTCAACGTTCGGTGTGAAACTTTCAAAGATCTCCATGATGTGGCCTGAGACCTCTTGGTAGCGGGCCATATCAACAGGTAAAAAGATTGCATGTGGCGCTAAGCGGCGTGCTTGTCCCACCGGCATTGCAGAGTGAATTCCAAATTTACGTGCTTCATAGTTTGCTGCAGAGACAACTCCGCGCGTACCCATACCGATAACAACAGCCTTGCCTTTTAACTCTGGGTTATCTTTTTCGGCAACCGATGCGAAAAATGCATCCATATCGACATGCAGAATCGTTGCCTGGGTTGGCGTTCTCATCTGTTGTCATATTGCGAGCGTACTTTGTTTGGTGCTCCAACTTTCGTAAGCAGCACGTAAATCCCATGCCCCAGTGGCTCTGATAGAGATACCTCTGGCACCTGTGCTGACGGGTAACGCCCCGAACCAGCAGCAGCGATGTCGAATACAAAACATTGGCGTATTCGCCCTGAACATCGGTGAAAAATGTTGAATCACTCAGTCCATATCCATCATCTAGCGTTACGAAGATGACACGTTTACCAGAGCGCACTGGCGGTGTTTGCATCGCAACCTTGATGCCAGCAACTAACACTGATGATTGAGATCGTTGCTTTAACAAATCACTAGATCGCACAGCACCAATTGCATTTAAGAACTCCCCATAGAACTCAATCATGTGACGGGACATATCAATACCTAGTCGATCAACTTCATACTTCACACTTTCAGCTGGGCTCATTGCAGGCAGACCGCTACTAATGAGTGCAGGTGGTTCAAAGCCTAAGTTCATCTGCGCGCCAGATACAGCGGCACTTGGTGATTTTTGTAGATCAGAAAAATGCAGCAACAGATCTCGGCGGTTAACATCAACATGCAACGCATCAAATGCTCCGGTCAGGATCATGCTTTCAGTAACTGGGGTGCTAGATCCTGATCTGCGCACAAAATCGTTTAGGTCGATGTATGGACGGCCAGCAATAATTGATTGCACCTCCCCATCGCTAATTCCAGCAACAGTTGATAACGCAATACGAATTGCGTTGCCATGATCTTCAACTCTATAGACAGAGTCAGATGCGTTGACATCAAGGGGTGCAATTGCAATTCCCATTTGCCGTGCTTCATCAACAATTAAACGCTTGGGATACATGCCCGGGATCATGGGTAAGTACCCCTGCAAGAAATGCTGCCGGGTAATGAGTTTTAAGCCAAGCAGATTGATATGTAGGCAGGGCAAAAGCTGCAGCATGTGCTTTACAAAAACCAAAGGATGCAAAGGCGCGCAGCACATCCCAGATCTCATTGATGATTGGTAGTTCATATCCCTTGGCAGTTGCTGCCGGAAAGAACCAATCACATACCTCCTGCTGACCAACTCGCTCCCCCAACGATCTACGCTTTTCATCAGCCGTTGCCAAAGAAACCCCGGTCATCGTTGCGATGATCTGAATAACTTGTTCGTGGAAGACAACAACGCCTTCGGTGTGGGCCAAAATCTCATATAAATCAGGGTGAATTATCTGTGCTGAACTCCACCCATGACGAGCTTTCAGAAATGGCGTGATCATGTCACTTTTTACTGGGCCTGGTCTAAACAGTGAAATATCAATAATTAAATCTGTAAAGTTTTTAGGAGCAAGCTTTCCTACTAGTTCGCGCTGTCCCGGACTTTCCACCTGAAAGATTCCAAGTGTTCTAGTGGATTGAATGAGTTCATAGGTTGCTGTGTCATCTAGTGGCACCGTATCTATATCAACAACATCCTGATGAACCCGTTCGATCTCTTTCAGTGAGTACGCAATCGTTGATTGCATACGAACACCCAAGACATCTAGCTTTAATAACCCAACCGCTTCAACATCATCCTTATCAAATGCAACCATGGGATATCCCCCAGCACTTGCCATTAACGGGGCGCGATCTAAAAATCCACCATCAGATAAAACAATGGCACATGGGTGCATCGCAAGGTGTCGTGGCAAACCATCTAGGCGTTGTGCCATCTCAATTGTTGCTGCCATTAATGGCGTAGAAGTATTAAGACGGCGAAGCTCGGGCAGTGACTCAAGGGTCGCTGCGATATTGCGGGCACGCACATGTGGCATTGATTTTGCCAACATATCTATCTCCATACCTGGCAAGCCAAGTGCTGCCCCAGCATCACGGATTGCATGGCGCGCCCGATAGGTATCGACCATTGAAACAACTGCGCACCGTGATTGATTGTTAACTCCAGCCCAATTGCTATCGCCATAGCGCTTAAAGACCATGTCATAGATTTCTAACCTACGAGCAGATTCAACATCGATATCAATATCAGGCAGGGCTCTGACGCAAAGGTGAACAAAAACGCTCCATTAACAAACCATGTTGCATGGGTTCAACCCCTGAAATACCAAGTAGGTGACAGATCAGTGATCCTGCGCCACTGCCACGTGCTGCAACTCGAATGCCCGCATCCCTTGCCATGTCAGAAATATCTGCAACAGTTAAAAAGTATGACTCGTATCCAAGTGTTGCAACTGTTGCGAGTTCATCATCTAAACGTGCACGTGCTTTACTGATTTGATCACTGCTGTTGTATCGCCAGTTAATGCCAGCCTCGCTTCGAGTGCGCAGCAAAGTACGCATCTCTTGGGCGGTATTTACCCCTACAACATGGGGTTCTGGCAGGTGCGCAGCTCCCAGTCCAATATCTCGCTGGGGCGATAACAAAGAGCGCTCTGCCCATTCACGAGTTGTCTTTAGTAATGCACGTGGTGTGCGCTCCCCTGCAGCTCGTGCAATTTCTGCTGCCAATGAAATCATCTCATCACTAGATTTTAAAAAGCCTTCAGCGTTGCGACGCTCAATATGGCGATCATGGAGCGGAACTAGCTGCCGCACGCAATCCAAAACATCTGCAACCGGCCCATCAGTGCGATCCTTCATCCGCACAGCGTTGGTAATAACAGCCTCTAAATCATTATCCCGAGCAAAGATTAAGGACCTAGCAGCGTGCTCGGTAGAGCGCGGGCCACGACCTGCCACTAAATGTGAAACACATTCAATTGCATTGCCAGCAAAGAGATCACGAGTTTGATTAAAGATAGATAGCCCTTGATCAAAGCGATGGTTTTGTATCGCGCTGCTCATAGGTGATTCAGGTCCATGCATCGCATAGACATTGGTGCTGTATTGACTGAACTGTTTTAAGAAATCTAAAGTTAGAACAGGCACACGTGTATCACTTGTCATTGTCAGCGATGTCATCAACCTACATAGCGAGCGCCATCCCCCATCACTATGTGCCAATAGTGTGATGCGACCCTTTGTATCTCCTAGATCAATGGCGCAGTTGACTCCGATGATTGGTGCGATCCCGTAATCAACGCAGCTTTGCGTAAAACGGATAGCACCAGCTAACCCATCACGATCTGTTAGTGCCAGCGCCGGCATCTCAAACTGGGCTGCACGCTCTACTAAATCGCTAGGTTGTGTAGTTCCGTATTTCAATGAATAGCTACTGGCAACATTGAGGTGAATAAAACTCATACGTTACGAATAATCCACTGACCTGTTACTTCATCACGTTCTAGTTCAAAGGTTGTTAGCGCGCCAATAGGGGCCGCCTCCACCCGCCACAGTGCACGTGCCTGATCATCAGGGCGATACTTGCCATCGCTAATGCGATTCCACCAGCCACCTGCCTCGCACCATCTAGATAACACCGAATGAATGCGAAAACGTTTTCCTTTATAGGTGAACTCAATAGGAGTTGTTGCCCCATCGATAGTTACATCAAGGGCGGAGTTAACCTGGCTGGCTGACATTTGTGAGGCTACCTTTCAAGGCTGTGGGTATTCGAACAGATGTTCGAAAAATAGCCCTTGCCACCGACAAATAGCAAGCCCGTGAGCGTGTTGAGCCTCGAGTCCCAGGGGGCCTTGGTGCCCCACACTTACCCCATGGAGATCATTGGTGGGTTGCTAGCCGGAGCCTTTATCGGCGCGGTCCTTGGATTCATCGGTGCCGGCGGGGCCATGCTTTCGGTCCCCATCCTTTTATACATCTTTAACTTCACTCCCCAAGCTGCAACAACTGCGGCAATCGCCGTTGTCTTAAGCGCAGCCATCTCGGGCTTGCTTCCAAAAATAAAAAGCAAGGAAGTTTTGTTTAAAGAAGCCTCGATCATCTGGGCTTTGGGCCTTGTCACCAATATTGGTTTTTCAATCATTGCCCATCGCTTGAGTGATTCAGTAATTACTACAGGTCTTTCAATGGTTCTTATAACCGCAGGAACAATGATGCTAATTAAGCCAGTAACTGGCACAGAAAAGAAGGTTCCTTTCTTCTGGCTTGTAGTGATCTCACTTGTGATCGGATCCATGACTGGATTATTTGGAATCGGTGGTGGCTTTCTTGCCATCCCGGTTCTTGTTCTCTTCTTCAAAGTCCCTCAAGGAAAAGCTGCAGGCACATCACTTGCAATCATCGCAATCAATTCAATCACCGCATTCTTTGCTCACTACCAAAGTTGGCCAGACGTCACATGGACTGTGCCAATTGCTATGGCGATCTCAGCGGTAGTAATTGCGCGTTTTGCATCAATCAAGAGTGGGCAGATGAATCCAGCAGTCTTACGTAAGTCCTTTGCATTCCTGCTCTATGCAGTTGCAATCTTTACCCTTGTAGAAACGTGGGTTATTGCTTAAGGGCTCGCACCTTGATGTATTTTGATTGCAAGGCCAACCACCATATAGAGAAGGACCGGGAAGGCAAATGCCACCGGCAAGGATGTAACTTCTGCCAGTAATCCAATAAGTGTTGGTCCACCAAAGTAAGCAGCAATAGCAATGAGCCCCACACGAGCTAATCCAACAGATGGTGCAATCCCTGGAATAGAAGCTGCTGCCAGGTTAAATGCTGGGAAAAATGGACCCATTCCAAAACCAGCTGCACCAAAACCTAAGCAGACAATGATTAATCCTGCCGTTGGATGTGAATCAGAGATCGACATTCCAACAAATAGTCCTATTCCCCACAACCCGCCACCAAAATAACCACCATATTTAACTGTGTTTACATGGCCCCACTTTTCAAAAGCGCGATCGCCCAATAAGCGACTTACGATCATTGCTAAGGAAAAAGTTGTCGCAGCAGCTGCATTTAAGCCTTTGCCAATTCCCATGTGGTCCTGCAACAAGGATTCCGCTCCACTCATATGCGCCACCCTCAGGAATCAATGAACACATCAATCCAATACCCAAGTGCCCACAGAATCAAAGACTCTTTTCCAAACAGTGACACCTTGCCGGCATCATCCTTCGCCGGGCTCTCCTAAGTGACCATCATGTTCTGGCTGGCAGTAAGTAATGCGCAATAAATTGATAAACAAACAATCCAAAGATTGCGATGGCAATTAAGTTATCGCGCGGTGAAACAAAGTTTGCAACTAAACCACCAACCAAAGTTGCTGCAAATGCGCCGATACTCCACAAACCATGAAAACTAGACATCCAGCGACCGTTAGTGTGTTTCTCAATTTCAACAGCTTGGCCGTTAATAGCAATATCCATGAATGCGACATTAAAACCAGTGATGAATAATCCAAGAAGCAATATCTGAACATTGTCAGCAAGGCCGATTACAAAGACGCCTACTGGCAGCAAGATCCCAGATATTCGAACAACTAACTTTGATGAGTACATGTGGACTATGCGGCCTGAAAGTTGCGCTCCAGGAATTGATCCCACAGTGCTTGCAAGGAGCACAAGACCGAACTGACCATCACTTAAGCCAAGTGCGGTCTTGATCTCAGGAATACGTGGAATCCATGCAAGGCCCAAGAACCCCAAAAAGAAAAAACAAGCCCACACAGCATTTCGCGCTCTAATGCCCAGCGCATATAAATCAGTTGTCATATGAAGAGGAGGGTACTTCAATTATTGGATAATCTAGGCACATGGAAGGCGTAAGGGAAAAAGCAGCTGTCAAGCGGGTTCTTGCCGCCTTGCAAGATCATGGAATAACAGGTGAAGTGCATGTCCTTTCAGATAGCGCCCGTACTGCGCAAGAGGCGGCAACAGCACTTGGTATTGAAGTCGGACAGATCGCATCATCGCTCATCTTTAAACTTCCAGATGATTCGCCACTATTGATTATTACAAGTGGCCGCCATCGGGTAGACACAGAATTAGTTGCAAATAACCTAGGCATCGAAATGCTCGGACGAGTTGATGCTGACTACGTCAAGGAAAAGTCAGGTTTTTCAATCGGTGGTGTGGCTCCAATTGGTTGGGTCTCCCCCGCAACGATCCTTATTGATCAAGCATTAAATGATTACGAAGTTGTGTGGGCTGCTGCTGGCCACCCTCATGCTGTGTATCCAACGACGTTATTCAGAATTGATTGAATGCACCGGCGCTAAGCCCATGGTCGTTGGGGAATAATGGTAGTTGCATACTTCTGGACCATTAAACCCAAAGCCATTCCCTTTGCACTACTTGCAATGGCTCTAGATCGATTTGCATTACATCGTTCTACGAACGTTGGCTTCTTCAAATCCTTAGGCACAGGTAAAGGTGAGACTTTCACACCGGCAGATGCCAATTCATTACGTTGGGGTTTAGTTGCACAAGTTAATGACCTTGATGCTTTTGATCAATCATCGGTTGTGAAGCGCTGGCGCAAGAACTGTGTTGATGAGTTTCGCGCAGTTCTTGAGCCGATTTCTTCCCACGGTAAATGGGCTGGCAAAGAACCCTTTGTCGCAACAGCCAAAGATTGGACTGGCCCAGTTGCAGCAATTACTCGTGCTCGAATTAAATGGCATCAAAACTTTAGATTCTGGAGCTCAGTTCCTCCCGTAACAATGTCACTTAAGTCAGCGCCAGGATTAATTTCGGCAATTGGCATTGGTGAGGCCCCTATTGGATTACAGGGCACCTTTTCATTATGGGAATCTGCCGCTGCGATTCGCGAGTTTGCATACAAGGGTGCGGCCCACCAAAAGGCTATTGCTGATACCGCAACCTATAACTGGTACTCAGAAGAGCTATTTGCGCGCTTTGCAGTCAAAGATGTGCGCGGATCAATTGCATAACTACTAGATAAAACAGGAATAGGGCAGACTTAGGCCTATGTCCATCCGCCATTACACCCCAAGACGCAGAGCACGTGGTGGCGCATCTCCCCTACTGATCAAGGTCATGAGTGTTGCACTTGGTGCGACTGTATTGATGCAGATTCTTTATCCTTTAGTAGATGGTGGATTTCTTGGAGTCATAACTATTGCCTCTGTATACACAGCAGCCTTTGCAATGTTTCTCCATGGCATTGCTGCCTATGGTGCGCGATATGGCTGGACCATGTTGGCTATTACAGTCTCATTTGGTTTCTTTGTTGAACAACTTGGCGTAACTACAAGTTGGCCATTTGGTGAATACACCTACTCAGATACTTTGGGTCCAAAGATCTTTTCTGTGCCGCTAGTTGTTCCCTTTGCTTGGGTGATGATTGCTCATCCATGTTTGGTGGCTGCTCGTCGTATTGGTAAGTCATGGGTCTTTCTATATGGCGCACTCTTAATGATGGCGTGGGATTTATTTCTAGATCCACTCATGGTTTCTGAAGGTCGTTGGACTTGGGTAGTTTCTGGCAGACACGTTCCTTTTCAACCAGAGATACCTATTTCCAATACTTTTGGTTGGTTGCTCTCCGGAATGCTCTTAATGACAATTCTGCACTTTTCAACCCCGCGCGATCGCCGCAAGGTTGGCGGCACACTGATTGCTGCCGACGTCTTGTTGTTCTGGACATGGTTCTCAGGTGTTGTTGGAAATCTCTTCTTCTTTGGTCGTCCAGGAATAGCTCTGTTTTCAGGTGCAATCCTCGGAGTTCTACTGACTCCTTACTTCTTTAACCGTTGGGTCGGAAGACCGTAACTCTTTGATGATTCTCTTTTTCTTAATACCTCTCATTCTGCTCACCATCGCGGCAGTAAACTTTGTTCAGATTCGCACACCTAAGCGCACTTCAGAACTTGTAGAAACTATTGGTGTGATCGTTCCTATGCGTAATGAGGCAGAAAACGTTGAGGGAATTGTTGCAACCCTGGCTGCCCAAGAAGGTTCATTCCACTTCTATCTATTAGATGACAACTCAGAAGATGCCACCTTCTCTTTACTTAATCGTTTTACGGGCGGTGACTCACGTTTTACAGTGATTCAAGGTGCTGCGCTCAATGAAAAATGGATTGGCAAGACCTGGGCATTGCAGCAGCTTTTTGATGCATCCAAAGAAGAGATCCTCGTATCAATCGATGCCGATGTGCGCCTGAGCAATGATGCAATCAATAAAGCGGTAACGCTGATGCATGGTGCTCGATTAGATTATGTCTCTCCCTATCCTCGCCAGATTGCACAGAGCTTTGCTGAGCGAATAATTCAACCACTGCTGCAATGGTCTTGGCTAACAACTGTGCCACTTCGTTATGCCGAGAGCTCAGGCCAAAAGTCCATGGCTGTTGCTAATGGACAGTTCTTTGTTGTCCGACGTTCAGCCCTTGAAGCAATCGGTGGATACCAATCTGTAAAGCACGCTGTCATCGACGATGTGTTCTTGGCACGTGAGTTAGTTAAGAGTGGATCTTCAGGGACAGTGATTAATGGTTCTGACATTGCCCAGACTCGAATGTATGCATCGTGGAGTGAGATCAAGTGCGGATATGGAAAATCTCTTAACCAGGCTTTCGGATCCATTGTTGGCGCAATCTTTGTTGTTGCTTTTCTCATTGCAACCAGCATCGCTCCATTAATTCTGGGTCTTCTTGGCAATCCTTACGGCTGGCTTGGTTTTGCCGCAATATGTTGGTACTCGCGTGCTGAGTGCAATTAAGAGCCGTGGGAAAGTACTAGATAGTGTGTTGCATCCAATATCTGTTCTTGCACTGATTTACCTCATTGTTTACTCATACTTAAGGCGCGGAAGTATCCAATGGAAGGGTCGCACAGTATGAAGATCGTTGTGATTGGCGCAGGCATGGGCGGTATGACCGCTGCTGCTCGTTTATCACGTGGTGGTCATACAGTTGATGTCTATGAAGCATCTGATCAAGTCGGTGGAAAATGTCGCACCGAATGGATTGGAAAAGTTGCCTTTGATACCGGGCCATCATTATTAACACTGCCTGCCGTATATAGAGATTTCTTTCAACGAACCGGCAAACCTATGGGGCTAGTTTGTCCTATTGAATCTGTGAACCCATCCTTTGATTATCGCTTTGCAGATGGCAGCAACGTTAAGTTTTCTAATCTCTCACGCAAAGAAACGTTGGATGCGATCACAGCTAGCTTTGGTGCAGAGAGCGCGGCGCAGTGGGATCGCATCATGAAGCGTGCAGAGCGCATGTGGGATGTGAGCCGAGTTCCTTTTGTTGAATCCGAACTTAAATCACCTCTTTCTTTGATCAAGCGAATCACATTCCTGCGCGACATGAAGATCATTGCGCCATGGAAGACGTTGCGCCAGCATGCAGATGAAATCCTGAAAGATCAGCGCCTGCGTTTCATCATGGATCGCTATGCCACATATAGCGGTTCTGATCCCCGCAAAGCCCCTGCAGTCCTTTCGACAATTGCATTTGTCGAAGAGAGCTTTGGTGCCTGGCACGTAAAGGGCGGGCTAGGAAATCTAACAACCACGGTGCACCAAAGGGCAGTAGATGTTGGTGTCACCTTCCACCTGAACTCCCCCGTTGCCAGCATTCAAACAACTGGAAACAAAGCCTCCGGTGTTGTTTTAGCGGATGGAACAATCGTTGCAGCAGATGTAGTCATAGCAAATGCTGATGCCTCTCTGGTTTATAACAAGTTAATTACTGGGCACAAGCGCTTACTCAAGAAAGCCCGCAAGAACATTAAAAACGCTGATGTGTCCGTTGCCGGCTTCTCATTACTACTAGGCATGCGCAAAGACCCAGAACAGGTCTTAAATCATCACACAATACTTTTTCCAGAAAATTATGACGCTGAATTTGATGCAATCTTTAACGAAGGCAAGCCTGTTGAAAAGCCAACGATCTATATTTGTGCTCCGCAGGATGAATTAATGACCAAGGATGAAAATCTTGAAGGTTGGTTCGTGCTAGTTAACGCACCTACTCATGGTCAGTTTGATTGGAATAACCCAGAGTTTGCTAGCAAGTATGCCAACAGCATCATCGATCAAATTGAAGCGCGTGGAATATCAGTGCGTGATCGACTTGAGTCATTAACAATTAGAACCCCTGCAGATTTAGAAGCTGCCGTTCGTGCACCAGGTGGTGCTATCTATGGAACTTCTAGTAATGGAGCACGCGCAGCTTTCATGCGCGCTAAGAATCGCTCACCCATTAAAGGTTTGTATTTAGTTGGCGGATCAGCCCACCCGGGAGGTGGATTGCCACTTGTTGGTATTAGTGGAGATTTAGTTACGGAAGCAATCGGCTACGAGAAAAACGCACGACACTAACAAAACTATAAATTTGTAGTACTAAGAATGCAATTGAAAGCTCTGTTGCACCAGGCATATCTAGTTGGTTAAGAATCAAAACAATAAACAAGAAACTTGCTCGCACTGGGCGTTCTGCTGGAGTGACAACTCCAATATCGCTCACACCCAGTGAGACTAGCTTTGCTCGCGCGTACTCTTGAAAAGCTGCCACAGACCACAAAGTAATGGGGATCCAGGCTGGAACACCTATCGCATATAGGGCATAGAACCACAGTGCTTCACTGATTCGATCGACCACTGAATCAAGGGTTGCACCGAACTTGCTTTCACGGTGCTGGAAAATGGCAACACTCCCATCAATGCCATCGCAAAACAGTGAAAATACTAAGAAAAGGATTGCCCATGGTGACTGCGCAGTTAAAGCTGTAGCAACAGCTCCTAGCAATCCCAACACAGTGAGTGCATTAGGAGAAATACGAAGCAGCGTGCAGATTAGACCGAATCGGTAAGAAATATTAAGCCAAGCACCAACGATGCCCGTGGTTTCGGCATCGCTGTGCAAAGAACTCCACTTTGCCTTGAATTCATCTTTGCTAAGCATTGAGGTTCCTATAGATTTCTTGAGTAGCAGTAGAGCTATTCATTGTGTAAAAGTGTAAACCCGGCGCCCCTGCTGCTAATAGCTGTTGGCAGAGTGATGTTGCTATCTCAACGCCTAACGCGCGCACGGCAGCTGGATCATTTTCAACCTTTGCAAAGGCATCTGCGATCTGTGGAGGAATCGGAGTCCCACCCAACTCCGCCATTCGGTGGAGCAACTTCACATTTGTCACAGGCAAGATGCCAGGAATGATGACCAACTTTGAACCACGTTCGACAAGACGGTCAACTAATTGTGTGTAGCGATCTGCTTCAAAGAAAAACTGTGTCGTAGCAAATGTTGCACCTAGCTCTTCTTTGCGAATGAGGACATCGACATCTTTCTCGAAATCACCTTTGGATGCGGGATGCCCGTCTGGAAAAGCTGCAACACCAATTGTGAATCCACCAAACTCATCGGCTAATTGAACTAACTCATCTGCATGATTGAGACCACCAGATGTAGGTGTCCATGGCGCACTTGGTCCCCCAGTTGGATCTCCGCGAAGTGCCAAAATACTTGTGATGCCTGCTTCTTTATAGCTGTGCAAAATTGCGATTAATTCATCACGAGTAGATCCAACACAAGTTAGGTGAGCAACGGTTGAAATTCCGGTGCGCTTGGTAATTTCTTGAGCAATTCGAATGGAGCGATCTCGGGTGGAGCCACCTGCCCCATAGGTAACGGAAACAAAGTCAGGGGTTATTGATTTAAGGCCATCAATGGCAGCCCACAACCGTTCTTCACCCTCAACATCCTTTGGAGGGAAGAACTCGAATGAATAGGAAGTGCGAAGTACCACTGGGTGAGGGTACCGTTACCGAGTGAGTTCAGAGCCAAAAGCAACGTTAACAAGCGTTCGTAGCGCCGTTGAAGAAGAGTTAGCCATCTTTCTCAACTTTGAAAGCGCCTATCTGAATTCGATATCGACAGAGCTATCCCCTGTGTCGGAGGCGTTAACTACTTTTTTATTAGATAGCGGAAAGCGCTTACGCCCATTGTTTGCCTATGCTGGCTTTGCCGCCGCAGGTGGATCTCTAGAAAAACCTGTTATCCGGGCAATGGCAGCGCTTGAACTATTACAAGCCTGCGCACTGATTCATGATGACTTAATGGATGGATCAGATACTCGTCGCGGAAAGCCTTCGATTCATCGCCACTTTGAAACAATCCATGTTCAAGAAGAGTTAGATGGCTTCGCGCCTCACTATGGATTATCGGCTGCTGTATTACTTGGAGATCTTTCACTTGTGTGGTCAGATCAAATGTTAAATAGCGCTGGATTAACCACAGAACAATTTGCTCGAGTCTTTCCTTACTACAACGAAATGCGTGTTGAGTTAATGGCAGGACAGTTCTTAGACATTCATGAACAAACACAAAAGACCACAAGTGTTGATCGCTCAATGAAGATTGCTCGCTACAAATCTGGCAAATACACAATCGAGCGTCCATTACATCTTGGTGCAGCAATGTCATCAAACTCATCGCCTCAGCTTTTTGCAGCACTATCTGCATATGGTCTTCCTCTAGGCGAGGCCTTCCAACTTCGTGATGATTTACTCGGAGTGTTCGGAGATCCATCCGTGACAGGTAAGCCTGCCGGTGATGATCTGCGTGAAGGAAAAAGAACAGTTCTAATCGCTATGACCAATGATCGACAGTCAGAAGCTCAAAGACAAATTGCTCGAAAGCACTTTGGTAAGCCTGATCTAGATGCCCAAGGTGTTGAAGTACTGCGAGAAATCATCGAATCCACCGGTGCCAGAGCAGAGCTTGAAGCAACTATCGAACGCTTAACAGAACAAGCATTAACCGCGGCGCAATCTGCAGTATTTACAGAAGATGGAAATGCAATGCTCGTTGAGCTTGCAAACATCGCAACTAAGAGGAGTTCGTAATGCCAGCACGTGTTAAAGGCCCCACCGATCATGTTGTCATCGTTGGCGCAGGATATGCAGGACTCAGTGCCGCCCTTCGCTTAGCTGGTGCTGGTCGCAAGGTGACTGTTATCGAACGTGAGTCTGTGCCAGGTGGTCGAAGTGGCCTGTTGCAAAAAGACGGCTACTCATTTGATACCGGTCCTTCTGTTTTAACAATGCCCTCTTTGATTCAAGATGCCTTTAGTTGTGTGGGTGAAGATATGAAGGACTGGGTTGAACTCATGCCTGTATCTCCTTTGTATCGCGCTTTCTATGCAGATGGATCTCAACTAGATGTGCATGCAAACACCGCCCAGATGGAAGCTGAAATTGCTGACAAGATCAGCCCTGAAGAGGCTGCTGGTTACGCCCGCTATGTGGAGTTTGTAACAAAGCTCTATAAGTATGAAATGAATGATTTCATTGATCGCAACATTGATTCACCTTTTAATCTGTTAACTCCAAACCTTGCACGATTAATAGCACTTGGTGGATTCCGCAGACTTTCTCCAAAAGTAAATCAGTTCATGAAAGATCCTCGTTTGCAGAAGGTGTACTCATTCCAGGCTATGTATGCCGGAGTTAGTCCACAACAGGCGTTAGCAATTTATGCCGTCATTGCATACATGGACTCTGTTAATGGTGTGTTCTTTCCTAAGGGTGGCATGCACGCAGTACCGCGCGCCATGGCAGCTGCTGCACAAAAGCATGGCGTGGAATTCAAATACAGCACCACAGTCTCAAAGGTAGATGTTCAAAATGGGCGAGCAAAGGCTGTCATTACAGAAGATGGTCAGCGCATCGAGTGCGACGCTGTGATTTTGAATCCTGATTTGCCTGTTGCGTGGCGTGATCTCTTGGGTAAGACCCCATTAAATGTGAAGCGACTTAATTACTCACCATCATGCGTAACTATGTTGGTGGGCTCTTCTAAAAAGTATGACTTTGCTGCCCACCACAACATTCACTTTGGTGAGTCATGGGATGGCGTCTTTGATGAGCTTATTAAGAAGAAGCAGTTAATGAGTGATCCCAGTGTGCTCGTAACAATTCCATCACTTGATGATCCAACTTTGGCACCTGCAGGAAAGACTTCTTACTACGTCCTATTTCCTACTCCGAACCTGACTGCAAATATTGATTGGACTAAGCAAACTAAGCCATACCGCGATCACATGGTTGAAACACTTGAGCAGCGTGGTTACACAGGCTTTGGTGATGCAATTGAAACTGAAGTTATAACAACTCCGCTTGATTGGAAAAATCAGGGAATGGAGGCTGGCGCACCATTTGCTAGCGCACACACCTTCTTCCAAACCGGTCCCTTCAGACCACGCAACATCGCAGCTGGAATTGAAAACGTAGTCTTTGCTGGATCCGGAACTCAACCAGGTGTTGGCGTTCCGATGGTCTTGATTTCAGGAAGACTTGCTGCAGAACGCATCGTGGGTCCGGTTAAGTAAGTGGATGAATTAACTGCTGCAGGAATTACCGATCCTGATCTTCGTGCATCGTATGAAGAGTGCAAGCGATTAAATGCATTACATGGCAAGACTTATTTTCTAGCAACGCTCCTACTACCAAAGGCTAAGCGTCCCTTCGTTCATGCACTCTATGGTTTTGCTCGCTATGCAGATGAGATTGTTGATGACCTGGCCTCTGAGTTAAGTGTGGAAGAAAAAGCACAAGCTTTAAGCACATGGGGCAACACAGTTCTTGCTGATCTGAAAAAAGGAACAAGTGAAGATCATGTGGGTAGAGCCCTGATCGACACCGTTAAGCGCTTTGATATTCCACATGAACACTTTGAGGCTTTTCTACACTCGATGACCATGGATTTAACTGTGCAGGAATATGAAACATATGAAGATTTACTCGAATACGTCTATGGATCTGCGGCCGTCATTGGTCTTGAAATGGTCCCCATTCTTGGTCCTTTGAACAATGATGCATTTGAGGCTGCCAAGAAGTTAGGTATTGCCTTTCAGTTAGCTAACTTCATTCGAGATGTGGATGAAGATTTAGATCGTGGTCGCGTATATCTACCCATTAAAGAGCTAGCCCAGTTTGGTGTTACCCGCGAAATGCTAGAAGAGCGTGTATTAACCCCAGAAATTGTTGAGGCACTCAAGTTTCAGATCGCACGAGTGCGCCAACTACAAGCAGAGGCCGCCCCCGGTATTGCAATGCTAGAACCATCAAGTCGCCCATGTATCGAGGCGGCAAGTACTTTGTATTGCGGGATTGTGGATGAAGTAGAAAAGATTGGTTATGACATTTTTAATCAACGTGCAAAGACTTCTACGGCACGGCGTATCCGTGTGGCCGGTACTGCTTTTATAAAGCGCCAGCTCATTTCACGCTAGAGTACTAACCACGGGAGCCGTAAAGGCTGAGAGGGTCTGAAATTCAGACCGACCGATTGACCCATCCGGTAATGCGGATGTGGAAAGGAAAATCATGTCAACGATTTTATTTACAGCGTGGGGCTATGAAGTTTCGGTTCTTGAATTTGTGGCCGCAACAACTTCTTTATTAGCCGTGATCTTAGGAACAACGAAAAAAAGAATCACCTGGCCATGGTGGGCCTTTAGTAGTGTTTTGTATGGCGTCTTCTTCTACCAAGTTGAGCTCTTTGCTAGCGCGGCTCTACAAATAATCTTTGTGATTGCAGCAATCTATGGGTGGTTTGGCTGGGCACCTACTGGCGCTGTTCCAGGAAATGTTTCGGGCCGTGGCCGTAGAAACATTGCAATAGCAACATTAGTAAGTGTTGCTGTTTTATCTCCCCTACTTTCTCACATTGGTGCGGCCGCTACCTGGACTGATGCCTTTGTATTAATCGGCAGTTTGACCGCGCAGTTGATGATGATTTACGAAAAGTTTGAAACATGGATTGTCTGGGTAATTGTTGATGTTGTTGCAACTGTTCAATATCTATTACTCGGATATTGGTTCACCGCATTGCTCTACGGAATCTTTACAGTGGTAGCCGTTGTTGGCTGGAAGCGTTGGCATGACTCTCTTAGCCATTGATGGTCCAGCAGGTGCTGGTAAGACTACCTTTGCGGCAAAACTGGAAGCCGAGTTATCGCTTAAAGGGACTGTCAAAGTCATTCATATGGATGATCTCTATAACGGTTGGGACAACGCCCTTAGTAACCCGCTATCTGAAATCTTAGATCGTATTTCTACCGCACATCTTGCCGGCAGAGAGTTTGTGATCAAGATATTTAACTGGCATACCATGGCCTTTGATCGCGAAGAGAGAATTGCCCCTACGGATTATCTGATCATTGAAGGAGTTGGCGCTGCCCAACAGATCGTGCGCGAAACTGGAGCAATAACGTATTGGCTAGATATTGAGCCTGAAATCGGATTGCAACGTGTATTAGATCGAGATGGTGCACATCTCGAGGTTCAGATGCGTCAGTGGCAAGTTGATCAAGATAAACACTTTGCTAGAGATGAAACCCGTGAAAATTGCGAGTTTAAACTCACTTCGTAACTGTTTTGGGCGCGCCCTCAGCACCTGTTACAGGTGCACTCAATAAAATCTGCACATGTCCGATCTGACCGGTGAGCTCATTGATGGGCGCTACCAATTACTACGTCAGGTCGCTAATGGTGGAATGGCCACGATCTATGAGGCGCTAGATACCAGACTAGATCGCAAGGTTGCTGTAAAGATCATGCATGCGCATCTGGCACAAGATGAAGCATTTGTCTCGCGCTTTATTCGGGAAGCAAAGGCTGCAGCTGCGCTGACACACCCAAATATTGTTGCAGTTCAAGATCAAGGTTGGAATCAAAGTGGTATTCCAGCGGTGTTCTTGGTGATGGAGTTTATTGAAGGTCACACACTTCGTGAATACTTAAATGAACGCGGACGATTTGAAATTAAAGATGCAATTAATTACCTGACTCCTATTTTGTCAGCACTTGCTGCAGCACATGACTTAGGTATTGTGCACAGAGATATCAAGCCAGAAAACATCTTGATCTCAAAAGATGGTCGCATCAAGATTGCAGATTTTGGTTTGGCGCGGGGTGAATTAATAGGAACAACCATGACGGCTGAATCCAGCGTGATCTTGGGCAGTGTTTCCTACCTATCCCCCGAGCAAGTCCAACGCGGTATCGCAGATTCACGCAGTGATGTGTATGCCGCAGGAATCGTGGCCTATGAAATGTTTACTGGTGAAAAACCATTTAATGGTGACTCACCTATCCAAATTGCCTACATGCATGTCAATGAAGAAATCCCGCGCCTGCGCAGCAAGCGCAAGGAAATCCCTCAGGGCTTAGATGATTTGATCGCAAGTGCTACAGCTAAGAATCCTGATGATCGCCCTCGCACAGCCGGGCAATTCCTAGAACGCTTGCAGCAGATTCAGATTGAACTGGACCCCAAGAAAAATCAACTAGATCTTGGTTTAGATCTGCCGGTTGAGCCTATTCGGGAAAAGGCTCGCAAGAAGGTTAAAGAAGAGCCGGTTAAGGAAGCAACAGTTGAGGTTAAAGAAAATACTCGCGAGATTAAAAAACAAGAAGAAAAGAAGAAGCGTGCCAGCAAGCGAGTTCGCAGAAACCGTAAGGTAGCTCTAATTTTGGCAGTTGCTCTAGGTGTTGGTGGTTGGTGGACATTAATTGGGCCTGGATCCCGGGTAGTTGTTCCTTCAACTGTTGGTGGAAGCTATGACGAAGCGGTTTCATCTTTTACTCCGCTTGGCTTAACTGCCGTAATTCTAGAAAACAGATACGACGAAGAGATCGCAAAGGGAAGGATCATCGAATCTGTGCCACCCGGTGGCGGAAAAGTAGATGCTGGCGGCAGCGTCAAATTGATTATTTCCAAGGGTCCTGAGCGTTACACAATCCCATCAACAACTGGATTAACGCCAGAGGCTGCTCAAGTTGCAATTAGTAAATCTCCACTAACTATTGGAACAATTACAGAAGTTTTCAACTCTGATATTCCAACGGGATTTGTTATTTCATCAACGCCTGCAGCAGGATCTTCGGTAAAGCGCGATTCAAAGGTTAACTTAATTGTCTCTAAAGGTATTGAGCAGGTTGCACTTGCCTCCTACATCGGCAAGAGCGGTGAACAAGCCCTCAATGAATTAACTGAAGCAGGATTTAACGTGGAGCCTGGGTATGCATTTAGTGAAACAACTCCAGAGCTTGCAGTTATTTCACAAAGTCCAGCAGGTGGAGCAACTGCTAACAAGGGTGGAAAAGTTAAGATCCTTATTTCTAAGGGTCCTCGTTATACATTTATCCCTAAGACAATCATCACCATGGAAGCAAGCGCGGGCAAAGCGATGTTGGAATCCCTTGGATTAAAGGTAAAGGTTGTTTCTATCGGAAATGCGAAGAAGAAGGTTGTGAAAAAAGTTTCTCCAGCAGTTAATACCAAGGTATTACGTGGAAGTTTGGTGACGATTACCGTAGGGTAAGCCAATGCCTACGCCAGTTAAGAAACCCCGCATCGGTGCCCACACCCCTACTACCGGCGGAATGGCCAAGCGATCAATTGCATATGCCCAAGAGATTGGCGCAGAAGCAATTCAAGTATTTGCATCAAGCCCTCGCACATGGGCCATGCCAGAGGCAAAACCAGAATTAGATGAAGCTTTTAAGATCAAGGCTGCCGAATTAGATATTGAAACCTATGTTCACGCACCTTTCTTGATTAACTTAGGTTCACCAACAGAGGCAACATATTTAAACTCACTTGCATCAACTAAGTACTCACTACAACGCGGGGCAGATATCGGCGCACTTGGCGTAGTAATCCACACAGGCTCTGCAGTTGATGTGAACCACGTTGAAAAAGCCTGGAAGCAGATTCATGAAGGCATGATGCCGATCCTGAATGCTTTAGGTGATGATTCTCCCTACCTTTTGCTTGAACCAACTGCTGGGCAAGGTCAATCACTAGTTAAGAAGTTAGATGATCTTGCGATGTATTTGAAAGCACTTGAATACCACCCAAAGGTGGCAATCTGTCTAGACACTTGCCATGTGTTTGCCGCAGGTCATGACATTTCAGTTAAAGGTGGAATGACAGCAACTATTGATTTACTTGTTGAAATAGCCGGCATCGAGCGATTCCAGTTAGTCCATGCCAATGACTCAATGGATGTGTGCGGAGCACTTAAAGATCGCCACCAAAACATTGGCGAAGGTCATATCGGGGTAGATCCATTTAAGGAACTTCTATCCCATCCTGCTGTTGCAAACGCTCCCCTCATTCTTGAAACTCCAGGTATGGAGAAGGAGCATGGCAAGGAAGTTGCACTGCTCAAAGAATTGCGCGGCTAATGTCTGCTCGCCATCAACTCCAGTTAAAACTTGCGCCGTGGGCGCTACTCACTGTTTCGGCTGCTTGGGGACTCTCATTTGTTGTTATGAAGGATGCTATCCAACGCCAAAGTGTGAACAACTTTCTTTTTACTCGTTTCACGTTAGCTGTGATCGTGATGATTCTGATTCGTCCTCAAACAATCAAACTCTTCAATAAGGACCTACTACAACGAGGTGGATTGGCAGGAATTTTCCTAGGACTTGGCTACATCGCCCAAACTCTTGGTTTGGAACGAACCGGTGCAGCTATAACTGGCTTTATCACCGGCCTCTATGTGGTTTTAACACCATTGATTGCATCATTTGTATTAAAAGAAAAGATCACTAAGTTCACTTGGTTTTGTATCGCAGTGGCGACATTTGGTTTAGGCCTTCTATCAATACGTGGCTTCTCTGTTGGCATTGGCGAGATGTTTGTCTTGGCAAGTGCCGTTCTCTTTGCTGCCCACATTATTGCCCTAAGCAAATGGTCCTCGGGCCGTGATGTTTATGCAATGACGGTTATTCAATTAACAATGTGTGCAATTCTTGCTGGCTTGGCATCTGCAGTTGAGGGGTATTCACTTCCTCCTGACAGAGGAGTGTGGAGCGTTGTTATTTTCACGGCAGTCTTTGCCACAGCGGTGGCTTTCATCGTCCAAACTTGGTCTCAAGCACACATGAGTGCTACCAAGGTTGCAGTCATTTTGACCATGGAGGTTGTGTTTGCTGCCCTATTTGCAATCTTGCTAGGCGGAGAACGGTTGACAATTCAAACTGCCGTTGGCGGAATCTTGGTAGTAGTAGCCATGTATTTAATCGTTCTGAAAGAACAGAAGTAAGGTTGGGCCATGGCAATTGATCTTCGAAGCGACACTGTTACCCGTCCATCTGCAGCAATGCGCGAGGCGATCGCAAGTGCTCCTGTTGGCGATGACGTATATAGCGATGACCCAACAGTTAATTCCCTAGAAGAACGCGTAGCGGCCATGTTTGGCAAAGAGGCCGGTGTCTTCACACCCACTGGATCCCTTGCCAATCAATTAGCTATCCGTATGTTGGTAGCACCCGGAGAAGAGCTAATTGCTGAAACAAATAGCCATATTGTTCGCGCTGAACTAGGTGCAGCTGCAGTATTTAGTGGAATAACAACTCGCACATTTCCTGCCAAGAACGGACTACTCAAGGCAGCTGACGCACTTGAAATTGCTCGTCCAAATAGCGGCCCGTACTTAGTTTCAACAACTGCAATCGCTGTTGAAAACACTCACAACTTCGGTGGCGGAACCGTGCAACCAATTACTGAAATTGCAGCACTTCGCAAAGGCGCAGATGAGCTCGGGGTTGCACTTCACCTAGACGGTGCTCGCATTTGGAACGCTCATGTTGCATCTGGTGTTTCATTTTCTGAGTACGGAAAGTACTTCGACACTATTAGCGTCTGCCTTTCAAAAGGATTAGGCGCACCAGTTGGTTCAATCATGCTTTCAACAAAGGATCGCGTGGCTAAGGCTCGAGTCTGGCGCAAGCGCTATGGCGCAGGAATGCGACAGATTGGATTGCTTGCAGCAGGTGCTCACTACGCACTAGATAACAACATCGATCGCCTTGCTGAAGATCATCGCCGTGCACAAGAGCTTGCACAAGCAATCGCTGCAATTGATTCTTCATTAATTGATCCAACAACTGTTCACACAAATATCGTTGGTCTTGATCTTGCTGCACTTCCGATTACCGCCGCAGAACTTGCCGCGCGTTGTAAAGATGCAGGATTATGGATTAGCGCACTCGGTCCAAAGTATGCGCGTTTAGTAACACATCTAGATTTTGATGATGATCAGTGTCATGAAGCCATTGAAATTTTAAAGAAAGCCCTCGTGGCTTAAGAGCCATTGCTTCTTATCAACACCGTAGGCATAATTTCCTAACGCTCCCCCAGTTTTAACAACCCGGTGGCAAGGAACAACAAGCATGATTGCATTGTTTGCACACGCACTTCCTGCTGCGCGAACCGCTGCAGGTGAGCCAGCTTTAGCTGCTAAATCTGAATAAGAAAATGTCTTTCCTGGTGCAATCTTTCGCATTGCTTTCCAGGCTGCTTGAGAAAATGCAGCTCCTGGTTGTCTGACTTGAATACCATTGAGCGCAGTTAAATCACCATCAAAGTAATCACTGATCAGATCTGAAATAACTGGAATAGATTTAACGATTTTCACATCACGGCCTGCTTTAAAGGCTGAAACTGTTGAAAGATTTGCACCGATCAGAATCTGATCATCTGCCAAAAGATTGAGGGTGCCTACAGGGGTCTTGTGAGAAGTAATTAAAAGCGGCACTGTCCAAAATTAGCGATCGCGCAACATTTCAGCAACTAAGAATGCGAGTTCTAGAGATTGCGCATGGTTTAGACGAGGATCACAGGCTGTTTCATACCGTGAGGCCAAATCCTCATGTGAGATCTCTTCGCCGCCACCAACACACTCAGTGACATCATCACCGGTTAGTTCGATGTGAACACCGCCTGGATGTGTGCCGAGTGCCTTGTGAACTTCAAAGAATCCCTTCACTTCATCCATAACATCATCAAAACTGCGGGTCTTATAGCCCGTTGGTGCTTCATACGTATTGCCGTGCATTGGATCGCACACCCACAACACCTTGGCACCAGACTTTGTCACACCATCAACTAGCGCCGGCAAGATTTGGCGAATGTTCTTTGCGCCCATACGCGTAATAAATGTAATTCGTCCTGGCTCACGGTTTGGATCTAACTTATCGATCAAAGCAAGAGCATCTTCTACAGTGGACTTTGGTCCAAGCTTGATACCAATTGGATTGCGCACCTTTGATGCAAAATCAACATGTGCGCCATCTAGCTGACGCGTGCGCTCACCAATCCAGATGAAGTGACCTGAAACATCGTAAGCATCGCCTGTGCGTGAATCAATACGAGTTAATGCCTTTTCATACTCCATGATGAGTGCTTCGTGGCTTGAAAAGAAATCTACAGATTTAAAACTTGCAGGATCAACACCGGCTGATTTCATAAATGCAAGAGCGCGACCAATTTCATTAGCCATCTGCTCATATCGCTCGCCCACTTTGGAATCACGAATAAAACCCTTGTTCCATTCATGGACTTGTCGAAGATCTGCAAAACCACCTTGTGTGAAAGCTCGGACCAAGTTAAGCGTTGCAGCAGAGGTGTTATAGACGCGCACTAATCGTTGTGGATCTGGTGTGCGTGATTCCTCATTGAATTCAATGTCGTTGACAGCATCACCGCGGTAGGCAGGAAGTGTTACATCGCCACGAGTTTCAAAGTCATTAGAACGTGGCTTTGCAAACTGGCCAGCCATGCGACCCACTTTGATCACCGGCAAGCTTGAGTAGTACTGAAGCACTGCAGCCATCTGCAAAATAGTTTTAATGCGATTGCGAATTGAATCAGCTGTAGCTGCAGCAAAAGTTTCTGCGCAATCTCCGCCTTGTAACCAAAAAGCTTTTCCTTCAGCGGCGAGTGCAATACGAGCTTTCAAATCATCACATTCACCAGCAAAGACAAGTGGTGGCAATGCTTTGAGTTGTGCCACCGCTGCTTTAACTGGTGCACCCTCTGGTCCACCTGGCCAAGTTGGCTGCTGGGCAGCAACAAGTCCAGGTGTGAACAGAGAGTCTAAGTTTGTGCTCATCGGGAAAGTGTAGAGAGTTCGAATGTAATTGCGCGCAGCAATTACCCGAAGAAGATCTCTGATTCCTTGTATAGCTCTAGAGGAACAGTCTTTAGCTTCTCGGTTGCTGTTGCCAAAGGCACTCGGGCAATGTTTGTGCCGTGAAGGGCAACCATCTTGCCCCAGTCACCTTCGTGAGCAGCTGTGATTGCATGAAGTCCGAAGCGGGTAGCAAGAACACGGTCAAATGCTGATGGAGATCCACCACGTTGGATGTGTCCCAAGACAGATGTGCGTGCTTCCTTGCCAGTCTTTTCTTCAATCTGAGTTGCTAGCCAGTCACCAATACCTGAAAGCTTTACATGGCCAAATGAATCAAGGGTCTGATCCTTAACGACCATGTCGCCATCTTGAGGAACTGCGCCTTCGGCGATAACAATGATTGGTGCGTAATGTGACTTGAAACGAGATTCAACCCATTCGCACACCTTGTCCACAGAGAACTTCTGCTCTGGAATCAAAATACATGTCGCACCGCCTGCAAGACCTGAGTGCAATGCGATCCAACCTGCGTGACGACCCATTACCTCAACGATCAAGTGCACGGTGATGTGACTCCGCAGTTGTGTGAAGACGATCAATTGCTTCAACTGCAATGTTGACTGATGTGTCAAAACCAAATGTGTAATCAGTATTATTAAGATCGTTATCGATTGTCTTTGGAACACCAATAACCTTGACGCCAAGTGCATCTAGCTTGGTTGCAACACCCAAAGTGTCTTCTCCACCGATTGCGATTAACGCATCGATTCCAGCCTTTTCTAGATTTTCCTTAATCTTTTCTACGCCACCCTCGATCTTAAATGGGTTTGTGCGGGATGAACCAAGAATCGTTCCACCGCGAGGCAAGATGCCGCGGGTTGTCTCAATATTTAAAGGCATGGTTAGACCCTCTAGAGGTCCCTTCCATCCATCACGAAATCCGACAAACTCGTGACCGTACTCTTTAACACCTTTGCGAACTACGGCACGAATAACTGCATTAAGACCAGGGCAATCTCCGCCGCCAGTGAGGACACCAATACGCATGATTTACTCCAACAATTTTTTGTTTGATTAAGTGGCTCAAAATTTTCCCACCACCTGTGGTCAACGCTGACTGGAACAGTCTAGCCTTCCCCCATGGCTAATCGACAACTCATCGCCGGCGTGGATTCTTCGACTCAATCCGTCAAGGTCGTTATTCGTGACGCCAATACCGGCGAACTTGTGCGCCAGGGTCGGGCTTCCCACCCCGATGGAACTGAGGTCGATCCTAAGCATTGGCTGAGTGCATTACATATTGCAATCGCTGAAGCAGGCCAGTTAGATGATGTTGAAGCAATTTCAATTGCAGGTCAACAACATGGAATGGTCGCACTTGATAATGATGGCGTAGTTATTCGTCCCGCGCTGTTGTGGAATGACACACGCTCTGCAAAAGAAGCCGATGATTTAAATACAGAAGTTGGTGGCGACGCCGAGATGGCGCGCAAGGTTGGCTCAAAATTAGTTGCATCATTTACCGCATCAAAGCTTCGCTGGATGGCAGATCATGAACCACATAATGCCGCCAAGGTCGCATCCATTGCACTGCCCCATGATTGGTTGTCGTGGCAGTTACAAGGTGGCAAAAACTTTGACACTTTGTTTACAGATCGAAGTGATGCATCAGGTACTGGCTACTTTGATCCCAGCACCTCTCACTACCGCGAAGACATTATCCGTTTAGCGCTCAAGCATGATCAAGAACTTTCACTGCCACAAGTTATTGGTCCAGACAAATTTGGTGGCACAACTACATCTGGAACTCCGATCGCAGCAGGTGCTGGTGACAATGCCGGCGCAGCACTCGGCATACAAGCCCAACCCGGAGACGTTGTTGTTTCGCTCGGAACAAGTGGAACTGCATTTGCTGTCTCTGAAACGCCAACACATGATGCAAGTGGCGCGGTTGCAGGATTTGCAGATGCGACCGGTCACTATCTTCCACTTGTCTGCACATTAAATGCTGCGCGAATACTAGATGCGGCTTGTCGCATCCTTGGCAAAACCCATGATGAAGTTGCACAGTTAGCTCTTTCTGCAAAACCTGGTGCTAATGGCTTAACCCTCTTGCCCTACTTTGAAGGTGAGCGAACACCAAACCGCCCCACAGCAACCGGGGTCTTTGCAGGCATGAACCTTAGTAATTCGAACCCGGAAGATATTGCTCGCGCAATGGTGGAAGGTATGTTGGCTGGCTTAGCAGATGCTGTTGATTCGCTCACAGCGCTAGGTGTTAACGTCAATCGGATCTTGCTCATTGGTGGTGCTGCAAAGAATCCAGCAGTTCCAATTATTGCCAGTGCTTTATTTGGTCGCGAAGTTTTGGTCCCACCTGCCGGTGAATATGTTGCCGACGGTGCTGCGAAACAAGCAGCATGGGCGTTACTTGGTAGGCTACCAACTTGGGATTTAGGTGAAGTTTCACATCACAAGAGTGAAGCAACACCAGAAGTCATGATGAGATACCGCGAATTAAAAAATAATACGCAGAACTGGTGATTAAACCGCAATGACACGTAAATCCCTGTTTCACTTTGGTTTAGTTGGCCTGCTCTGGGGTATTCCATACCTTTTGATGAAAGTTGCAGTTGAAGATTTCCCACCTGCTGCTGTGGTTGCCGGTCGTACATTGATTGGTGCATCAATCTTGATTCCGATCGCTATTTACCGTAAAAAATTTGGTGGCGCAGTTCTAGGCTTTAGATACGTAGCCTTTTATGCACTGATGGAGATGATCGGTCCGTGGATCCTCATTACTACGGCTGAACAAAAGATCAATACAGGATTAGCAGGATTGCTAGTTTCAACGGTTCCAATCTTTGCCACCATCATCACCTCCCTTCGTGGTGATCATTCAGTCTGGCAGTTCAAGAGAATCTTTGGAATTATTGTTGGATTCGTTGGATTAATCCTGGTTGTTGGAATTGAAAGCTTGTCTGGCAACAGTGATCCACTTTCAATTGGCATGGTGGTACTGGCGTCAATGGGTTATGCCTACGCCGTCATCATGGTGACAAGCAATTTGCCACTTGTCGATGGAATTGCAATCAATGGCTTAGCAATGGCAATCACAACAGTCTTTTGGGCACCAGTTGCCATCGCCCAATGGCCGTCGAGTATTTCTATGAACTCAGCTTTATCTCTCATCGCACTTGGCGTATTTAGCACCGCCATTGCCTTTATTTTATTCTTCAAGGTGATGGCTGAACTCGGGCCTGCACGTAGCTCACTTGTGACCTACTTAAACACAGCAATTGCAGTTGTCTTAGGTGTGATTATTCTGCGCGAACCATTAACAACCGGAATTATTGTGGGTTTGCCCTTGGTACTTGTTGGTTCTTACTTAGCTAGTCGTAAAACCGTTTAAGACTTCTCGCCAAAACCTAACTTTGCCAGCAGCTTAGGATCTTTCTGCCATTCCTTTGAAACCTTAATGTGGAGTCCAAGAAATATCTTTGCACCTAAAACGCGCTCTATGTCTGCGCGGGCACGGATTCCAATTTCTTTCAGTCGTGCGCCTTGGTGGCCTAACAAAATAGCGCGTTGCGTGTCTCGCTCTACGTGGATCGTCGCATGAACATCATAAAAGGGACGTGAACCCTTTTCTTCGCGCTCGCCAAACTCATCGATAGTAACAACGATGCTGTGTGGCAACTCTTCTCGCACATCTTGCAGCGCTGCTTCTCGGATGTATTCACAAATTATCTGATCGATTGCTTGATCACTTGTTGTGCCTGCTGGGTAGTACTCAGGGCCTGCAGGTAGGTTCTTACCAATTAACTCATTAAGTAAATCCACTTGATCATGGATTGCAGCTGACACCGGAATGATTTCATCCCAGACAAAGCCTTCAGCAATTTTCATGATGCCGAGCAACCTTATGGCCAGCTTTTCCTTTGCAATCAAATCTGTTTTGGTAATTACTGCAAACTTTTTAGCACCTGGGTGCTTTGCAATTTCTTGGGCGATGAATGTGTCGCCGGCTCCAGAAGTTTCATCAGCTGGAATACACATAATGACAATATCGACTGAATCCATACTTTGATCAACTACTTGATTAAGGCGCTGGCCTAACAAAGTCTTAGGTTTATGAACACCAGGTGTGTCCACAAGGACTGCTTGAAAGTTATCTCCATGAACAATTCCGCGGATTGCTGTGCGAGTGGTGTTGGGGTGGTGTGAAGTAATTGCAATCTTGCTACCTACTAAAGCATTGATCAGGGTTGATTTACCAACGTTTGGGCGGCCCACAATGGCCACAAAGCCCGAACGGAAATCACTCATAGGCTTATTCTCTCACTGTTTAACTCCAACAAACTCCACTGCATCTTGAACACAAGTCACGATCTCTGCAGCACGTTCTGCGATTAAGCGATGGCATCCCTGGCTAGTAGGAGAGTTCAGCTGACCTGGGATGGCCATAACAGGTCGCATGAGATCGGCAGCATCGCGAGCAGTTCGAAGTGATCCACTTCTATGTGCTGCTTCAACAACGAGTGTTGCGCAAGAAAGTGCAGCAATTAATCGATTCCGAGTTAAGAATCGATTTTGCGCTGCATGAACATAGGGCATGACTTCACTGACGATAGCTCCATTTTTACTAATTGCTTTGAACAACCGCGAATTAGAGGATGGATAGTCGACCAAAACCCCTGATGCAATAACGGCAATGGTTTTTCCTGATGCTTTAAGGGCTGCCACATGCGCGCAGGTATCAATACCTAACGCTCCCCCACTGACAACATTCCAGCCGTGATTTACAAAGGCGGTTGCAAAATCAGCTGCCATTTCTTGTCCGTAGGCACTGGGCTCTCGTGTGCCAACGATTGCAATTGACTTCTGACTCAATTGCAAGGGATCGCCTTTAACAATCAACCCAATAGGAGGATTTGCTAGTTGATCTACTTGCTCTGGCCACAGTGCATGTCCTGGATAGATGAACTCAGAATCACTTACTGCCACGGCAGTTTGGAGCATTTCAAAGTTTGTCTGCTCAATTTTTCCAAGTAACTTAGAACACGATTGTGAGTTGTACTGACCGCTAAATAATCCTTGCAAAACCATCACTGCGCCAACGCGTTGGATCTCTTGGCTCCAGCCAGTATGGCCTGGCTCAATTGCTGAAAAGAGAGTTAAGCGTGCTTCAAATTCATCTATTGATACTTTGCTGTGAATGCTCATGGATCCAATTAATACAGATGCCAGGCAACAAACACTTCCTTACAACTTACTTGTGGATGAGGGCGGCAACATTGGCAAAAGAGGTGCGGTGCTGGGCACATGGGCCATGTTCATTCAGGGCTTTAGTGTGAGCAGCGGTGATATATCCCTTATGTCCAGCAAAGCCATAGAGCGGAAACTCTTCATCCATCTCACGCATGATCCGGTCACGAGTTACCTTTGCAATCACAGATGCTGCACTAATTGAAACTACAACTTGATCGCCTTTCCACACAGCCAGATTTGGAACACCTAAACCTTCAATGGCATAACCATCGGTTAAAACGTATGCAGGTTCAACAGCTAAGCCCTGAACTGCTCGGCGCATGCCATCAAGATTTGCTGCATGCACGCCACGTGCATCAACCTCTGCTGCTGGAACGATCACAACACTGACAGCTGCTGCAATGCTTTGAATGAGTTCAAAGACCGCATCTCGCTTATTCTCGGGAATCTCTTTTGAATCTCGCACCACCGCTAACTCAGGAGCAAATGGATCATGCAAGACAACAGATGCAATAACTAAGGGACCCGCACATGCTCCGCGGCCTGCTTCATCAACACCTGCAATCGGTGAAATTCCAGCACTTGCCAGTAACTGCTCAATAACCTTCATCAGGTTACTTTTTTAATACATCCACTTTTGGCACATATGTAATATTTTTAAATGGCCAGATGACGGCAACTACGCGACCAGTGACTTTTGAAAGCGGAACAAAACCCTTGTTGATGTCATCTTGGTGATAGCGAGAATCCGCACTTGCACCGCGGTGATCTCCCATAACCCAGATCTTTCCTTTGGGAACAACCACATCAAATGTCATTTCAGATGGCTTATTGCCTGCATAAATATATGGCTCGGTAACTTCCAAATCATTAATAGTTAAGTTGCCACCTTTTGTGCAACACACGATGTGATCACCTGCTACACCTACTACACGCTTAACTAAGTACTGCTTGGCAGGATTTGGAAGTACACCAACAGCTACAAGTCCGCTTTTGGCCATAGCAACATATTTGTTGGTGCCGTAATCAATAATTTCAGGCAACCAATTAGCAGGATCACGGAATACAACAACATCTCCGCGATTGATGGATTTTGAAATGAAAGGAACCTTGTTGACCGCAACACGATCTTTAATCTGCAGGGTGTTTTCCATGGAACCAGATGGAATATAGAAAAACTGAACAACAAATGTTTTAACTAATAGTGAGACAACAAGTGCGACAACAACCAGAATTGGGAGCTCCTTAAGGAGCGATCCCTTTTTACGCATTGAAGAGATTATTCAGCTTTTGGAGCTTCAGTTGCTTCTTCAGCAACCGCTTCAACAACTGGTGCTTCTACAACTGCTTCAGCAGGAGTTTCAACAACTGCCTCAACAACTGCAGGTGCCTCTACTACCTCTTCAACAACAGCAGCGGCTGCAACTGCAACTACTACTGGTTCTGGTGTAGAAAGAATTCCATCGCCGTAACCTTCAACGCCATCGCGCTTTTCGCGAATCTTTGCAGCCTTACCGCGTAGGTCACGTAGGTAATAAAGCTTGGCGCGACGTACATCGCCCTTCTTTACTAACTCAATCTTTTCAATAACTGGAGTGTGAACTGGGAAAGTACGCTCAACACCAACACCGTAAGAAACCTTACGGATTGTGAAAGTTTCGCGAACGCCATCGCCTTGACGACGGATTACGATTCCTTGGAAAACCTGAAGACGGCTCTTGTTACCTTCGATAACACGAACATGGACCTTGAGCTCATCTCCGGCACGAAACTGTGGGATGTCTTTGCGCAGGGATACTGCATCTACGGCGTCAAGAATGTTCATATTCGGATCCTTTTGTCATTTCTATTAAGCACACGCTTTGGCGGTGCAGACTGCGTATTGTGCCACAGAGGATGGCCTGAGCGTAAATCGGTGAAAGCGGGCCTAGATCACTCGGGGATCTGAGCGTTAAGGGCGGCAAAAAGGTGAGGCCCTGCTGCCACGGTCAGATTCAAGCCATGCCAGGGGCGGGTGCTCACCGTTGCTCCTGCTTCACGGGCGATCAGCTCTGCGGCAGCTAGATCCCACTCAAATAATCCAGTTTCAAAATAGCCATCAACCATCCCCGTTGCTACATGGCAAATATCGGCCGCAGCAGATCCAATACGACGAAGATCTCGAATCTTTGGCAGCAAAGCATTAACAATCTTTACCTGCTCAAGTCGATTGTTTACATCGTATGCAAAACCTGAAGAAATAAGCGCGCGGTTAAGTTCAATGGGCTCATTACAAGCAATTGCTACATTGTTTAGAAATGCTCCCCCGCTCTTTGATGCATGCCAGGTGGCATTAACCGTTGGTGAATGCACAACCCCAACTAAAGTTCCGGTTTCATCCTTTGCGGCAATACTGACCGCCCAACCAGGTAAGCCATAAAAGTAATTAACGGTGCCATCGACTGGATCAATGACCCAGGTAACACCACTCTTGCTTTCGCGTGATGCGCCTTCTTCACCGATGATTCCATCATCAGGTCGAGCTGCCAAAATACTTTCAACAATCAACTTTTCAGATGCCAGATCCATTTGTGTTGCAATATCAATTGCAGTTGATTTAACTGTCAGATCCCACGACGCAGGGCGATCCATCAGTAAATCACCAGCTTGACGCGCAATCTTAAGGGCTAGATCTAGCAATTGCTGAGTATCAGTCATAGCTGCAGTCTAACTGCGAGATAGACTCTTGCCTATGTTCTCAGGATACAAAACCTTAATTAACACCCCTGGGGCGATGAAATTTTCAATACCTGGCTTAATCGCACGTATGCCTATTTCGATGGATTCACTTGCACTTATTTTCATCGTGGTAGCCGTTAGTGATTCCTATGCATTAGCTGGGGCGTTAAGTGCAACGGCATCAGTAGTAATGTCTTTTGCAACACCGCACTGGTCCCGGGTGGCAGATCGCATTGGCCAAAGTGCAATGCTGGTGCGTGTTATTCCCTTCAAAGTATTGGGGCTTTCGCTTTTTACTGTTTTAGTTTTAAACCAAGCACCTACCTGGACTTGGTTTGTAACAATCATTCTGGCCGAAGCCATGTCTGTAAACACAGGTGGGCTAGTTCGTCGCCGCTGGCTACATATTCTCAGTCCAGATAAAACTAGCACCGCAGAAGATGAACAAGATCGTCACTTGGTCAATACCGCATACTCTTTTGAAGCGATCATGGATGAGGTTGTCTTTATCCTTGGGCCGATCATTGTTACTGCGTGTGCGACAACTATTGCACCTGCTGCCGGAATCATTTCTGGAATCATCTTTGTTCTGATCGGTGTTCCGCTCTTTGCCATGCAAAAATCAACAGAACCTCCTGCCACACCTAAGCGCACAGTTGATCCACATCCTGCTGTAATCCGAAACAAGCGCGTGCAAGCAGTTGTTCTTGCCACCACGCTTCTGGGCGGCTTCTTTGGTTCAATTGCAATTGTGACCGTTGCCTTTGCTGAACAACGAGGACAAGAGAGTAAATCAGGACTACTCCTTGCCATCTGGGCACTTGGTAGTGGAATCGCGGCAATCATTAACGGAGCAATTAAATGGAAGCTCTCGAGCGCTTCGCGCTTCTTGATCTTCTTATTCGCACTGACCTTGCTTTCAGTACCGATGCTTTTCACACATTCCATGGTGTGGCTGGCTGTTGCTTTATTCTTTAACGGATTTGCAATCGCGCCTCTGGTGATTAATGCGTACGGAGTTGCAGAAGGCGCAGTCCCTGCAGATCAAATCACTGAAACTTTGACCTGGGTGGTTGCCGGAATGCCGTTGGGCGGTGCGATCTCTAGTGCATTATCGGGTCAGGTCATCGACCGCTTTGGTGCAGACATTGCATTTTGGGTACCGCTGGGATTCATGATTGCGGCATGTGTAGCCACGCTGCCTTACTTCAACACTTATAAGGCCCTCATCGGCTACCCTCGTGCTCGTGACTGAGCTACGACTAAATGGAAAGACCGAAGATGGTCTGCACCTTTCATTACACGACAAGGACGGTAATGAGTTCACCGTCCGCGTGAGCGACACATTGCGTGCAACAGTAAATCAGCAGCGACTCATGTCTGTTCCAACAACTGATGAACCATCTGTCTCAATCAAAGAGGTTCAGCGATTACTTCGCGCCGGACAAACTGCAGAACAAATCGCACGCGATAATAATATTTCAATTGAAAAGATTGAACGTTTTGCTGGTCCAATACTTTCAGAGCGCATCTACATCATTGATCAAGCCCAGCAGATAGCAATCCGCAAAGAAGGCGGCCGCGATGCTGTAACACTTCTTGGTGTTGTTATCTCTCGTCTTGCACCACGCAACATAGATTCATCAGAACTTTCTTGGGACACCTGGCGCCTAGAAGATGGCACCTGGACAATCGAACTTCACTATCCCAACAACACAGGTGTTGGAATCGCACAATGGAACTTTGATGCAACCCTTCGCACAGTGACATCTATGGATGAAAATGCACGTTGGATGATGGGTGATGAGCCTGCTCCTCGCCAGCTTCCAACAGCAGGGTTAGTTCCCACTGAATCTTCTCACCCCTCCGAGCGTCGCATCATTGATGTCTATAGCGAGTTCCGCAAGGAAGTAACAGAGGAAGAATTTGAAGATATTGTCGAAGAAATTCGCGAAGTCCCACGCTTAGCAGTTATCCGCGAAGAGCCAGATGATGAGGCCTCTCGTGATGGAATCACAGCACGCGCAAAGGTCCCAAGCTGGGATGAAATCATGTTCGGCATTAAGCCAGAAGATAAATAACCTTTTAATTTAACGTTGTTGTAAGCAATCCAACCTGAGACTCAACATCACTATCTGCCCCATGATGGCCAACCATCGCGCCTTCTTTATCTGCCCGATCAGCATCTAGTAAAACAACGCCCCCGCGCGCAATTGCAATTACCTCACCCATGCGATCAAAAGCATCCGGAGTTACCTCTGAACCAAATAAATTGCTCGAAATAGCCTGTTCGCGGGTTAACACAAGTGCTTTGTCCTGCAAATACTCCTGCCACAAAGAGGCAGTCTCGGCCCGTGCTGTTGGTGAATTAGAATCTAAATAAATATGTCGTGCGCGAGGTTCACCTGCAACAACACTGACGCCTTGCATTAATGGATTATCAAGACCAATAACAATCTTTTCTTCAACATTAATCATTCCGTGATCTGATGTGACCCAGATGCGGGTGCCCTTTGGAACTTCCTTCATGAGTTGGGAAACCATCTGATCAATCATGGTTAGCGCAGCAAGCCACTTATCACTACCCACACCATCTGAGTGGCCTGCGGTATCTAAATCATTGACATACAAATAAACAAATGAAGGTGACTTTTGTAAAGCTAACTTTGTTTCACTAATTAAATCTGCAACTACATTTGCACCCTTGTAGTTTGCGCCACGGAAAACCGCTCTGGTAAAGCCTGAGTTCTCATAACGCTTTGCCGCAACATGTGTCACATTAATACCTGCAGCACTTGCTTGTTGAAATAATGTCTCAACTGGTTGCCAGTTTTCTGGATCAACTCGTTCATCCCACTTGAGAGCATTGAGTAATCGCCCGCCACTTCGAGGAACTTGCACGGTATATCCCAACATTCCGTGAGCACCAGGTAATTGTCCAGTTGTTAACGTTGCAAGTGATGTCGCAGTTGTTGAAGGAAATGCAGTTTGTATGCGGCCATGGTTAAACATGCGTGACATCGTTGGCATCGCATCGCCATACGTTGCAAGTGTGTCAAAGCCAAAACCATCAATAAGAAAAAGCAGTTCGCGGCCCATTGGCGATTGCCCCACCGCTAGGTGATCAACTGCACTTCCAAGGCCAAGGGAAGAAAAGATCGATGGTGTTATCTGGGACAAATGCACGTGCTTATCTTGCCACGACTGTGCACTAGAGTTTGGCTATGGAAAAGGCGATCAAGTTCTCAGCTGAAGTTGCTGATGCACTCAAGGCTGGAAAGCCTGTTGTTGCACTCGAATCAACAATTATCAGCCATGGTTTGCCACGTCCTTCAAATCTAGAAGTTGCTCTTGAATGCGAACGAATTGTCCGCGAAGCAGGAGCGGTTCCGGCAACGATCGCATTGCTAGATGGCAAAGTCTTAGTTGGTCTTGAGCGCCCAGAACTAGAAGCGATTGCTAACCGCGTTGACATCTCAAAGGCATCTATTCGCGATTTAGCAATAATTGTGGCCCAAGGAAAATCTGCAGCAACAACTGTGGCAGCAACTGCTCATATCGCAGCGATCTCCGGAATTAACATCTTTGCAACAGGCGGTCTTGGTGGCGTGCACAGAGGCGCCAATGAATCATTTGATGAATCAGCAGATCTAACAGCGCTGTCTCAACTAGATATGACAATTGTGTGCGCCGGGGTCAAATCAATTTTAGATGTTCATGCAACGCTAGAGCGTCTTGAGACACTTGCAATCGGTCTGGTTGGCTATAAGACCAACGCATTTCCTGGCTTCTACTTAACAGATTCTGGCTACACCTTAGAACACCGTGTTGATTCACCGGAAGAAATCGCCTCAATCATCCGAGCTCGCACCGCGATTTCAACACAGTTCAAAGCACTTGTTGTGGCAAACCCTGTACTTAAGGAAATGCCTAAGGCTCGTCATGATGAAATCTTGGCAAGTGGTTTAGCGCGAGCAAAGAGTGAAGGCATTGATGGAAAGTTGGTAACACCCTTCTTGCTGGAGCATTTCCACACCGCTTCAAAGGGTGAGTCCCTTGCTATCAACACTGAAATCATTAAATCAAACTGCTTACTTGCAGCCCAGATTGCCGTGGCACTGAAATGAAAAAGATCCTCTGTATCGGCGATTTAGCACTCGATGTTATTTCACAACTTAAAGAGCCAATCAACTACGGCAATGACACCGCCAGCAAGATTTCTAGCCACCCTGGCGGTCAAGCAGCAAATGTTGCAACCTGGATTACCCGCACAAATTCACGCTCTCACTTAGTTGCCAGAACAGGCAATGACCCAGTGGGTTTTGCACTCATTTCAGATCTTGATAAATACGGGGTTGAACACCTTAATTTGATGCACAGCGGACGCCCAACAGGTGTTGTTGTCATCTTGGTTGATGCCAATGGTGAGCGCACAATGTTTCCAGACAACGGAGCAAATGCAGACCTTGAAGTAACTGATCTGCCACCACTAGATGACATTGATGGTGTTTATCTTTCAGGATATGCCCTTCTAGATTTTCGTAGCCGCGAAGCGGTTCTTGCGATGATAAATAAGGTTAAAGCTGCAGGAAAGCCAATTTACTTTGATCCCACTACAACTGGTGCGCTCAAGATAGTTTCCTTGGAAGAAGCACTTTCTTGGGTTGCGTTGATGGATGGAATTCTTCTCAATAGCGAAGAAGCTTTATACCTTGGCAATGCAAAGGATCTTGTAGAGGCAGAAAAGAATCTTCAAAAGTACACACCACTTGTGGTTATCAAACTAGGTTCAAAAGGTGCCATGGCAGTCAATGGGAATGAATCGGCAAGGGTTTCAGCGGTGACAACCAATGTTGTCGACACAACTGGTGCTGGAGATTCATTTGCTGCTGGATTTATTCCAAAGTGGCTAGAAACTAGTGATTTAACTCAAGCCCTCTCAGCAGGTGCTTCCCTTGCAGCAAAGTGTGTTTCATCAGTTGGGGCGCGCCCTCCCCTAAATTAACGCCCACTCTTGGCAGAATGCCCCAATGGCAACTGCGAAGACTCCCGCGAAATCTGCGGCTAAGGGTAAGAAACCCGCTGGACCAAAGCCCGGTGAATATCCAGGAAAGATCGTTGATATCGATGTTTCCAAAGAGGTTTCTGATTCCTTTCTTGAATATGCATACTCAGTAATTTATTCACGCGCACTACCGGATGCACGCGATGGTTTAAAGCCTGTGCACCGTCGCATCTTGCATCAGATGGCAGATATGGGTCTGCGTCCAGAGCGCGGACATGTAAAGAGCGCGCGTGTAGTTGGTGAAGTAATGGGTAAGTTGCACCCTCACGGAGATGGCGCGATCTATGACGCACTTGTTCGTATGGCACAAAGTTTTTCAATGGGATTGCCGTTAATTGATGGTCACGGAAACTTTGGTTCCTTAGATGCTGGCCCTGCAGCCATGCGTTACACAGAAGCACGCTTGGCCCCTGCTGCCATGTCTATGGTTGCAGAAGCAGATGAAGACACTGTCGATTTTGGTCCTAACTATGACGGTCAGCTCTCTGAGCCTGTTGTTCTACCCGCCGCATATCCAAATCTGCTTGTTAATGGTGGTTCAGGTATTGCCGTTGGTATGGCAACAAACATGGCACCACACAACTTGGGCGAAGTAATTGCTGCAACTAAGTTTTTGATTGAAAACCCATCTGCAACTATCAAGCAGTTGATGAAGTTTATTCCTGGCCCAGATTTTCCAACAGGTGGAGAAATTGTTGGACTAGATGGTGTGCGTGAGGCGTACTCAACAGGTAAGGGATCTTTCAAGGTTCGCGCATCTGTTGAAATTGAAAAGGTCTCATCTCGCAAGATGGGTATTGTCATCAAAGAGTTGCCCTACACAATCGGGCCTGAAAAAGTTGTTGAGCGTATCGCCGCCCTTGTTAAAGCTAAAAAGATTCAAGGAATCAGCGACATCATTGATCTATCTGATGGCCAGACCGGCACCAATGTTGTAATCGAAATTAAGAATGGCTTTGAGCCTGAAGAGGTTCTAGAAAAGCTCTATGCGCTAACCCCAATGGAAGATGCCTTTGCGATCAACGCAGTTGCACTCGTTAAAGGCAAGCCACAGACACTTGGATTGAAAGAGTTGCTACGAGTCTTCATCGATCACCGCATCGAAGTTGTCCGTCGCCGCTCTGAGTTCCGCAAAGCTAAGGCTGAAAGCAGACTGGGTCTTGTTGATGGATTGCTCAAGGCAATTATTGATATCGATAAGGTCATCAAGATTATTCGCGGTAGCGATGATGCTGCTGCGGCAAAAGATAAATTGATTAAGGACTTTAAGTTAAATGACGAGCAAGCCACATACATCTTGGATATGCCGCTACGTCGTTTAACAAAGATGAGCAAGATTGAACTTGAAACTGAGCAAAAGGAGTTAAAGGCTGTTATTGCAGAGCTGACAAAGTTACTCAAGAGCGAAGATGCAATCAAAACTCAGGTTTCTGATGAATTAACTGCTGTTGGTAAGTCATTTGCGATAGCCCGACGCACTCGAATTGGTGCTGCTTAAACCCAGCCGATAGACTCGAGCGTGATTTCAACCCAAGCCCTCGAATTACGTGCAGGTGCGCGCCTTTTAGTTAAAGGCGTAACTGTGCGTATTAACAGTGGTGACCGCATTGGTTTTGTGGGTCGAAACGGTGCTGGTAAATCAACTCTTGCAAAAGTATTAGCTGGTGAAAATATGCCAGCAGGTGGCGCAGTAAATCGCACTGGAAAAATTGGCTACCTCCCCCAAGATCCACGAACAGGTGATGAACCTGGCACAGTGATCGATCGCATTCTTTCAGCCCGTGATCTTGATCAGATTGCATCTCGTATGCGCGCAGTTGAAGAGGAAATGGCAACTGCCCAAGGTGAAGCACTTGAAAAGGCAATGGAACGCTATGGTCGCGTTGAATCAGAGTTCTCTGCTGCCGGTGGATATGCAGCAACTGCAGAGGCAGAAGCAATTGCAACCTCCCTCGGTGTCTCAGAGGCTGTCTTTGGTAATGAACTTTCAACACTTTCTGGTGGTCAGCGCCGTCGTATTGAGCTCGCTCGTATTCTATTTAGTGGCGCAGAGACTTTGCTACTAGATGAGCCAACAAACCACTTAGATGCTGATTCCATTATGTGGCTGCGCGAATTCTTATCTAAGTACTCTGGCGGATTAGTAATTATCTCTCACGATGTTAACTTGATTGAAACCGTTGTGAACAAGGTTTTCTACTTAGATGCCAACCGTAACTGCATCGATGTCTATAACTTAGGCTGGAAAGCTTACCTATTGCAGCGTGAGCAAGATGAGCACCGCCGTAAGAAAGAGCGCGCCAACGCTGAAAAGCGGGCAGAGATTTTGCAGAAGCAGGGCGAGAAGATGCGCGCAAAGGCATCTAAGGCAACTGCAGCTCAAGGTATGTTACGTCGTGCTGAAAAACTACGTAGTGGCCTAGATGATGTTCGAGTCGCAGACAAGGTGGCAAAACTTCGCTTCCCAACTCCTGCCCCATGTGGCAAGACTCCACTATCGGGTGAAGAGTTATCAAAGAACTACGGCTCACTTGAAATCTTTACAGATGTTTCTTGTGTGATTGATAAGGGTTCTCGCGTTGTAATCCTTGGCCTAAACGGTGCCGGTAAAACAACACTTCTTCGTATTTTGGCAGGCGAGCTTGAATCAGATACTGGAAAAGTTGAACACGGTCACGGTCTAAAGATCGGTTACTACGCCCAGGAGCATGAATCACTTGACTTTGAACGCACAATCCTGGAAAACATGATGTCTGCAACCCCAGATATTCGTGAACCAGAAGCTCGTAACACATTAGGTTCATTTTTGTTTGTTGGCGATGATGTTCATAAGCCCGTAAAGGTTTTATCGGGTGGAGAACGAACCCGTTTAGCATTAGCTGTTCTAGTTGTTTCTGCTGCCAATGTTTTACTTACTAGATGAGCCAACGAATAACTTAGATCCAGCATCTCGCGCAGAAATTCTGGGAGCGTTAGCTGAGTATCAAGGCTCTGTCATCATGGTTTCTCACGATGAAGGCGCTGTGCAGGCGTTAAAGCCTGAGCGCGTTATTTTGTTGCCAGATGGTGATGAAGATTTGTGGAAAGATGAGTACTTCGACTTAGTCTCTATTGACTAGTCGAGGGCAACCTCGTTGATTAAATCTTCATAATCAGAAATATCAGTCTTTGCCGCTCCTCGAACCTTGCCGGCGTCATCCCACTTGCGAAGTAGAACCGCCTCGTGAGCGTATTGCTGTTGAATGAAATCAGTTGCTTCAGACTCTGAAAACACGCCACCTTGGATATCTAAAGTTATCTGACTGGCCTCTGATAATTGATGGAAATAATCAGAATCTGTTGCGACCAAGTATTTCTTTGCATCAACATGCAATCTAACCGCCTGAACAATATTGTTTGGAAATCTCTTCGAGATCCATTCAGCGCCAACATCATCATGATGCATATCGATACCTGAGTCCTGCGCAGAAGCTGCATCTGGAACCAACAGATGACCAATGTCATGCAAAAGTGCAGCGATGATCAACCAATCTTGAGCACCATCTGCCTGGGCATTTTCTGCGCATTGAATCATGTGTTCTACCAAAGTTATATCTTCGCCTAAATACTCTTCAGCTTTAGCTGATTCAAACAACTCTTTTATTTCGAGATATGCGCTCATGAATCTAGGGTGTCTTCCAAAATGCTCCACTTGCTAATCAAGCTATCAAGGTCAGCGTAGGCACCTTGTAGGTGGCGCTTGCCGGATGATTCAAAACCCGTGCGTGAGTGCAATAAACGAGTGTTATCAAAAATGACACAGTGCCCTGGTTCCAACCGAAATTCATGCATATTCGCAGGGTCATTAACAATTACCGCAAATGCCCGCAAGGCGTCGTAAACCTCTTCAATATCGACATCGTTATATGGCGGTTGCATTGAACGATCATTCCATCGAATCTCAACAATCTCTTCCATGCTATCCACTTTGATTATTGGAGCTGTATTGGTCAAATGAGTGGTTGGATTTAGGTATTCAAAATGAAATAGTCTGTTAGACAAAACATCAAAACTTTCAGGATCATTTTCCCGTAACACGATGGCTGCTCTAAATCCATCGACTAGCCCAGAGTTACCACCCGCAACATTAGTTTCAAGGCAGTGCAACAGTTGCAAAGTTGGCACCGGGTCGCGATAAGGGTTGTCGGTATGAGGGGAAATTGGCAGGTTAGTAAAGGCTAGATTGTTGGGGTCGTTTTCAATTCGTACCTCGAAAATATCACCATAATTTGTTACACGCGGATATCCAAAACTCTTGATTAAATCGAGCACTGCTCGATCCCGTGTTGGCAGATTTTCAACGACTGCAAATCCAAAAGTTAAGATTTGATCTAACATCTCATACATCAGAGCATTATCAATACTAATTTCAAGCCAATTAAAACTTTCAGTGGGAGCATTTTCGGCATCCCATAAAACTTTGGCCCCTTCACCTCGCAGGTTAAGTGGCACTAACTCTTGGGTAATGTCTTCAACAGTTTCAGCGCTAAGTTCAACTTGGTGACCATCACTTAAAATGAAGGTAACGACGCCGCCTTCTTCATCCTCTTCAATCTCAGTGACAACAAGCTCAGGGTCTAGCTCTAGAACTGAACGTAGGCGTTGACCGCTAAGTGGATCTCGGCATTGGACGCAAAGGCAGTGATCTCTAATTAACTGAGCAGAAATATCTTCGATATTTTGCTCTTCAACCATGAATTCGATCTCATCCATAGGATAAGTAGACAACGACCTGCTACTTCTACATGGAGTGATTAGGTTAAGTTCTTGCAAACTCTCAGAGAACTCCGGAGCTATGCGTCGATATGCTCGCGATCAATCTCAGCATTGGCAATAAATTCCTTGCGTGGTGCCACATCGCTACCCATCAATAGTTCAAACATTGCCTCCGACGCAGCGCCATCTGAGACTGTAATACGGCGCAACGTGCGGGCATCTGGATCCATTGTTGTTTCACGAAGCTGATCTGCATCCATTTCACCCAGGCCTTTGTAACGCTGAATTGGCTCCTTCCAGCGCTTGCCCGTTTTTTTGAGATCTGCAGTTACCTTCTTCATCTCATCATCGCTATATGTGTAGATGTATTCGCCCTTCTTGCCTCCCCCGCCCATTACTTCAATGCGGTGGAGTGGTGGAATCGCAGCAAATACGCGGCCTGAATCAATCAATGGACGCATGTAGCGATACATCAGGGTCAATAACAAACAACGAATGTGTGCGCCATCAACGTCAGCATCTGACATCAAGATAATTCGGCCATAGCGGGCTTCATCTAATTCAAAAGACTTTCCGGAACCAGCACCGATTACCTGAATAATCGAGCCACACTCTTTGTCTTCAAGCATCTGCGATAGCGATGCCTTTTGCACATTAAGAATTTTGCCGCGAATAGGCAAGATCGCTTGGAACTCGCTATTGCGCGCAGCCTTGGTTGTGCCAAGTGCCGAGTCACCTTCTACGATAAACAACTCTGTGCGTGTTACATCCTCTGAGCGGCAATCTGAGAGCTTTGTAGGAAGAGAAGAGGATTCAAGTGCGTTCTTGCGACGCTGTAGATCCTTGTGTGCACGAGCACTAATACGTGTGCGAGACGCAGCTGCAATCTTTTCAAGGACTAGTCGACCATTTGCCTTATCAATACGCTTAGTGGTGTTGAAGTATTCCTTCATTTTGTCTGCGACAACGGCTGAAACAATTCGTGTGGCTGCTGCAGTTCCTAGAACTTCCTTTGTCTGACCTTCAAACTGTGGCTCAGACATACGAACTGTCACAACAGCGGTTAATCCTTCTAGTACATCGTCTTTAATGACATCTATTTCTTTATTAGACAAAGTCTTAGTTGAGCGCAGTGCCTCATTAACAACTTTGACTAGCGCCTTTTCAAAACCTACAACGTGAGTTCCACCCTTTGGTGTTGCAATAATGTTCACAAATGAGCGCTGAGTCGTTTCAAAGCCATTGCCCCACTTCATCGCGATATCAACTTCCATATCGCGCTCAACCTCAGTAGAGACCATGTGGCCCTTGTCATCTAGAACAGGAACAGTCTCCTGGTAGTGACCGGTGCCGTAAATACGAATGACATCGCCAACTGCTTCATCTGGCTGCAGATAATTACAGTATTCAGTAATACCGCTCTTATGGAAGAAGGTCTCAGAGGTCTTTGTCTTGGTGCGATTGTCATTAACAATTAGCGTTAATCCAGGTACTAAATACGATGTTTGACGGGCACGTGCGTAAATTTCCTCGAGTTCTAGCTCTGCTTCCTTCAAGAAAATCTGGCGATCACTCCACCACTTAATGCGTGTGCCGGTTACCTTGGATGAAATCTTTCCGATAACACGCAAACCTGATTTTGGTTCAAAGGGAGCCTTTGGGCCATCGCCATCAAAAATACCTGCCGTACCTCTTTGGAATGACATCCAATAAATCTTGCCATCGCGATCGACTTCAGCATCAAGACGTGAAGCAAGTGCGTTCACAACAGATGCACCAACACCGTGGAGACCACCGGATGCTGCATATGACCCGCCACCAAATTTTCCACCGGCATGTAGTTTTGTAAGAACAACTTCAACACCGGTTAAACCAGTCTTTTGTTCCTTATCAACTGGAATTCCGCGACCATCATCATGGACTTCAACGGAACCATCTGATTCAAGATTGATTTCAATTTTCTTGCAATGACCAGCTAACGCTTCATCGACAGAGTTATCAATAATTTCCCATAGGCAGTGCATGAGCCCGCGTGAATCAGTTGATCCGATATACATTCCGGGGCGTTTGCGAACTGCATCAAGGCCTTCAAGGACCGCTAAATCTTTTGCGGTATAGCTATCTTGCGAAGGGGTCGCAACTGCATCTTTCTCGGCCATGGGGCGAAAGATTATCTTCCTCACCCCTTTTTTGTGCGTAAGCGCGCCGAATACATCTCAGATAGTGGAAATTGTCGACTCTCAGCGTTAATTCAGTGTTAATTATGCAAAAAAGATTACATATAACGAGCGGGGAATTAATAAATGTGGTTTCCTGTTCCATAGAGAAGAACACGGAAACGGAGAGAGATATGTCAGAACAGTTGTTGCTTGAATCAGTACCTCTTAACGCCCTAGATCGTTGCGATCGTTGTGGTGCCCAGGCTTATGTCCGTGCAGTGCTTTTGAATGGTGGAGAGCTTATGTTCTGTGCTCACCACGGCAAGGAATACGCTGAAAAGCTAAAGCCTCTTGCTGCAAAGATTCACGATGAATCAGAAAAGCTGATTGAATCTAAAAACTAGATTTATATCAAAAAAGCCCTTATGCGATTAACGCGTAAGGGCTTTTTTGTTTGCTAATGTTTAATCTAGATAGTCGCGAAGCACCTGACTACGTGATGGGTGACGAAGCTTTGACATTGTCTTTGATTCAATCTGGCGAATACGTTCACGAGTAACACCGTAAACCTTTCCGATCTCATCAAGTGTCTTTGGCTGTCCATCTGTTAAACCAAATCGCATTGCAACTACGCCAGCTTCACGTTCTGACAAAGTGTCTAGAACTGAGTGAAGTTGCTCTTGGAGCAATGTGAATGAAACCGCATCAGCTGGAACAACAGCTTCTGAGTCTTCAATCAAATCGCCAAACTCTGAATCTCCTTCTTCACCCAGTGGTGTGTGAAGTGAGATTGGTTCGCGGCCGTACTTTTGAACTTCAACAACCTTTTCAGGTGTCATATCAAGTTCTTTAGCTAACTCTTCTGGGGTCGGTTCGCGACCAAGATCTTGCAGCATCTGGCGCTGAACACGTGCCAACTTATTAATAACTTCAACCATGTGAACAGGAATACGGATTGTGCGAGCCTGGTCAGCCATTGCACGAGTAATTGCCTGACGGATCCACCATGTCGCATAGGTTGAGAACTTGTAACCCTTTGTGTAGTCAAACTTCTCAACAGCGCGAATAAGACCCAAGTTACCTTCCTGGATCAAGTCCAAGAACAGCATTCCACGCCCCGTGTAGCGCTTTGCAAGAGAAACAACCAGACGTAGGTTTGCCTCGAGCAAGTGATTCTTTGCGCGCTTTCCATCTTCTACAAGCCATTCAAGTTCGCGCTTGTACTTCTTTTCTAATTTCTTTTCATGCTTCAATTTTTCTTCGGCAAATAGACCAACTTCTACGCGTGTAGCAAGCTCTACCTCAAGCTCTGCATTCAGCAATGCCACGCGGCCAATCTGCTTTAAATAATCCTTAACTGGGTCTGCTGTTGCACCAGCTGTCATAACAGTCTGTGCCGGAGCATCATCTTCTTCAGATGCCTTTAATGTAAAGGCATCCTCTTCCTTACCCTGTGTTGCTTCATCAGCTAAATCCACAACGCGAGGTTGAGCACCCTTGTCCTCTTCGCTGTCGATAATTTCGACAACTTCCTTAATGAGCGTTTCAACATCTTCTAACTCAACTTCTTCTAGCTCAACTTCTTCGCCATCAATCTTTGTGACAATTGTCTTACCAGTCTTTGCATCAACTGTTGGCGCTGCTGCCTTAATAACCTCTGGCTTTGGCGCAACTAATTCATACTCAGCCTTTTTTAAAATACGTGAAGGAGAACCAAGTCCACTCTTACGAAGCTTTTCAATCATCACAGGAACCGCAGCTGCGAGCGCACGGGCCTCATCAACTAGATCCTTGTCTGCCTTCTTAGGGATGCGGTTAATTGATGTGACGCCACGAGTTTCTAGCTCTGCTAAGACTTCGTTCTGGCGAAGGACCGCGTTCTTTGCATCAACAATCTGCTGCACATCTTTTGCAGTTAGATCTTTTTTAAGTTCAATTTTCTTTGCAGGTGCAGCCTTTTTAACTGGATGCAGCCTTTTTAGCAACAGCCTTTTTAACTGGTGCAGCTTTTTTTGCAACCGCTTTTTTTGCAACTACCTTTGTTGCAGGAGCAGCCTTTTTGGCCGCTACTTTTTTAGCAGGAGCTGCTTTTTTGGCTGAAGTTTTTGCCTTCACCTTGTTTTTGAGCGCACTAAATACAGCCACAATTGTCCTTTGATTTTTTCAGCGAGTTCGCTGAAGTGATAGGTATATTATAATTTGTCCACAGGCCAAATTGCACATCGAAAACCCCCTATTTGGCCAGTTTTAAAGCCTCTCGGATCACATTTCCAACACTTTCAACCTCCACCAGGAAGCCATCATGGCCAAATGGGCTACTAATCGTCACCAATGGGGCTGCAGCAGGGGCTAATTCGGCTATCTCAGCCTGCAGGCGAGGTGGGAAGAGTCTGTCTGTATCAATCGAGACAGCGATGATCGGAACCTGGATTGTGGCCAATGCGGCAGCAACTCCCCCACGATCTCTGCCAATGTCATGGCTATTCATCGCCTCTGTCAGGGCGATGTATGTGTTGGCATCAAAGCGCTTGGCTAACTTGTCGGCCTGGTGATCTAAATAGGACTCAACGGCAAAGCGCCCGGTGTCATCACCTTGAAGCTGTCGACCAAAGCGAATATCCATTTCAGCCTCTGTTCGATATGTCAGGTGGGCAATGCGACGAGCAATACCCATCCCCTCATCAGGGCCTACCTCTTGCTCGTAGTAATCACCAGCGTTGAAATGAGGATCAGATTTAATCGCTCTGATTTGAATAGATGCAGTTCCAATTTGATCTCCTGTTGCCACAGCAGATGAACCGATAGTGCAAATAGCACCAACCCGATCTGGTAACTGCACCGCCCACTCCAATGCGCGCATTCCACCCAGTGATGGACCAACTGCTAGTAAATACTTGTTAATTCCAAGTGCATCTGTGAAGGCAACCTCTGCTGCAACCATGTCTCTAATTGTCACTGCAGGAAATCTTGAACCCCAGCGCTTGCCATCTGCTGCAATCGATGATGGCCCAGTTGAGCCTTGGCAGCCACCAATGACATTGGGACACACCACAAAATACTTGTCTGTATCAAAAGGTAATCCTGGGCCAACCATTGATGGCCACCAACCAGGAACATCAGACCAACCTGTCATTGCATGGTTAACTAAAATCGCATTATCTTTTGCGGCGTTTAATGTGCCCCAAGTTTGATAGGCGATGGTGACATTAGGCAAAGTTTCGCCGTTTTCAAGAAGTAAGAAACCGATCGAGATGAACTCTCGTTCACCAGGATCATCACTTTCAAGCCAAGCACCTGTTACAACCATGAAATAAATATCCTTAAACTGCGCTTGCCGCCGTAGCGACCTGTTCGTCACCCGGAGCACCCCGCCGCGGTGGAGGGTTGCCGCCTACTAAGCCGGGGCTAATACGTAGGACTCGTGAACGGTGTAATTCTAGCCATTACCCTTCAAAAATCCCAGCCGTCACTTTGGGGTGTAGCTCTAAGCGCATTGCAGCAAATGCTGCAGCGGGCCAGCCTGAACCAAAGACTCTGCGCAACAAAATGGTCAAGGCGTACTTGGGATCATCAACTGTTGCTCGATCTAAGGCTCTATAGGCAAGTTCGTTATCTCCTCGTTCATATGCCAATGTGGCAAAAAGACAGGCAACCGGTGCAACGAAATCATTAGGAGCAATGCGCAGAAGATAGAGCCACATGTTCCAGTAGGTATCAAAGGTTTCAGCGTTGTGAGTACCCATCGCAAAATCACGCACCTGAATATCTGAAAGCCGGCCAATGACTTGAGACATCAACTCCACATCGCAGTTATAGCCACGATCTGCAAACTGCATCGCTAAATCAATAACAGCTGTTGCTCCATCTCGCTGTAGCAAATTGAGATCTGGACTATCGACCGGCAATGCAAAGGTATTAACACTTTCTATAAATTCAGGATCTGTTGCAAGTGCAAGGGCTGTGATGCTTACATAGGTATTTTCAGTAGTCATGGTTTCTTATCCTTTGAAGGTAGTAGGTGCGTTGACGATGGTGATCAGTGCAATGGATACTTTTTTGACAGTGCCTGTTACTGCGCGCGCTGCTGCGTTATGTGTGTAGGTGCCATTCCAGGTTGTGAGCAGTGAAACTTGATAGATACCTGGCTGCTTATAGGTGTGGTGGATGGTGCCGGCCGGATACGGTGCCCCGTTTTCGGTAGTGGCATAAACACTGCCGTCCCCAAAACTCCAGACAAACGAGGGACGAAGTGCGACGTCCACAACTTCACCGATGATGTCGACTCTGCTCTGAAAAATTGTGGGTAGGTCACACCAGAAATACACCGGCAACATTTACTAAGTGGTTCAAACTCGGGTTGATAGGCAACACCTGCTGTTGGCACCAGCTTTGTTAATCGATCACTTAAGTTGACCTTGGTAACAGCCTTTTTGATTCTTGGTTTATAGGTGCGCTTTACTGTTGGTTTTTTAATAACTGGCTTTGCAGCAGGTGGGAAAAACAAAGGCACAGCCTTTGGCTTAGGCGTTGTCTTTACAACCACTCTCTTTGGAGCTTGCGCAATAGTTTTCTTCACTGTTGTGTTGCCCTTACGGGCTTCAATGATGATTTGATTGTTATCGGTATACACAGTGATGCAGGCGTTCTCCTGACACTGATCAGCAACAGCTACCTGTATGCCAGAAAAGACAAGTGCCAGACTCAGAAATACTTTGATCATGAGCGGCACCATAAATTGCAGCTGTGACCGGCGCTGGAAGTCATTGGGCTAACTGTGGATAGATGTGACAGGCTAGGACCATGGCAGCGCGCGATGGTGATGGCTGGGTCGAATGCGCCTGCGGCAATAAGCACTGGGGCCTAAACGGTGCTGCAGGAATTTTGATTCTTCGCGGAAATGAAATCTTGTTACAACACCGCGCCCCGTGGGTTCACAACGGTGACACCTGGGGAATCCCAGGTGGTGCTCGTGATTCTCATGAAAGCACTCTCGAAGGTGCTTTTCGTGAAGCAATAGAAGAAACTGGAATTGATACCAATCTGCTAACTCCGCTTCACACATTTATCGATGATCACGGTAGCTGGAAATACGAAACAGTTATTGCGCGAGCTCAAGTGGGATTAGTTGCCCACGAAGTAAATGATGAATCCCACGAGGTGCGGTGGGTAGAAATTGAAAAAGTTGCCGAACTTCCTTTACATCCCAGCTTTGCTAAATCCTGGCTAGAACTACAAGGTCTCCTTAAGACGCTTTAGCGAATCACGAACAACTGCTGGATCTGATGTGCGCCACAGAGGTGGCATTGAATTAAGCAGAACGCTTCCATATCTTTTAGTAACAATACGTGAATCCAAAATTGCAACTACTCCCCGATCATCTACCGAGCGAATTAAACGGCCAGTGCCCTGGGCTAATAAAAGCGCTGCTCTAGGTAGAGAAACCTGCATAAATCCACTGCCACCTTTGGCATCGGCCTGTGCTGCGCGCGCACTCATCACAGGTTCATCCGGACGTGGGAAAGGAATGCGATCGATTGCAACCAAAATACAACTATTGCCTGGCACATCAACGCCCTGCCACAGTGACATAGTGCCGATCAAAACAGAGGTTTCATCCTGTGCAAACCGTGAAACTAGCGGCCCCACAGCATCTCCACGCTTTTGTGTGATGATCTTTATGGGTAGCTCTGCCAATACTTTTCGCAAATGAAGATCTGCCGCCTCAACTCCACGCCACGATGAAAATAGCGCAAGTGTGCGACCGCCGGCAGCATCTATTAGCTCGCCTAACTCAGTAAGCACCTCTTGACTTGGACCATCTCGACCTGGTTCTGGCAAATGCTTAGGCATATATAAAACACCTTGATTCGCAAAATCAAAAGGGCTTCCCACATCTAGCATTTGCACATTGGCCGGATCTACTTCACCCTCTCTAACTTCGGCATTCATCTCTTCATTAACCAAAAAGCCAATGCTCTTTGCCATGGAATCAAAACCATTTCCCACAGTTAATGTGGCAGATGTTGCAATCACCGGAGTTCTAGTCAATAAGTTCTCTCGCAAAACTTCAGAGACAGAAAGGGGTGCTAAATAAAGTGTAGAAAAGGTTGGCTCATACCACAGCACTAAGCCATCGCCCATTTTAAGAAGGGTGGTCGCAGTCGTTGCTATCTCGCTCACAGCGCCCTTGACTCGAGCCCGCTCTGCCAAAGCATCAGTATCGATGATTTCATCATCGGCAGATAAGAATTGAATGATCGCCTTTGATGCTTCCATCACCTTGCGGATGGAAAACTCTAAAGATTGAGGAATTTCTTCTAGGCGTCCTTGTGTTCCAAACTCAGCCTTAACTGACTCGCCATAATCAACCATAGATTCATGGAAATCATTTGCTGCCTTGTGAAAAGCATCTGAAAGCTTGCCCGGCATGAACTTACGAGCCATAGCAGCAGCTCGTAAAACTCGATTACTTGTGAGCTCATCGGTCACAGCTTGGGTTGCTCGATCCATGAATTCATGTGCTTCATCCAAAATCACACAATCGCGTTCAGGCAGGATGGGATGTGAATCTACAATTTCAATTGCCAGCAGCGTGTGGTTAGTAACGACAATGTCAGCAGTCTGCGCCTTGGCTTTGGCATTTGCAGCAAAGCATTGAGAACCAAATGCACACACATCTGCGCCAACACATTCACGCCCGGAAACACTATTGGCCGCCCACACTCTGCGATCTACCTCAGGGGCGTCATCACGATCACCTGAAACCCCTGGAGTCTTTGCCCAGGCAATTAAACGCTTGGCATCTTTTTCCAGGGATGAAACCTCCATGACTAACTCACCGTCAGGGTCAACCTCATCACTATTCATCTTTTGTAAACACACGTAGTTGCCCACACCCTTATAGATGGCATAGGAAATCTCTCGGCCTAACTCCTTTTCAAGTGCTGGCACAACTGCCGGTAAATCGCGATCAACTAACTGGCGCTGCAAGGCAAGAGTTGCAGTTGCCACCAATACCTTTCGGCCATGGACTATTCCGGGAATTAAATAGGCAAGTGATTTTCCGGTGCCAGTACCGGCTTGAACCATTAAGTGATGACGATCGGTGAGTGCATTTGCAACAGCTTCAGCCATTTCAATTTGGCCTTCGCGGGCTGAACCGCCAATTGCTTCGACAGCAACATCTAGTGCCTTGCGCACCTTTGCTGACATATCGCTCATTAAAGAGCCATCAAATCCATAAACTCATTTACTGGTGTGGCTGCCAACTTGTCATAATCAAGACACAAATCTGTGATCTTGTTTTGCTTATCTGCATCATAAATACGAGCCACATTCGTCTTGTATTTTTCAATCAAGAGCGGGATGCCCTCAACTCGGCGGCGTGCATGGCCGATTGGGTATTCAACTGCCACCTCATCAAATGAGCTGCCATCATTGAATTCAACTGTTATTGCATTGGCAATAGAGCGCTTTTCTGGGTTGTGATAATCCGCGGTGTAGGTGGTGTCTTCAACGCAGACGATCTTTTCGCGCAGCGCATCAATGCGTGGATCAGCAGCGATGTCATCCTCATAATCACGGGCAGTGAGGCGACCAAAGATAAAGGGAACTGCGGTCATGTATTGAATACAGTGATCGCGATCTGCCGGGTTATTCAGCGGTCCCTTTTTATCAATAATTCGAATACATGCCTCATGGGTGCGAATCGTGACCTTCTTGATGTCATCAGATGTCTTACCCGCTGCCTGCATCTGGTGATAAATAGTCATTGCAGCTTCAACACCTGTTTGTGAGTGGAACTCTGCTGGGAAAGAAATCTTAAACAAGATGTTTTCCATTACATAGGTGCCGTATTGGCGCTGGAACTTAAATGCATTTCCTTTAAAGGAAACATCATAGAAACCCCAAGTCTTTGCGGTGAGTGCTGATGGATAGCCCATCTCACCAGTCTTAGCGATCAAAGCAAGACGCACAGCGCGAGATGTTGCATCTCCTGCTGCCCATGATTTACGAGAGCCGGCATTGGGAAAGTGGCGATAGGTGCGAAGTGATTGACCATCGACCCAGGCAAGAGACACAGCAGCAAGTGCTTGATCTCGGGTTAAGCCCATCATCTGTGCAACAACTGCAGTTGATGCCACCTTTACTAATACAACGTGATCAAGGCCAACCTTGTTAAAGGAGTTTTCTAGTGCAATACAACCTTGAATTTCATGGGCCTTGATCATCGCTGTTAAAACATCTTTGATCGTAAATTTCTTATCTGTTGTGCGAGAGAGCCAATCAGCTGTTGCCAAAATGCCACCCAAGTTATCTGATGGGTGTCCCCATTCAGCAGCTAACCAGGTGTCATTAAAATCTAACCAACGAATCATTGCGCCGATATTGAAAGCACCTTGCACAGGATCAAGCACATGCTTTGTGCCAGGAACTTTGACACCGTTAGCAACAGTTAAACCTGGAACAACAGGTCCTAAAAGCTTGGTGCAAGCCTCGTATTCAAGTGCTTCCAGACCACACCCCAGTGTGTCTAAAAAGCAGTTCCATGCAGTTTCATAAGCAACCGGTGATTTAACCTCATAGTTCAGTGCGTAATCGACAATGTCGATGATTTCCTGATCATATGGCTGGTTACTTTTAACTACATGGCTAGACATTGATTAGCGCTTTTCGATGGGAAGAAAAGCCAAATCTTCTGGACCAACATAGGTAGCAGTTGGGCGAATGATCTTGCCATCGTTGCGCTGCTCGATAACGTGGGCTGTCCAGCCTGAAATACGTGCCATCACAAACAGTGGAGTGAAGTAGTTAACTGGAATCTTCATTGCATCATATGCAACTGCTGAGAACCAGTCCACGTTAGGAAACATCTTCTTAACGTCCATCATCACAGATTCGATGCGCTCTGCAACATCATACAAATTCTCTTTGCCAGCCTGAACAGCAAGCTCCTTTGTAATGACCTTAACGATCTCATTACGTGGATCTGAAACTGTGTAAACAGGGTGTCCGAAACCAATAACTACTTCCTTGGCTTCCACGCGCTTTCGAATATCTGCTTCAGCCTGATCTGGGGTTGAGTAACGAAGCTGAATTTCTAGTGCGACTTCATTAGCACCACCATGCTTTGGACCACTAAGTGCGCCGATTGAACCTGTCACACATGAATAGATGTCTGCGCCAGTTCCTGCAATGACGCGGCCTGTAAATGTTGAAGCGTTGAACTCGTGCTCTGCGTAGAGAACAAGGGATGCGTGCATCGCCTTTTCCCACAAAGCAGATGGCTTCTCGCCATGTAATAGGTGAAGAAAGTGTGCACCGATTGAATCATCATCGGTTTCTACTTCAATTCGCTTGCCGCTATTGGCAAAGTGGTGCCAGTACCCAAGAAGTGAACCAGTCTTTGCCAGCATTGAATCAGCAATATCGCGTGCTTCTGCTTCAGTGTGATGAACAGACTCTGGTGTTATTGCACCGAGTGCAGAAAAACCTGTGCGCAAAACATCCATGGCATGGGCAGTTTTTGGAAGTTGTTCAAGCACTGTCTTGACCTGAGGTGAAAGAGCGCGTAAACCTTTGAGCTTTGTCTTGTATGCATCTAGCTGAGCCTGTGTTGGCAACGCACCATGAACAAGTAGGTAGGCAACCTCTTCAAACTGGCAGTTAGCAGCCAAGTCTTTGATGGAGTACCCACGGTAGTGAAGGTCTGCTCCACCCACAGCGCTAAGAGCAGTGCTTCCTGCTGGAACACCTGAGAGTGCAACTGACTTCTTTACTTTGATTTCTTCCATGATTTTTTACCCGTTGTCTTTGCCTAGTGTTTGGTCAAGTGCTTTTTCGTACTCATAATAATTAATTGCTTGGTATAACTCTTCTCGGGTCTGCATTGTGTCGATCACAGCGGCCTGTGTGCCATCTCGGCGAATAGCCGTATAGACGTTCTCTGCCGCCTTGTTCATCGCTCTAAAAGCTGACAATGGATACAGGATCATCCCAACGCCATTGGCAGCTAACTCATCACGAGTAAACAACTCAGTCTTTCCAAATTCAGTGATATTTGCCAGGATCGGTTTGGAAACAGCAGATGAAATCTTGGAATAATCTGCCAAATTTTCAATTGCCTCTGGGAAAACCAAATCCGCACCAGCCTCGATATAGGCGTGAATGCGATCGAGGGCTGAATCAATACCCTCATTGGCAATCGCATCTGTGCGGGCCATGATTTGAAAGTTATCATCTGTGCGAGCATCGACCGCTGCCTTGATGCGATCAACCATTTCACCCTTTGAAACTATTTCCTTGTTAGGGCGATGACCACAACGCTTTGCACCCACCTGATCTTCGATATGCATTGCGGCCGCCCCAGCTTTGATCAGATCTTTTACTGTGCGGCCAATGTTAAAAGCCGATGCTCCAAACCCTGTATCAGCATCAACTAGCAGCGGTGTATCGCACACATTAGTAATGCGACGAACATCAGTTAAGACATCTTCTAATGTTGTAATTCCTAGATCTGGAATTCCCATGGATCCAGCTGCAACTCCGCCACCTGATAAATAGATGGCGCGATATCCAGCGCGCTTGGCAAGCAGGGCGTGATTAGCGTTAATGGTTCCAATAATTTGAAGTGGGGTTTCTTCAACTAACGCCTTCTTAAAGGCAGCTCCTGCGCTAGTTACGCTCACCGAAGGAGTCTATCTAGGCGTTCTTCAAACGCAAAAGTTCAAGGGCAGCAACTGCGCTGTCATATCCCTTGTCCTCTGTGCTGCCAGCAACACCTGATCTGGCAATAGCTTGATCAAGGTCATTACACATCAAGACGCCGTAGCCAATTGGCTTGCCATACTTTAGGCAAACATCGATCACGCCTTGCGTCACGCCTTGGCAGACATAATCAAAGTGAGGTGTTTCACCTTTGAGGACTAGCCCCACTGCAACAACAGCATCAAAGCCTTTATCAAATGCGTATTGAGCAGCAAGTGGAATCTCAAATGATCCCGGCACAAACCGAACTTCAACGGTTCCTACCTGCGCCTCAGCAAGTGCGCGCTTGGCACCTGCAATTAAGTCATTACAAATATCTAGATGCCAGGATGAAGAGATGATTGCAACCTTTGCCTGCGGCAAGGGCGTGATACCAATACGTGGTGCATGTCCTGCCATTTACTTGCCTCCTCGTGTGTGACCAAGTTTTTCTTCCTTGGTAGCTAGATACTTTTCATTAAATTTATTGCTCACAATTACTAGCGGCTGCTGGGTTACTTCAAGACCAGCATTTCGAAGCGCAGCAACCTTGTTGGGGTTGTTAGTTAAAATCACCAGATCTTGCAGGCCAAGTGCGCGAACAATTGCAACTGCATCGTTCCAATCACGTGCATCAATCTCATGGCCCAGATGCAAGTTGGCATCAATGGTGTCCATACCTTGATCCTGTAATTGATACGCCTTGATCTTTTCTGTTAGCCCAATACCGCGGCCTTCGTGATCACGTAAGTAGATGATGTATCCATGACCATGTGCTTGAATCAGATTTATTGAAGCCTCTAATTGTTCTCCGCAATCACAGCGCTGTGAATGAACAACATCGCCTGTAAAGCACTCACTATGAATACGAACCATCGGCTTTACACCGGCATCACCAAAAGCAATGACAGCGTGCTCTCTTTGCCGTAGCCCAGGAAATGTTGCGATCTTCCACATGCCACTGCGCAGTGGAAGTTGGGCCCATTCAAACTTAAATTGTGCTGCCTCTTTTTTGGACGCAACTGGATTAGCCAGCACATACGCCTTGATTTCATCAACAGAAACAACCGGAATTTGGTGCTCTGTGGCAAAGGCGATCAGTGATTGCCCACGTGCCATTGAGCCATCGTCATTAACAATTTCAGATAGTAAGCACAGCGGCTCTGCGCCAACGATTTGTGACAGAGCAACACCAGCTTCTGTGTGGCCACCGCGCGCAGCCAATCCCCCGTTATCTGCAATCAAAGGAAAGACATGGCCTGGGCGAATGAAATCTGAGGCAACAGCTGATGTGTCTGCAAGTGCTCTGCACAGTATTGGAACGCTCTTTAGCGCTCACTCCAGTTGTGATCCCTGGCTTGTAATCAACGCTGACAGTAAAGGCGGTCTTTTTTGAATCCTGATTTTCTTCCACCATAAGTGGCAGGTGCAGTGTGCGAGCACGCTCTTGCGTCATAGCAACACAGAGGATTCCTGTTGTGTGCCGCACCATAAAGGCAACTTTTTCTGCCGTAGCTTTTTCAGCCAAAATCATCAGATCGCCTTCATTTTCGCGATCAGCATCGTCGGTAACAATAATCAGATCGCCGTTTTTATAAGCGGCAAGTGCTGCTTGGAGATTACTCATTACTTATCTCCGCCATTCTTATCCCCTTTTGCCAGAAGTCGCTCTACGTACTTGGCAAGAACATCAACTTCGATGTTGATTAGATCCCCTGGCAAGTAGCGTTGAAAGATTGGTGCGCTCTAGCGTTTCTGGAATGAGCCAGACAGTGAGCACATTGTTCTCATCGTTAATTGATCCAACGGTTAGAGAAATACCATCTAGACAAATAGAGCCTTGATTAACAATGTATTTGCTCAACTCGGCAGGCACGGTGATATCAAACTGGGCCCACTTATCCCCCGGTGTTAATGAGACAACGGTGCCAACACCATCAACATGGCCTTGGACCATGTGTCCACCCATGCGGGTATTGAGTTGTGCAGCAAGTTCAAGGTTTACGGGACTGCCCACAAAGATTTGTGAAAGAGATGTCAAAGACAAGTGTTTGCACCATGACATCTGCGGTGAATGCGGTGCCCTCTATTGATGTAGCAGTTAAACACACCCCGTTGACGGCAACAGAATCACCTAATGAAATCTCTGAAATCAGCCCAGGTGCGTTAATAGTAAAGATGGCAGATGTCTCACTCTTTTTGATGGCGGTAATTGAACCAAGTTCTGCGATGAGTCCTGTAAACATCACTCACCATTCCTAATCCGATAGACCGACTTAACATCGCCATCTAGCACCTGCGTACTGAGGTGATCCATCCGCATTTGATCTGTAATCGTCGTTGGGTAATCAAAGGTAAAGAAGTGCTTGCCGGTACCTAAAAGTGATGGTGCTTGATACATGATCAATTCATCGAGCAAACAGCCATCTAACATCGCACTGCCTAGAGTTGGCCCGGCCTCAACAAAGACATGATTAACGCCTAGTTCATTGAGCTTTTCCACCAAGCACATCTAGATCTTTAGATTTCACAAGAAGAGTTTGTGCGGCATCATCGAAAACCTGCGCATTTGCAGGTAGCTCTTGTTCCCCGCACACAACACGAATTGGGTTAGCCCCATAACCGGCAAAATCTCCACGAGGAATCAAATGTGGATCATCTGTAATAACAGTATTGGTACCTACCAAAATCGCATCTGCCTGACGACGCAGTACCTGCACATCGCCCCGCGATGTTTCATTAGTAATCCACTTAGAAGTGCCATCAGCTGCTGCCACCTTGCCATCAAGGGTTGCGGCAACCTTCCAGGTAAAAAACGGACGCTTCTTTTTAATCTTCATTAGCCACGCACGATTTGAAAACGCAGCCTCATCTTGTAGAACACCTTCAATAACAGTGATGCCAGCTGCGCGTAGTGCAGCTGCGCCCCCGGCGGCGCTTTCATTGGGGTCTGCTAACTGCAAAGACAACAGTAGTAATGCCTGCATCAATAATTGCTTGCACACATGGTCCGGTAGAACCTGTGTGATTACACGGCTCTAAGCGTCACCACAATCGTTGCACCTGCTGCTTTGTTTCCTGCTGCCTTAATTGCAACAACCTCTGCGTGATCGGGAGAGTTAACACGATCATGAAAACCTTCGCCCACAACATTTCCTGCTGCATCAATAATCACTGCGCCAACAATGGGATTGGGAGCTGTCTTTCCTAAGCCTTTTTCGGCAAGGGCAATGGCACGTTGCATCGCAACTGTGTAGTCCATAACCATTTTTATTTCCCTGCCCCAAACTCTAGAAACGAGTAACCGGGGTGCGTGCAAGAAAGCACAAAGAAGGTAGGCGCAAGCCCACCCTTTGTTGGTTTCCTCTCATCCGGACTTTAACCGTCGGTCTCAGAATTTCACTGAGTCAACCGATACCTGGCAGGCATCGGGTCGCGGACTATAACCGCCGGTTCGAAATTACATCGACCCCGGAAACAACGTCGTAATTCTACTCTTGATTGATAGGTGCTGGCACCATGAAAAACCCCGCCCATCGTAATGATGAGCGGGGTTTTTAACGGGGTTGGTTAAATTCTTAGCTGCAACCAGATGTGTTTCCGCACCCTTCGCAGACAAAACATGCACCTGACATACGCATCTTCACACCACATGTCATGCACAGTGGTGCATCAGATTTGATTCCCATTGAGTCAAGTAGATCAGATGAAGATCCGATTGTTGCTGCAAGAGGCGCAGCTTCAATTGTTACTGCAACTGGCTTACTTGCAACCGCAGGAGCCGCCACAGGCGCAACTGCTTTTGGGATATCAGCCGCCGCAACAGGTGCGACGTACTCGCCACCGTTATCTAGCGCTGCTTGGCGCTCTGCTGCGGTGTAGAGACCCATTGCAGAACGTTGTTCAAATGGTAGGTAGTCAAGTGCCAGGCGACGGAAGATGTAATCCATCATGGACTGTGCCATGCGAATATCTGCATCATCTGTCATACCTGCTGGCTCAAAACGCAAGTTTGTGAACTTCTCAACAAATGTTTCTAGTGGAACTCCGTATTGAAGTCCGATAGATACTGCAATTGAGAACGCATCCATTACGCCAGCAAGTGTTGAACCCTGCTTGCCTAGCTTTAAGAACACTTCACCCAGTGCGCCATCTGCGTATGCACCAGCGGTCATGTAACCCTCTGCGCCACCAACAGCAAATGATGTTGTTGTTGCAGGGCGTGACTTTGGAAGACGCTTGCGAACTGGAGTAGACAAGTTGCTTCTTCTACAACTGCTTCCTTCTTCTTAGCCTTGCCATCAGATAAGTGGCTGACCAACCTTGCAGTTATCGCGGTAAACAGCCAGCGCCTTGATGCCCATGCGCCATGCTTCAAGGTGAACTTCTTCAACCTCTTCAACAGTTGCATCCTCAGGAAGGTTTACTGTCTTTGAGATCGCACCTGACAAGAATGGCTGGCATGCAGCCATCATGCGCACGTGGCCCATTGGAGCAATTGAACGCTGTCCTAGTGCGCAATCAAATACTTCGTAGTGCTCTGGCTTTAGTCCTGGAGCATCGATCACGTGACCGTTTGCTGCAATGAACTCAACGATTGCTTCTACTGTTTCTTGCGCATAACCAAGCTTTTCTAGCGCTAGTGGAACTGTCTGGTTAACGATCTGCATAGATCCGCCACCGACAAGCTTCTTGAACTTGACTAGTGAGAAGTCAGGCTCGATACCTGTTGTATCGCAATCCATCATCAAACCGATTGTTCCAGTTGGAGCAAGAACTGAGATCTGCGCGTTGCGCCATCCATTCTTATCTCCTGTTGAAAGGCATGCATCCCAGGCCTTGTTCGCCTCTGCCCACACATCGCGGTCAAGAGTTGTCTCTGACTTTGCAGCAGATGATGCTGATGCGTGCTTGCGCATAACACGTGCGTGTGGCTTAGCATTTTGTGCAAAGCCCGCATACGGTCCAACGATTCCAGCAAGCTCTGCTGAACGCTTGTAGGTAATACCTGTCATCAATGATGTGATCGCACCAGCTAGTGCGCGGCCACCCTCTGAGTCATAAGCAAGACCTGATGCCATCAAGAGCGCGCCAAGGTTTGCATAACCAATACCTAGTTGGCGGAACGCCTTTGTGGTGTCGCCAATTGCCTCTGTTGGGAAATCTGCGAAACAGATTGAAATATCCATCGCTGTGATGATCAGCTCTGCAGCCTTACCAAATGACTTTGCATCAAATGAGCCATCGGCCTTGAGGAACTTCATCAAGTTAAGGGAAGCCAAGTTACAAGAAGAATTGTCTAGTGACATGTACTCAGAGCAAGGGTTTGACGCATTGATGCGACCTGACTCTGGAGTTGTGTGCCAATCATTGACTGTGTCATCAAACTGAACACCAGGATCAGCACATGCCCATGCAGCTTGTGCAATCTTTGTAAACAGTGCGCGTGCATCAACAGTTTCAATAACTTCACCAGTTGAGCGAGCTGTTAAACCAAACTGCTCTCCCTTTTCAACTGCCTGCATGAACTTGTCTGATAGACGGACTGAGTTGTTTGCATTCTGGTACTGAACAGAGATGATGTCTTTTCCACCAAGGTCCATGTCAAAGCCAGCATCGCGTAGTGCGCGAATCTTGTCCTCTTCGTTGACCTTTGTCTCAATGAATTCTTCGATATCTGGGTGATCAACATCTAGAACAACCATCTTTGCAGCCCGGCGGGTAGCACCACCTGACTTGATTGTTCCTGCTGATGCATCAGCACCACGCATAAATGAAACTGGACCAGATGCTGTTCCGCCAGACTTTAGAAGCTCCTTTGAAGAACGGATGCGAGAGAGGTTAAGACCTGCTCCTGAGCCACCCTTGAAGATCATTCCTTCTTCGCGGTACCAGTTAAGAATGCTGTCCATAGTGTCATCAACTGACAAGATGAAACATGCTGATACTTGCTGAGGTTGTGCTGTTCCAACGTTAAACCACACTGGTGAGTTGAAAGAGAAGATCTGGTGCATCAGCATGTGTGTTAATTCGTGTTCAAAAATTAATGCATCGTTATCTGTTGCAAAGTAGCCGTGCTCTTTGCCCGCCTTTGTGTATGTCAACACAACGCGATCGATAACCTGCTTCAAAGACCATTCGCGATTGTCAGCACCGAGTGCGCCGCGGAAGTACTTTGTTGTAACGATTGTTGAGGCGTTTACTGACCAAGTATCTGGATACTCAACTCCGCGTTGTTCAAAAACAGTTTCACCCGTTCTCCAGTTTTGCTGCACTACATCGCGACGTTCCCACTTCACTTCATCGTATGGGTGTACGCCTTCGGTTGTGTAGATGCGTTCGATCGTCAAGCCCTTACCCTTGAGGGTGTTGTGAGCCTTGATTTTCGCTGGTCGGTTGATGACCGTCTCTGACATGTGTGGTTCCCCGTCTTCTAGTTATGAGTTAATTTTTTGAGATGCGTTAGTGCTTTGTTCTTTTGTACTTGTGCTTGTGCTTGGAGCAATTGGGGTATTGCTAGAAGGCAGAGCACGGAGAAGTGCGATCTCACCTTCGAAGTCTTCAAGGGAGGCAAAGTTACGGTACACAGATGCATAACGTAAGTAGGCAACCTCATCTAGCTCTCGGAGTGGCGCAAGAATTGCCATTCCAACTTCCTGTGCTTCTATTTCTGCTTGTCCTGTGCCTCGAAGGGTCTCTTCTACGCGCTGGGCTAGCAAAACTAAATCGTCCTCATTGACCGGACGTCCCTGGCAGGCTTTGCGAACACCAACCAGTACCTTCTCGCGGCTAAATGGCTCTGTGGCCCCGCTTCGCTTAATAATGTTAAGGAGAGAGAGCTCTTGAGTTGAAAATCGCTGGCCGCACTGGGGGCACTCGCGACGACGGCGGATTGCTGTGCCATCATCAACTGGACGAGAGTCCACAACGCGGGAATCATCAAATCTGCAGAATGGGCAATTCATCTCGGCGTGTCCTCCAATCAATGCTCGATATTTGTAACTTCGGGTGTAAAGGGCTTTTTAGAGCGGATTTAGAATATTACCCTAAAACCACTACTAATGGAAGCAATTTGTGCTTTGACCCCTACATCTTGTGTTAACTATAAAGCATTGGTTGAGGATTTTCCTGTCGAGTAGGTTAAAAGATGCTGAACGGCGTGTCGCAACCGTTGCATACCTACTTCAGTGGAACGCGCAGCTTCTGTCCAGCCTGTAGATCAAAGCCTGTGAGGTTATTTGCCTCCCGAATATCATTGACCAAGCCCTGCACATCTCCTGAGGCGTAGGCGGCGGCCACAGACCACAGGGTTTCTCCTGGAGCCACAACCACGATCTCGTATGAAGGCGCTGTGCTTGCCTCGACCTGTCCGGCCCCGGACTGAGAAGCAAAGCCAGCTGCCATCACAACGGTCAGCGAAAGAACAACAAAGGTGCGAGCAAGTCGACCACGGCGAGTTAAGGTGCCGGACGGATTGGTCTGCTGATAGCTTAAAAAGCCCTGATTTACAATGCTTTTAGAGGTTGTTTGGTTAAACCCTGTTGTAAATGTAACTGCGCTCATTGTGTTCTCCTGCTGTCTTACCTTGGGGAAGGTATTCGAACAACTGTTCGAATAAGACAATTAAACACCCTCCCACTGACAAATAGCAAGAAAAATTCGAACAGGTGTTTGAATTTTTGGTGAACTTGTGTCACCCTTAAGCCATGGCAAAAGTAACTGAACTCCCAGACAGCCCAGAAGGCCCACACGGCCTGACCACCCGTCAGCTCAAGATCCTTGGAGCTATCAAGGATGCCCTTGAAAACAACGGCTATCCCCCTTCAATGCGAGAGATCGGCGTTGTCGCTGGCCTGACCTCCCCTGCCTCTGTCAAGTATCAATTAGAAGCCCTAGAAAAGAAGGGCTTCATCCGCCGCGACCCAACCCGTGGCCGCGCCCTAGAAGTTTTGATGCCAGATGAAAAAACAGCAGAGAACTCAACACCAGTAGATGCCACCCGCTACATCCCACTTGTCGGTCGCATCGCAGCCGGTGGTCCCATCACCGCAGAGCAATCTATTGAAGAGACCTTCCCACTTCCAGAATCACTTGTTGGCAGCGGCGAACTCTTCATGCTCAAAGTCGTTGGTGAATCAATGATTAACGCAGCTATCTGCGATGGTGACTACGTTGTTATCCGCTCTCAAAAAGATTGCAACAACGGTGAAATCGTTGCAGCAATGATTGATGGCGAAGCAACTGTCAAGACCTTCTCCCGCAAGAACGGCCACATCTGGCTACTTCCTGCCAATGATGAGTTTGCTCCTATCGATGGCGATAACTGCGAGATCCTCGGCAAAGTAACTGCCGTACTTCGTTCTGTTCGCTAACGCTTACGGCTTGATGTAAATCTTTCCGTCCTGCTCTGTCACCACATAGCGAGTCAGTGGCAATCTAGCTGGTCCTGATTGTGCAGCCCCGTCATATGGACTGAAGTAACTCATGTGGCAATTACAAACTAACTCTGTCTTTTCAGCAACTACTTTGCATCCTGCATGTGTGCAAATAATGCTGACTGCATAGACCTTGCCGTTAAGGCGTGAAAAAGAGAATGATGGGTACTGGTTTTTCGCAGTATTTACTTCAATGATCTTTACCTGACCCTCTTTAATCTCAGAGGAGTTAGCAACAAATGCGCCATCAGGTGTTGCAGATGGTGTTTGAATTGGAGTAGGATGTTTGGGTTGGAGTTGGCACTCGGTGTTGGAGTTGCTGTTGCACTTGGTGTTGCAGAAGCACTTGGGCTAGGCGTTGCAGAGGCAGTTGGTGTTGCCGATGCACTTGGCTTAGCGCTAGCACTCGCAGTTGCTGTTGCAACCTTGGCACCTTGCTTCCAGACCAGCTTTCCCTTGGACTTAACAACTGTGTAGACATAGCCGCGCCACACAACCTTTTGTCCCACCTTGGCAGCCTTTAGCGTTGGCCCTGCCGCAACTGCCAAGGATGGGAAAAGCAGAAATAGTGCCGACAGGCCCAGCCCACCGACCACCTCGCGGCGGCGCACCACTTTTTGGATCCAAGAACTCATCTGCAGAAAGTAGTCCAGACCACCATTTTTTTCCTGTTAAAACAGCTAGTTAACCTAACGCTCACCCAACATTCACACAGCCCATGCATCTGCGACACCTTCGCACCTCACCATATGCCCATGGACTCAAACAACCTGCTCAGCCTTTTGATCACCAATCAATTCGCAGTTGACCACCACACTCAATTTGAAAATGAAGAGCGCGGCCGTTTTGCCCGCTCACGCCGAGCAATTGAATCCCACGACTTAGAACTACAAGCACAGATCGCAGAGCGCACCATAGCGATCTAAACACTCTTCTCTACTCCCCATAGAGAACTCTTCCATTTGAGGGAATGGATACGAGATATAACCCCCGTGGCCCTATCGCTACGGGGGTTATTCTTTTCCCATGCCAAAAGATCCATCCCGTGAAGCGTCACTTTCCCGCCATTGAAAAGAAGTATGGCGAGAAGATGGCCTACTGGTTTAAGGTCATGGCAAAACTTGAAGGCAAGAAATACCCAGAACAAATAGCTCACTTAAAAGAAAACTACGGCTTCTCACAAGCCCATGCCAACGCACTTGTGATGTTTTCTAGAGGCTCTGAATCCTCGCAAAGCGTTTTGCAACTCCATACTGAGTATCTACGCATCCATATCACTGCGCCTCAGGCAAAAACAATCAAGGCGATCTTTAAAGCAATTACAACTAAGTACCCAGAGCTAGAACTTGTCATCGCCTGGAATACACCCATGGTCAAGCTCGATAAGCACTACATCTTTGGTGCATCAGCATCGAGCAAGCATGTGTTGATAGCCCCCTGGGATGCCAAGGTATTAAAAGAGTTTGCCCCAAAGTTTAAAGAGGGCAATGCCCTTAAGAAAACTATTCAGCTGCCGATTGATTGGGACGTAGATGCCAAGTTGATCCAGGCAATGATTAAAGCAAGCCTTGCCAACCTAAAGTAGATATTCTCAGATTAAAGGCCCGGACGAACAACCTCACCGAAAATCTCTTTCTCACCCACACCCAGTGTTATTGCCGCTTTAGCCCTTGATGTAATAACAAAGTTGTAAATACCAGCTTTGGCCACCCCGCTATAGCGAGCTAAATAGAAGTAATTTGTGCGGGTATAAGTCTCAAAAAACAATGTTCGCTCACTAATTTTCATAGTTGTCTTAAAGCCATCTGGACCAGTGATTACAACACTTGGCAGTTGAGAACTCTTTAAAGCATTCTCTGGCTTCTTATCAACGATGAGCAACTGGACTTCAAGGGCGTCGCCCTCTTGAAACTGGGCGCGAAATGCCCTCTTTTGTCCTGACTTTGTAAAGGATGCACGTATGGCAAATGAGACAGTGCCATCAACTAACAATGGCCCCTTAGCCGCAGTTGTGTCTGTGTCTAACAAAACAACGGGTTGATGCGCAAAAGCTGCACCTGAGCTGAGCACAAGTGCAGCAATTACTGCAATTACTAATCTGCGCATGGCCAAGACCTTTAGGACTCGAAGTCCCCGCCTCTACCAGTTAACTTTTTCTTGCTCTTTACTGGTCGCTCAAAGGCGACCAGTAAAGCAGCAATAATCATGGCAAAGACGCCAATGACAATGAATTTCTCCACGTAGTTATCCGAGCACTGCCCATGTAACAAGTGCGAACACCGCTAAGCCCATACCAACGATTGCAATTGCAGTAAGTGAGATCAGGTGACGTGAAGCTGCAATCTTCTTAGTTAGCTCAGATGGCTTTTCAATGCGATTGAGGTCAACTAGTAGTGCCTCTGCCTCACGGATTGTTGCGTACTGAGAAATGATTGCCAAGATTCCTGTCACTGCTGCCACACCAATAACTAGGTACTTGGTGGCATCTGTTGCCATCTCAAACTTGCCAAAAGCTGCCAATACGAAAATACCGATCAACATAAAATTTGGTGCCTTTTGGGCGTTGATGATCTGTGTGCGCTTGGTGTTCCAAAGATCTAATAAGCCTTTTTCATCCATGTGGTTCTCTCCTTAACCGGGTGCCCTCAATTGGACATGCCTAAAGGGTAGGTCACGGATATGAACTCTGCATGGCCAATCTGTAACGACTCACTTAGAATTGCCCAATGTCACGCGTAGCCAAGGTCAAAAACGGGTTTGCGCCTAAGACCTGCCAGCGCTGCAATCTCCCCTTTGAATGGCGCAAGAAATGGGCCAAGAACTGGGATGACGTCAAGTACTGCAGCGATCGATGCCGTGAGAACAAATGAAGCGCATCCTCTACATCCCCTTTGATCACCTCCACCGCAACTACGGCGCACTTAAAGATGCTGACCCTAAAGAAGATGTAATCGCATTTGTGGAAAGTGCCCGTATGACCACCGGGCGTAATTGGCACAAAGAGCGCTTATTCTTTTTAATCTCAAGTGCCAGACACTTTGCGACAATCTCTTACTGAAGAGGGCTTTACAGTTGAATACGTAAAGGCTGCCACAACAGTTGATGGGCTCAAAGAAATTGCAAAAAAGCACAAGGCCCTGCCCATTACATCAGCCGAACCATCATCCTTTAGGCAGTATGCAGCCTTAGAAAAGTATGGAGTCAGCTTTGTCCCTAATGATTTCTTCTTAACCCCAAGGCCGCTCTTTACCCAATGGGCATCAGAACAAAAGTCATACCTGATGGAAAACTTCTATAGAAAGCAGCGCACGCGCTTAAACATCCTGATGGAAGGCAAGGATCCCGTAGGTGGATCCTGGAACTTTGATAAAGAGAACAGATTGCCGCCCCCAAAAAAGTATGAAGGTCCGGCATATCTTGAGCACACAAGCGCGATGCAATTGATCTAGAAGTTGCAAAAGAGCTTGACCACACACCCACTACGACCTGGGCAACAACCCGTAAGGGCGCACTTGCCCAACTAAAAAACTTCTATTGATAATCACTTTGCAGAGTTTGGCCCACTAGAAGATGCCATGACAACTGATAACTGGGCACTTGCATCACTCACTGCTCTCTCCCTATATCAACAACAACCTGCTCCACCCTTCAGAGGTCATCCACGCAGCTGTTAAGGCCTTTAACACTGGCAGCGTCCCCATTGAATCTGCAGAAGGATTTATTAGACAACTCATTGGTTGGCGCGAATACGTCAACGGTATGTATTGGTTTTTGGGCCCTGACTACCGCAGAGAACAATCAACTAAAGGCCACCAGAAAACTATTGCCGCTATTTACTGACCCACACAAAACCCAGATGAACTGCATGAAACAAACTGTCACAGACATTAACGATCGCGCCTGGGTCCACCACATCCCGCGCCTGATGCTGCTTTCTAATCTTGCACTGATCACCGGCACCAACCCACAACAATTTCTTGATTGGATGAGAGAAGTCTTTATTGATTCATCTGAATGGGTAATGGTTCCTAACGTCATTGGTATGGGTGTGCACGCAGATGGTGGTCAGATGATGACAAAGCCCTATGCAGCAGGTGGTGCCTACATCTCCCGCATGTCTAACTACTGCAAAGGATGTGCCTACAACCCCAAGCTGCGCACGGGAGAAACCGCATGTCCTTTCACAACCCTCTACTGGGATTTTCTTAGATCGCCACAAAGAGACCTTTGCTAAAAACCACCGCATGAGCCAACAAGTCTTTGGTTTAAAGAGATTGAGTGATCTGCCTGAATTAAAGGAGAGAGCTAGGGAAGTTCTTGAGGGGTTGGAGCAAGGAAAGATTTAAGTAGTCGGAATTACTATCTCGTTGTACTGCATAAACCCTGGCTTCATAGGCGGATCAAAGCGACAGATTCTTGTCTCATCTGACAATGTAATGTTTTCTCTAGCAGCTGCCATTCGTAACTCGGCTACTTGCTTCTGCGCCGCTTCTTGATTAGCCCGGCCACGAAATGATGTTGCAACACAAATCTCTGTATCCAAATCTCTCAAAACCACCCGCGGGTCGTTGGGATCAGGCAGATCACTAAAGGTGCTCCCTGCTGGCATCACAAAGGAAACAATCCATTGATTGTCATCGATGGTTGTGTCCTGAGTTGCTGCAATTACTGGCGCAGTCATAGCGATTTTCTCTGCTCGACTATTTCCTTGAGCAATGTATGAAAAGAGTGATCTAAAAGCGATGCTCCCTGCCGATGAGTAATCAGCTGAAACCTTTACCTCGGCAAGCACACATGGCATGTATTCACGTAACTCAAAATCCCCAAACTTCTTAAGAACTGTGAACTCTTGCCGCTGTGTCATGGTTTAAGCCTACTGCGCCAACTTTTCCAGGCTCCTGTGCTTCCCAGCGCCCACATCACCAACAACGGCTGAAAGAACAACCTAATAAGTCTTGCTCTATCGCTGTTTAAGCCAAAGGCATCAACGCCGTTTACATACTGAGAGATGTTTCCCCAAAAGACTGCAACAAAGAATGCTGCTACTACCCAACCCAACTGCACGCGATACTTCCACAGCGCAATCAACCCAACCCCAAGTGCGATCTCAACCACCCCAGATGCCAACACAACAAAGTCTGCATACTCTTCCAATACCGTTGGCACCTGTGCTTGAAACTCTGTGCGACTAGTCGTCAGGTGTCCCACGCCGGCATAGGCGAGTGCGCACCCCAAAACCATCTGTGGCACACGTGCCACAACTTTATTTACTTGAAAAGGAATTAGTTGTTTCTCACATACTCAGCTGCATGAGGAAAACCATTTGCCTCTAGCTTTTCAGCTAACTCTGCTTTAACAGCCTTTACGACCTTATGTGTTCCGTCGCAGTTCTTCTCTTCATCTCTGGTGTATGTGCAAGTACAAGCGCCCATGGTTTATCTCTTTTCTTGGGTTAGGTTGGCGAAATCGTATAGGTCAAAGAGCCAAATAGCAGCACAAAGGCCCCGGACATTAGTGCGGGGCCTTTGTAACTACTCATTTATTGCTTAAATCTCTTCCACTTCAAAAGTGACGCCATAGCTTGTAAATTTCAATGTAGGAGTCTTCTGCCACTTTTCCATTGCGGCATCATGGCTCTTTGGACTCTTGTAGTAAGAATCATGAAGTGCTCCGTATGCGGCACCGCTCTTGTGATGGATAGTAAAGATCCATCCGCCATCAATGTTTCCTGGTCCTACTTCATAGACAACAATCTTGTCTGCACCCTCTGCAAGAAAGTGCTTCTTCCATTCCTTTAAACGTGCAACTTGCTGCGCACGTGTCTTTCCTTCTACTGGTTCAAGGACTGCTGTCTCAACTACACGTGCCATGTTCTCTCCTAAGTGTTGTGGGGCCTTTCCACAAAACCTAAACCTGATGGCTATGCCTGTAAATACCCATGAGCCATATTTCTTTAGCGTGACGAGGACAAACCATGCTTAATTTCTGCGCTCAACCGCCTTGCCTAAATTGCACGCCCCTTTAAACTCGCCCCATGCACACTAGCTTCGAACAGCGCCTTGAGTTCCTTCAGCAATTTAGCGATGGGTTGGAGCTCTTTTCTGAAAACCACCCTGATGCAAAGATTGCATCAGGTGATGGTTGGAGAATTTGTAGTAGCAATTCACAATTTGCCATGCTCAATAATGCCTTGCTCTATACATCACGCAAAGAAGCACTAGCTGAGTTAATCGCAACCATTGAAGCTAACCAGGCCCCTGCTGGAATTCGTCTAGCAGGAACAGCCATCGTGCACACAACTGCACTAGCCGAACTCGGATACACCAACCATGGCGGTGCACCCTTCATGCTCTGGAGCTCAGATACTTCACGTTGACACCTTCCAACTGCGCCAAGGCTTGAGCATTAGACGCCTTGTGCCAACCGATAGCGATGTCATGAATCAGATCTATGCAGATGTCTATTCAATGAGCTCCTGAAGTGATTGCAGATTTTAAGCCCTTCCAGTTTGCAACTGACCAGGACTACACCTACGGCCTGATTAAAGATGGTGAAATAGTTTCACTTGTCACAGCACTTGTCTTTAAAGACACCGTGGGCATCTGGAACATGGGCACGCCAACTATCCATCAGAAAAACGGATATGGCTCTGAACTACTTAAATGGGTTATGAAAACCCACAAGGACATGGGAGCAAAGAACTTCTTCCTTCATGCAACAACTGCAGGCAAGTTCCTCTATGACAAGTGCGGTTGGATCACCCTTGATTACCTGCCCTATCTTTCTAAGGTGAAAAAGAAGGAAGCATGAGCGAGCACGGGAACTTGGAGCGGGAGGCGGTGAGTGTTTTCGCAACTCTCTTAAGGTGCGTAAACAGTCACATTTGTTGAATTGAGTGTGGAGCAGCTCTTGTTAAGAGATATTGAACTTCCAAAAGAACTTAGGCTTGTATTGCCGTTGAGTGCAGTAAATCCAAATATGCTGCTGCAGTAAGAGCCGAAGGATTGCTCCCAAACTGTAATTGACCGTGTGCGAAGGCTTGCAAGAGAACCAGTCGCACCAGTCGCACCAGTAAATCCTTGAGGACCTTGCGCACCAGTCGCACCCGTCAAACCACGTTCGCCTTGCAGTCCTCTTTCTCCAACTGCACCATTTATTCCATTTGTGCCGGCTGGCCCTTGTGCACCCGTTGCACCAGTTTCGCCAGTTATACCCGTTGCACCAGTTTCGCCTTTGTCACCCTTCTCGCCTCTAGCGCCCATCCCACCCAAAACTGTCTTACGCTCAGTTGAAGAGCACTTACTTGCGACTCTTATTGCGCCAGTCTTTTTATTGATGCAGACAGTCAACACTTCGCCTACAACAGGATCCTCTGCGTGTAGCGGTGACATCCCCGAACCAAAAAAGACTCCAACCAATAGAACTGCGAATAATCGAGTTAATTCCTTAATCTTCATTGACGTGCCTCTCAGTGGTGGTTCGACTATCTGAGAGCCTATTCCGATTCACCGACAAAAGGCAGTGACGATCTCCACCTCTAGCAGTCAGATTTCTTTACACTTAACCCAATGAGCGAGCAGATAGACCAGTTCTTCCGCCCCGATGGCACGCTCATTTCTATCCCCGTTAAACCAGCCAAGAAGATCGCAGTCCTTACCCACATAGCCCAAGAACTATCTCCCACCACCAAGTATCCCGAGAAGGAACTCAACCTCATCATTGCCAAGTACCACGATGACACCGCAGCTATCAGGCGTTACATGATCGAGTATGGGATCTTGGAGAGGGATGGGGAGAGTGTTTATTGGGTGGTTACTCGATAAATGCGACTGCCCATGCCTTTGGAATCAATGGGCACGAATTGGCTGATTAATGGCTTACTAGTAGTTGTCAGTGATGCTTAGTAGTTTAAGCACATGTCGTTAAGCCAAGATCTGCTAGTCGGCGCTTCCTCAGTAATTTGGAGTCTGGAAAAACCTCTGACGGGTGCGATCCCAGAATACGTCTATTTGGGACGTGATGACGCGAATCTTGGTCCTTTACAAGTTGCTCTGGCTACGGTTTCTACTCCACCTTCTAAAGAAACCATGCGCGCTCTACACCAAGCCCGAAAAGGTAAATCAACTATTCAGTTAGTAGTTGGTGCCGTAATGGGTGATCGAATTTGGATCTTTGGCCCTGATGAACGCACGCAAGTGATCGAATCTCTTCCCCTCGACCAAGGATGCAGACAACTGCAATCTGCACTCGATGAACCTAACGCTCTGGCCGCTTACACACGACTTGGGCAATTCCGTAGATCACTAGATACGACTTCACTCGTTGGTATTACAAATAGCGGTTTATTCGCCAGCTATCACATACGAGAAAATGTTCCCAAGAGAACTGACTGGGAGGCAGCTTGTGCAAAAGCGAAACCCTGGCTCAACCTACGTACCGATCAACTAATCAAGGCGCTTGGATTTAAATCTGAAAAAACAGCAGGTAATGCACTACTTCTTACTTCTGGAACTCCACAATCCAAGGCTGTCGCAATCTTGCTAGATGAATCAGAACAATTTGATTCCACTAGTGCTCGCCATACTGGTATTTCTCCAGTTGCATTTGGATTAAATGTTGCTGCACGCCAAGGTGTACCTTGGCTGTTTGTTCTGCGTAAAGATCAAATTCGCATCTATCCCGCAAAAGATGGAATCGGGGTTGGCCAAAAGGGCCAAGTTGAAACATATTTGGAAATAGATTTAGCAGCTATCGATTCCGAACGCGCCGGACTTCTCGCACTGATTTTCTCCGCAGACGCACTCGAGCCAAATGGCACGGCACATGAGCTTCTTGAAGGTTCGCAGAGATTTGCTTCCCAACTTGGGCTACGCCTTCGTGAACGAATTTATGAACACGTTGTTCCTCAATTATCAAAATCTGTTGCAGAACACTTACGAGAACAAGGAACTGCTCTAGATTCAGAGGGCTTGAGTCTTGCCTATCGCCTCACACTACGAATTCTTTTCCGACTTCTATTTCAAGCATATGCCGAAGACCGTGGGCTCCTACCTGCTGGGCGCAACGAAGGTTACGACGCAAATAGCTTGAAAACTATTGCCAAACGGATCATTGATACACCTGCAGAACAATTTGGAAAATCTAAAACTCTATGGTTCGACCTTGTCCAAGTTTGGGATGCCATTGATGAGGGAAATGAAACTTGGAATGTTCCTGCATACAACGGTGGACTCTTTGGAACCGATCCTGAAATACATGCAGAAGGTGCGCAAATTGAAAAACTAGGAATTCAAGACGACATCCTTGGTCCAGTTCTTCAACATTTACTGATTGACATTTCAGAGGACAATGTCCCGGGACCTGTAGATTTTAGATCGCTAAGTGTTCGTGAGTTTGGAACAATTTACGAAGGTTTGCTTGAATCAAGCCTCTCGGTTGCAACTCAAGATTTGACTGTCGATGCGAAGGGAGCATGGATTCCAGCATCTAAATCGGATCAGGTCCTATCAGCAAGCGGTGATGTTTATTTTCATTCAGCGTCTGGGGAAAGAAAGGCCACGGGTTCTTACTTTACGCCAAGTGTTGTTGTAGAAAATCTCATAACTGAGACACTTGACCCGGCATTAGATGAACACTTGCAACGTATAAGAATGCACCTTGACAAAGGTGATGAAGCAGCTGCTGCACGAGATTTTTTTGATTTTAGAGTTGCAGACCTTGCAATGGGTTCAGGACATTTTCTTGTTGCAGCAGTGGATAGAATTGAAGCAAAAATGCGAACATTCCTCGCGGAAAAAGAGACTTCGGTGCCTGGCGTTAATGCAGAGTTACATCGCCTTGCTCAGGCAGCCAAGGCTGCTCTAGGAAAAGATGAGTCGGCTTTGGGAGAAATTGAACCTGCAGCTTTACTTCGCAGGCAAATCGCTCGACGATGCATCTATGGTTTAGATATCAACCCGCTTGCAGTTGAGCTTTCACGATTAGCAATTTGGATTCATACATTCGTGCCGGGATTGCCAATGTCTAGTCTCGATCATGGACTTGTATGTGCCAACAGCTTGGCGGGGATCGGAACAATCAATGAGGCCTTGGTGGCACTTCAGCCAGACTTGTCGGATACGCCGTTAAAACCAGGTCATGCAAGATTAGTTTCAGTTTTTGAGAGTGTCATAACCGATAACCTTGAAGCTGCAAGCCAACTTTTGTTGGAAGTCGCGAATTCAGATGAAGCCAGCAAATCAGAAGTTAAGGCTGCGTCACTAGTTTCAAAAAAAGCAAGAGCTGCCGCAGAACCCACAAGGCAAATATTTAATGCAGCTGTTGCCGCACGACTTGGCATATTTGACGCACGTACTATTTTTGATGAAACCGGGCTAGTAAAGGTAAGTGCGAGTCATGAAGTTCTCGAGGCGATCACAATTCTCAATCCAGCTCATATGCCTTTTCTTTTCCCTGAAGTTTTTGTGCGAAACAATCCTGGATTTGATGTCCTTATTGGAAATCCACCCTGGGAAAAATTGCATGTAAAAGAAGACATCTGGTGGGCCTTGCGTTTTCCAGGCTTGATGGGAATGCAAGTTAATGAGAGAACTGAAAAAATACGCCAAATTTCACTTGAACGTCCTGACTTATCGAAGGAAATAGAGCTTGCCAAGAGTTCAAATGACCTTCTGAGAGAATTTATTTCTACGGGTAATACACCTGGAATCGGTGCTGCACATTTAGATTTATTTGCCATTTTTGCGTGGAGGAATTGGAGGCTCCTTCGATCCACTGGCAAGTGTGGCTTAGTTTTACCCCGAACAGCTCATACAGGGTCCAGTCTCTCTGAGTGGAGGAAGGAGATTCTTGAACTCGGAGCATTCGAAAAGGTAACTTTCTTGGTGAATACTTCGGGGTGGATTTTTGAAGGTGTTCATGGGCAATATGGTGTGGGCTTAACCATTTTTTCCAAAAGACACACAGGTAGGCTAAAAGTAAGTGGGCCCTTTTCTTCGAAAATTGACTTCTTGAAACTTTCGAATCAGGTAAATGAGATCGAGAACAGTGAATTTCTTACGTGGTCGACAACCGCGGCCTTCCCAATGCTTCCGACTATCGAAAGTGTTGAGATTTTACTTCAAATGCGAAAATCACCTGCCCTTAATCAGCATGATGAATTCGAATACCAACCGGTTCAAGGTGACTTTAATGTAAGTACCGACAGAGAAGTTATTTCTAAAGAGAAGGACTCCAAGAATAAATTCCCTGTTTTTATGGGGTCGGCATATAACCTTTGGAATTCTAAATTTGGTGAACCTTTTGGCTACGTAAATACTCTATTTATTGATGAGCTACTGGAACGAGCAAAACGTGGTTCTACGACTAATCGAAGCGCATATTCGGGAGTAACTGTAACTAACCGCAAAGACCTCGCCATGAGCAGTGCGAGAATCGCCTTCAGGCTGATTACGAACCAAACTAATACTCGAACTGGAATTTTCTGCTTAATCCCCCCTGGGGTTGTTCTTGGCCATGGCTCTCCATATCTTTATCGGAGAAAGGGAAATGCACAATCTGATGCATTTCTCCTAGGAATTCTTGCTAGCATACCGTTTGATTGGTACGCCCGCCGTTGGGTTGAACTTAACTTCACTTTCGAGTTATTAAAACCTATGCCAATTCCTCGCTTTGATATTAATGACAAAAGAGTTATACGACTAATCGAAATTGCAACCACCTTGGCCTACTGTGAAGATTCTTTTGAACCTTGGGTTGCGGATACAAACGTTAAGGCCTCACTAAGGTCCCCAGGCGATCCAAACTCAGAATTAATCGCAGAGGCAGATGCGCTGTCCGCTCTTCTTTTTGGCTTGAACGGAAAACAGTTGGAGCATATCTTTGAAACTTTTCATAGAGGTTGGGACTATACAAGTCGAATGAGTGTGACTTTAGGATTTTTTGATGAATGGAGCAGTCCATGACAAATTCCGACTCACTGCCGATGTTTGCGAGTAATCGGCCGGATAAGAATCAAACTGTTGCTGCAGAGTTAAACAAGCTCTTTGGGCTCATGCGTAAGAAATTACGAAATACACCTGATATCGCAATAGCGACAGCATTCCTCAATCCCTCTGGCTTCAATCTTATTGCTGACGAACTTGAACAAGCACCTCTCGTCCGCTTGCTTTTAGGTGCTGAACCTGAGCAAGAAGTTATTAGAGCTATCAGTGATTCTGATGCTGATAGAAATAGCCGCCTAACAGATGCGCTGAAGCGCCACTCTGATTGGATAATTGCAGAGCGAGATGCTTTAGGTTTCACGCGTGAAGCTTCAGATCAAGCAAGACGTTTGGTGGAGTGGCTAAAGCAGCTTGATAGTTCCGCACATCCCCGTGTAGAAGTTCGCAGATTCACCAAGGGTTTCTTGCATGGCAAGGCATTTATTTCAGAAGATTCGTCTCTGCCGGCTGTCCTGGCTGGATCAAGTAACTTCACATATGCTGGTTTGTCACTGAATGCCGAATTAAATCTTGGATACGGTGCAGGTGATCAGGTGCACGGCAATCTGGTGCGAGAGTGGTTTGAACACTATTGGGCCCAAAGCGAAGAATTTGATCTCGCCTCAATCTATGCAGAACAGTGGAAAAAACATGAACCTTGGACCATATTCATGCGAATGCTTCAGGAGTTGTATGGCGGTGACCTCGATGACACGATCCCACGCAAGACTCAACTAGCACTTACTCAATTCCAAAGTGACGGCGTCGCACGAGCAATACGCTTGCTGGATTCACTTGGTGGGGTTTTGATTGCGGATGAAGTTGGTTTAGGTAAAACTTATTTAGCAGGGGAACTTATAGCTCGCTCTGCAAATGAGCATCGCCAGAGCGTATTGATTGTGTGTCCAGCGTCATTGAAAACTGGAATGTGGGAACCATTCCTAGAGAAGCACGATTTTTCTAGACGCGTAAAAGTTTATTCATATGAAGAAATCAGAATTCGAATGGATGAGTCACACGAAGGACATGAAGAGTTCATTCGATCAATGGACGATTTTGCTTTAGTTGTGATTGATGAAGCCCATAATTTAAGGAATGCGTCAGCGCAACGAAGCGAAGCCATCGATAGAGCAATCCTGGCTGGAAGTACTCCCAAGAAAGTTATTCTCTTAACTGCGACTCCAGTAAATAACAGTCTTACTGATCTTGAAACGCTAATAAAGTATTTTGTTCGCGATGATGCTAAGTTTGCGGCGGAGAATATTCCAAGTATTAAGCAGTACATCAAGCACGCTCAAGATTTAGAACCCGAGAGATTAACTCCAGAGCATTTATTTACGTTGATGGATCAAGTTGCAGTGCGCAGAACACGTAAGTTTGTAAAAGACAACTATCCAGGACAGGAAATTGAAGGTCCAAATGGGCAAAAAATGATTGTTGAATTTCCAACTCCGAAGGTTTACCGAATTGATTACAAATTAGAAGAAATTGGGGACCGTCTAATTTCAAAAGTGGTTTATGCCCTAGACCTTCCAGAAGATACGCCGATGGTTGCGAGATACACAGAGAAGAAGAATGACCCAGGTCGATTGATTCTTGCTCGATATACGTCCAGCGCCTACTTACTTAGTGGTGAGATTGAAAAGTTTCAGGTATCTAACGCAGGTCTCTTACGTTCGGCACTTTTGAAACGATTAGAAAGTAGCCCCCAAGCCCTCAACTCAACTTTGACTAAGTTGGTTGCTGCACACCAAGCCTTTCTTGAAGCGCTAAATCAGGGATCTGTATTAAAAGGTGACGCATTACGTGAATGGACTTCTTCAGATGCTGAAAGCCTTGATGAATTTATTGGCACACTAGATGAAGAGAATCAGCAAGACGTTGAAGGTATTCACCTCTATGACGTGAAGGCATTAAAAGAAGATGTTGCCTCTGACCTTGTGCTGCTCATTGAATTGCAAGCGCTTGCAAGTAAGACTGCAAAAGAGAGTGACCTAAAGGCGCAAACTTTAGTTAGCGAACTTTCAGAAATTGCAACGCGCTCTCGAAAGGCGGATCCTCGTGGAGTTAGTGCGGGAGATCGCCGCAAAGTAATTGTCTTCTCGTCATTTGCCGACACGATTATGGATTTGCATGCCAGAGTAAAGGCTGCAATTGATAAATCTGGTACATCCGCCCTTAGTGATTACAAGGGTCGTTTAGCTGAACCAATCATGGGTGGAAACTTAAGTAATAAAGTCTTGGGTTATACGGGTGGAGTTGATCAAGGACATCGAACAAGAATGATGTCGGAATTTGCACCTGAGACTGCAGGTTCAACTAAGTCAGATGGAACACCGCTAAGTCCAGATAATTACGACATCATTTTAACTACTGATGTTCTCTCTGAAGGAGTTAATCTTCAACAAGCTGGCCGAATAATCAATTATGACTTGCCTTGGAATCCAATGCGAATAGTGCAGCGACATGGCCGAATCGACCGTATAGGTAGTAAACATGACACGGTTCAGATGGGCTTATTTTTCCCAGCCAAACACCTGGACGAATTACTTCATTTAGAAGAAACTCTTGAACGCAAACTTGCACAGGCCGAAGCAGCTGTTGGAGCAGGCGTCGTACTTCCTGGGCGAACACCTGGAAAACAAGTGATTTTTGCTGACACCCGTGAACAGATTGATCAGCTCTACCAAGGAAATCCGGAATTACTTGAATCGCGTGGTAGCAGTGCCGCGCTCTCAGGTGAAGAATATAGAAGGCGTTTAACAAATGAAATGAAGGATGCTTTCATTCGTCATGACGTGGAGGCGTTGCCCTACGGTTCCGGAAGCGGGTTTGAAAATCCAAGGATTCGCGGCAATGGTTACGTTTTTTGCATAAGAATTGGTAAGCACGAGAAGCCCTGGTTCAGATTTGTCCCTGTCGATCAACAATGGAACCCCATAAAAGAAGATGGAAGGTTTATTGTCAATGATGACATGCTCACATCACTCGTTGCAGCCGATCCAGAAAATGCGACACGCGAACGTTGGATGAATGACGGCGTATATGATCGAGCCTTTGAAGCCTGGAAGGTCGCACGCGATAGTGCCTTTTATGATTGGACTTATCTAACAGATCCAATGAATCTAAAGCCGGCTTCGCCTAAGGCTTTTCGTGATGCCTCTCAACTCGTTTTTCAGTCTGGCCAGTTCCTTACCGCCGAACTTCAAATGGAACTTATTGGAAAATTGAATGCTGTCCCATCCAAAAAGGTCGAACGTGCGGTGCGATCAGCCTTATCAATAGATGGAAGCGATAAGGTAAAAATACTTGCTGTGAAGGAAGAGGTTGAAGCTGCCGGTCTTCAAAAGCCAGAGCCTCCCAAACCGCTCGATGCCGTCTCGGAAAATCAGGTGCGACTTGTTTGCTGGATGGCTGTCAAGGGCAGAGATGAACAAACAGCCTGAGATCAAGATCGAATGGACGTCGCGATTCGAGAACAACTACAACCGATATAACGGGCAGAGAGCAAAGATCCGCGCACGTGTTAACGAATTAAGAAGAAAAATGCAAGAGGACCCAACAACTTGGCTTCGGAATATGGAGAAGCTACAGGATCCGGTTGCCGCGATATACCGCGATAAGGTAACTGAAGGAGACCGGCTGATTTTTTCCCCTTCTGATGGGCTTCTACTTGTTGATGTTGGGCCTCACGAGGTCATGGAAGAATTTCAAGCTTTAGGAAAACAGAATAGACGAGACATACTCTCCGATAAAGCTTCAGTTCCTGAATGGTTTCTCTCTGAACATAAGTCAGAATTCCCATCGACAAATTCACTGACCCAAACGTCAAGCGCAACAGCATTCGACAATTCTGAAATGCGCTGGTTGTATGAGGAAGAACTTAGTGAGGCTTGGCTGCAGTTTCTGGACACTCAACAAGCAGATCTCAAAGACAAAATATTTAATGAATTAAAACATCCTGGAGAATTTGAATTTCACCTCATCCTTGGAGGGGCCGGAACGGGTAAGACTGTGGTTCTGTTAAATCTTGCCCTAAGTCTTGCTTCTGCTGGTCGGAATGTAATTTGCCAATTTAATGATCAGGTAATTAAGTACTTGAACTCTGGTAAGCAAAGAGTTCCAGGTGCAGGTCTAGCGATGCAACCAGGTGCAGTCATACTTCTTGATGATCCTATGAGCTTCACAATTCTCCGTCAGAAATTAGCCGAAGCAAGAAAATCAGAAGTAAGAGCATTGGTAGTTGCACTTGATCCCTTTCAATGGGTAGAGCGGCGAGTTTATGAGAAATTTGACGAACTCATTGAAATATCACAACCTATTCAACATAACTTAGATGTTTGCTATCGACAAAGTAAGGCAGTTGGTCAACAGGCAATAGATTACACAAAGAGCATTCTTGAGAAGACGAGCCCATTTATAATTGATTCAAAAATTGCAGATCATAAGAAACAGCTCGATCCTTTAAAACAAATATGCGTAGACAGCATTTCCTTTGTGGATTCTGGAGGCAGATACAAGCTGTACGAATCGGATCTAACAGTTAATTTCGGGAAAGAGTTTGAGAGATTTCTTGCCCGGGATGACAAATGGAGCCATTGGCACCCCATGCTTATCATTTTCGATCCATCGGGTACTTCCATGCCCTCCTTCTGGATCGACAAGATCAAAGGAAATAACATTCTTTACAAGTCATTAAACCAAGTGGACAAAATTCGTGGTTCTGAATTTCAAGAAATCTTCGTACTATTAAGCGAAAAAACCTGGCAGAAACTGCAAGAAGGTGTACTTGGCGCTGGCGCTGTTGATTGGGAAAAATTACTCAGCTTGCATACTGTACTAACCCGGTCTAAAGATACAACAGTAATTTTTGTCGCAGGCCCTGATAGTGGGTTGTAGGAGTTCGACTTAAAATCGAACTTCGTCCTGTGTCACAAAGTAGATTAACCCTGACTCATCATCGTGAACCTGATGCTCGCGCTGCTTTATCTCAGTGAATCTTTCCTTAATATGAAGTACCTGTCGCCATTCGCCTTCGATAAGTGCCTCACACTGGCGTAATTGCTTTCCATTTAAGTGATGAAGTGCGCAACACCATTCACATGCACCATATGAATAAAAAACGACTGACCATTTAGTTGGCAAGATTGCGTGATTTTCTTGCCCACGCGAGTCAGCTAAAGACTGGCCCTCACGAAGAAAAGCACAATCTGACCAATTATGAAACACCTGGCCACCTTTGGTTGTGAAAACAACTTCATTTATTCCGTAGGGTGCTGGATTGCAGTGACCACATTGACCCAAAGGCAATTCATGAATACATTTGGATTCAGGCATCAATTACTTTTCGTCATTCTCACTGTTTAGCAAGTTACGTTCCTCGAAAATTGACATCAAGTTTGCTCTTGCCTCGTTAAACCTAATTGTGGTCTCTTCAGCACGTATTCGTTTGGCTTTGGCTACTTCGCGACTACTTTCTAATTCTTGCTCGCATTTTTCTAAATCGACAAATACGTTAACTTCCTCAAAATTCAACATAATCCTCGATATTGGAGTTTCATAGAGCTTGTTCTCTTCATGCCAACCTAAGTAATAATTACTCCCAGATGCAACAGAACCCCATTTTTTAAGTTGTCTACTCTCAATTAAAGGTTCAAAATCTTCAGATAGATCAGTTTTCACATTAACAAAAGAGTCTCCCGAAGGAAATGGTGGGCTCCAAAACTCTTTATCTGCTTTTATAAATGGAGTTATTGCATCTTTTATTAGTGTCCCAATATTTAGTCGTTGATCTATGTCATCAATTCTTAATTTATTGAAAGGTTGGCTCGAATGAAACTCAACTACAGCGACAACTCCTTCCATCGAATAGAAGGCAAGGCCGGGATACTGAACAATCTTAAATGTCGTGCCCCTATTTCGTAATTTTTCAGCTGCAGCCTTTGCTGCGTCAAAACTAGAGAAAAGTGCGGCATTCCTCTGATACTTCGCGGACCAGGTACTGTGCCAAGCATTTCTGCCGGTTGAAAGTAAATATAAAGTCACGCATTTGAGGCCCTTTAACTCTGAGACTAAGAACTTTTCGTCAGCCTCCCAATCTAATGGCTCCACTAGCACTCCCTTTCATTCCGCAGATGTGTAGCAGAGTAAAGCTAAAGTTTGCGTACGTAAAGGGTCATTGGTGAGGGCTAGAAGCAGACACAAACCCAATGTTTTCAAGAGTCTTAGTTACCCTCACATTTTAAGCTTTCTTTGTCAGTCCCCTCTCCTACTCTCTCCCCATGACCACTAAACGCCGCAAAAGAATCCGCACTCTCATCTGCCCAGGTTGCGGGGAGATAGGCACGCTCCGAACCATTCTCTACGGCATGCCTGATCCTGAAACCTTTGACTTTGAGAAGTATGCGGTGGGTGGGTGTTGTGTGAGTCCTGATGGGATTGATCCTGATGTTCAACTGCAGAGCGTGTGACTGGTCTGGGTACCGAGATGGGATGGAGGAGAAATGAACGAAGAGAAGATGCAAGAGCTGCAAAACCGGGTGGTTGAGAGCATTCAGGATTACTTTGATAGTTATGACTGGGATGGCAAGTTCATAGAGCACTTTGGAGAGTAAGTGTGTTGAAGTAGTACGAAGGGCTATTTGTCAGTCACTCTCCGTAGTCTTCCATTCATGAGAGATACAGATTCCAACAAGTTCATTGCCTACCTAGCCATCATTGCCACACCCTTTGCCTTAGGTGCTTTTCTACTCACCTGGGCTCCTTCTATTCAATATTCAAATGAGGATCCTGCTGGTGATGGGTTATGTGCCACCTCGCAGTATTGAAACAGTTGGTTGATAGAACACAGGAGTCAACGGTGACTGTCTGGTGTGATCCAACTCCAACAACTGGTGGTCTCAGGGAACTGCATGGGCAATTGAGTTAGAAACAAGTCAGTCAAAGAATTATCCCACTACATTGATTACAAATCATCATGTGATTGAAGATTGCATCGGTGTTGATGATTCAGTGACGATTGCGCTGCCCTATGAAGATCGATCTGCAGGCGGTCATTGTGAAGTGGGATAAAGAGAATGATTTAGCGGTGTTGGCAACGGGTAGAAAGCTGCCGGTGTTGGCGCTTGTCAGAGAATGACTCCATGGCCTGGTTATTGGGTGATGGCACTTGGAAGTGCTGATGGGTATGAGGGATCTGTTTCATTTGGAAATGTGATTAAATTCTGATGGTAACGACATTTTTATTACTAACAATCTCTCTCAGCGGCAGTAGCGGCGGTCCCTTGATTGATAATGAAGGTTTTGTCATTGGTGTGACTACCTGGGGTCACAAAGTGGAGCAGTACAACGGTTCTGATATCACTGGATGCGTTCTGCGCGAAGATCGTTGAGTGTCGAGTTTGAGTGCAATGGCGACAAGACTTGGTGGGATTACTTCAATGATTAATCCTTAACCCTTAGATACTAAAAGACCACCCCCGAGATACTCAGGGGTGGTCTTTTAACTGTGTCAGTGATTTAGTTACGTGGTTCAATCTGATGGATTGAGAGTGAACCAGATAGTTCATAGCTAGTGATGATAAGTGCTTTTCCAGATGGTGATTTGTTCGCAGGAACAAAGACGATTCCCTCTGGTGACCAGTACTTAACATCCTTTGCTGGAGTTGCCTTAGTTGGCAACATTTGCAGCCACTCTAGAAAGATTGGGCTGCTGGGTTGAGTAATATCAAAGACGGCCAAAGCAGTCATTCTTTCAAGACCTAGTACTGCGATTCGACGTATCACCAACCATTCCAACTGCAACGCCTTCTGGTTCTGCGCCTTTATCATCGGAGCGATCTTGACCCACATAGTTCATTGTGGCTTTATCAGCAGAGAGTGAGTGTGAGCCATTGATGTTTGCAACACCAAAGGCCTGAGTCTGAATCTGATCTAATAGATCAGCGCTATCCCAGATTGCTATGCCATTTCGGTACATAGTCATTGAGTTTGAACCACGTAGATGGATGGTGTCGATATCTCCATCGCCATCCTTATCGCCAATCGTTGGATTGACCTTTGCGCGTCCAAGAGCTGCGTTGCCTGACCAGGTCTTCCAGTCAGGGAAACGTCGTGGCATCTACTTTAAGTGCAGAGGCACGAAGGTCATCATTGAGGCAGGTGTATTCGCGAGCATCGCCTTCGTTGGCAGTTAAGAAGTACTGACCTGAACCTACTTTGAAACCTGCGATGGCATCTGGCTGTGAGGCACCAACTACATTGCGGTAGTTACGAGGACCTGCACCAGAGTCTCTATCGCTGGTGTCACGAGCGACTACGCCGAGATTAGATTGAAAAGCACGGGTGATGCTTTCAAAGCTTGCAGATTGAATATTGAGTTTTCCAATGGCATTAGCCTCTTGAATAGTCACATAGGCAAAGTTGTTATCTACTGCAGTAACAAACTCTGGCTCAAAATCCTTAGAAACGTTGTTTACGACAGCTGAAACAGCGATTCCCTTAGCTCTCATGTCAGCTACGGTGAACTGATCAAAGCCAGCAAATCTAAGGACTGGCGCAGATGGATTACTCAGATCAACAACTGTCACGCCACCTACTGGATCTGAGGCCTTGGTGTAGTCAGCATCTTCTTTAGCGGCAGTTGCTGGATCATCCTTGGCACAGACTGGCTGAGCCTCAATGGCAACAAGTGCTGTTGTGCCATTTGGAGCAAAGGTAACAGAGTCAGGCAAGACGCCTAGAACATCTGGTGAACTCAAGACTTTTCCGTTGGTATCAAATACCACGATCTTTCCGTTGGTAGTTGTTGGTACTCCAGTTGCTGAGAACTTGTCAGAAACATTCACAACTGCAACCACAACATCTTTACCTGCGGCAACGCTAGTAACATCATTTCCATAAGGGCTAAGCGCAACAGAGCCCACCTTTTTTGGATTTGCTACATCTGAGATATCAAAGATATCGATTGTGTTTTTAACACCATTTGTAGCAAAGATTCTCTTTGAACCGGCGTGGAATGTGGCAATCTCAGCACTGCCTTCGCCATCGCCAGAGGTAATCGATGAAATTTCAGTGATTTTCGTAGTGGCTTCATTAGCCAGTGCTGGCAGTTGCCCAGCGGTAACAAGAGCGGAAGCGGTTAAGAGTGCAAAGATAGATAAAGGGATTTTTCTCATGCCCGATCCTCCCTCTGAGGCAATTAACAAAGGGCAAATCGCGGGTTAACTCCACATGAATGCCAGAGTGATTTAACTCTTCACAACAACCCTCACCACATCCCCCGCCGTCGCACCCTCCCCTAACTCCACACTCACATTGGTTGGTATGCCATTGATCTGTGCTGCAGCAAGGATTGAGAGTTGGGCTGCTATCTCAGTCATCCAATAGAAAGATGCTGGGCCTGCGCGATCAAGGATGAGTTGGGCTTGCTTGATGCGGGTGTCAGAGAACTTCTCTAGATCATGAGAGTCATCGTTGATGACATCTAGGAGGAAGCGTTTGATGTCAGAGCCAATTGCAGTTGCATCATTGGATTCTTGGATCAGTTGCTTGAGCTCGGCATCTAATGTGCGGGGCTTGCGCTTGGCTTTGCGCTTAGAGAAGGAGTTAAAGAGGAAGTAGAAGAAGATGAAGAGCAGGATGAATTCGACCATGAGGCCAAGTTACGTTAAGTGACTGACAGATTTACAGCGAGCGCTCAATCAACCTCGTTGCACTCCTAATCAGCAAAGAGTTTCGATGACCTGCCACCCACTTATAGCCAAAGCGGCCCAGTGGTCCTGATGCGCGCACGATGAAGCCAAGGATCCAATTGCCTCTGCGTCCTAGTAGGTATGCGATTGCATCTGCTCCGACATAGGTCTTGCCGGCGTGTAGTACGTGGACAGCCTTGGAGCATTGTTCATAGCTAAGACCGTATTGGGATAGCTCTGCACTTTGGTAGGCAATGGCGTTTACCTCTAACTTCTTAGCTACCCATGCCATGGTGGCTTCGCAGAAGCGGCACTGGCCATCGGTCAGAACAGTGATCATGGATGCGAGATTAACAGCAGTGAGCGTATTTGTCGGTGTGTTACTTCTTAACTTTGTAACCTGATGGGCACTTTGGCTTAACTGCAGTCACTTTCTTTGTCAGTTTTCCTTTTACGCAGGTAATTGTTGTTTTCTTTAGAGCAGCAGCTTTTGCATCTGCTTCTTGCTGGGCCTTTAAATCAGATGCAGCTTTAGCCAATGCTTCTTCCTTGACCCTTAATTCTTCAGCAGCCTTTGCGTCAGCCTCTTGCTTCATTTTTAAAGCTTCAGCTGCCCTGGCTTCGGAAGCCGCCCTGGCTTTTGCTTGAGCTTCTTGGTCCAACTTTGATCTTAGTTCAGTGCTCTTAGTGACAAGATCTATAAATTCGTTTGATGAAGTTTGAGTAGATGAAGCAAAATGTACCGTGATTGACGATGAGTCCATGCTGCTAATCAACAAGGTGTGCTTATTAGACTTCAACGGATTCCCAATTGCTTTGTAGTCACCAATGACGATACCTCGGGATTCACCTTGATATCCATTCTGGTAAACAGTTATTGGGGGTCTTGCCTCATTGTTTAAAGAATAGAAAGCGAGATATTGCACTCCTCTCACCTTTGTGGTTTCCACAATAAAGTCTTCACCGGTTTCGGCTCTAATTACGAGAAGTTGATCTGTTTTTGCATAGTCAAATGAGAATTTATAGATATTGTTTTGGGACACACTTGAAAGACATTGAACATCACTATCTGGAAGCCATCCTAAAACCCATTTTTCATAGCTAAGCAAATTGATTGTGCTATTTGACATCAGGCTAAGGTTACCCGGGCCATTACTACTTCCATAAAGATCTGTTAAGCCATAGAGATGCATGACCTCATGTGTGATTATGTCGGCATTCTTGTGTTGGTCTAACAAAGAAAAGTTATAGATCTTTCCTTCCTGAGTTTCTACTCCCCTGAAATAGGGATCCCGCGGATTTGAAGACATCATCATCGCCTCTCCAATAGAAGAATTAAAACTTGTAGATGATCCCTCTAAAATGACTCCGGTTACTCCTGTGAAATCTATAGTCGAGTCATACGCTGCAATGAACTTTCGAACAAAACCCCATGTCGAAACTGATTCATCCTTCCACTGATTAGCGTTCTGCTGAACTGCCTTGAGGTCTTCCATTGTTTTGTTGGTGAAATCAGTCTCTACGGTAGGCAGAATCACAAATTCCGGAGTTGATTTACCATTTGAAAACATTCCTATATTTGCAGAAGCTTCTTCATAATCTTTCTTGAACTCTGGTGTGAATTTGTAGTTTGGATTATCTCTCAGTTTAAAGGGGATGACCAAGATCTTTGGTTTTGTTAACTTCACTAACCGCTCGGGAGCTACAGGAAAGCCAAGTGAAACCGTCTGCCATGGGGATGCTTTAATTCGGCACAGTTGGATATCGTCGGCAATGGCACTAGCCGGAAAAACGAGAGCAATGATCAGAGATCCGGCAAGTGCTAACGCTCCCCATTTACGCATAAGCAAATTATGGTGCAGAAGTGGCAAGTTAACTAGGCGTTAATAGCCATCCACTGCGTGACAGCTGCAACCACACAGATCAATGCGCAAAAGACTCTAAATGCGCCCCATGGGGTTTCCTTACCATTTTTGACATAAGCAGAGTTCTCATCAGCAGTGTCTTTAGTTAATGCTGCATAAATCTTAAGTTCTGCGTCAAAAGAGAGCAGGCTGGCAATATTGAGTATTACTACAAATGCTGAAAGGGCTAACTTTGAAGCGCTGTCTAGGTCAGCAAATGCGTTGATTGCCAGGGCAGCTGCATTACCAAAAATGAAAGTCATTCGAGTGGTGTTAAAACCAAGTTCAACTACATGAAGTCTTCCAATGCCTGAGTTTTGATCCATATTTTTCAACCTCTCTGTTGAAGTAGTTAGGATTTACACGATAAATGTTCCTCCTCGGCTAATCAGAAGCATTGGCAACACGCCCAAAATGGGTTGGATGTTCATCTTCAGATGTACCCTTTTAAACATGAACTACCCAGCCATTAGAAAAACCCTGAGAGCAGGCTCTTTAGTCTTTGGCGCGTCCGCCCTCTTTCTGCTTGCTCTGCCCGGCTTCTTTCTAGATCTGTTGGGACTAGAGAACAGTGATGTGCTGGTGTGGTCAATGCGCATGATTGCAATAACACTTTTTGCCCTGGCTGGAAATATGTGGAACAACTCAAGGAACAGCTCTGATCGTGGTGTGGGAAACGTTGCACAGGTGATGTGTGTGAGCGCAACTGGTTTAGGAGTGCTTACTCTGCTGATTCCAGGAGAGATCACGTGGTTTAGCTATCTCTATGCAGCAGTTGGTTTTGGCTTTGGGCTTACTTACTTAATCAATATCCTGCGTCGATAAGTTGTATTAATCCTCTTCATCTAAGCGCTTAGGGTTTGTAAAGTTCGCCACCCTGCGCATCATCTGACCGTTTAATCCCCCAGCTGCTCTGTTTTCAAATTGCATGCGGCGGTATTGGTTATCAAGGGGATCTAGACGTTCTTCATGCAAGTCATTGCGTGAGCCTCTAGAAAAGAGTTGCTTGAGTCTTTGTGTGAACCTCATGGGACAAGTTTACGCAGAGTGATTACAAAAAAGTAGCCCCGCGCGACGAACTGCGGGGCCACTTCACGTGCGTGCGATTGGTGGGAATCGAACCCACTACCTCAGATATCGTCAGAACTGCGCTCTATCCGATGAGCTACAACCGCACGCAATGTGCAAATTAGACTCTTCCGTTTTTCATCTGCTTCAGCATTATTTTCTGTGGATATCGGTGATACATTTTGATGTGTCAGAACTGTGCTTTAAAGCAAAAGCCCCGCAGAATAACTTCCGCGGGGCTTTTGTCTTAGTTAAATCTTTAAGGCATAACCAATCCACCATTTGTTTTGAAGCCCTAGCTTTTTCCACCAAACTCTCACAGGGCAAGAACTTGAGAGAATTCTGAGAAAACTTGGTATCACAGGTGTCTAGAGAATGAATTAACTATGTCTAGGAAATGTAATGAGCATTTTCAAGTTGCTGGCCCACATACCCGAACCTAGGGTTTGCCCGATAGATAAACCCAGACTAAGGAGAGAGTTATGAAGGTTTTGCGTCGTAGCGCACTAGTTGCTGCAGCCCTTGCCGCATTGTTGACTTTGTCAGCATGCTCAAGTGATTCAGATTCAGCAAGTGACACAATGACAGAAGAAACAACTGTAGGAACAATCGTTGATGTAGCAAGTGCCGATGCAAGTTTTTCAACTCTAGTTGCTGCAGTTTCAGCTGCTGAGCTAGTAGAAACCCTGAGCGGAACTGGTCCATTCACAGTATTTGCACCAACAAATGACGCATTTGCAGCATTGCCTGCAGGTGTATTAGATGCACTACTTCTACCAGAGAACAAGGCGCTACTTACACAGATCCTTACCTACCACGTTGTTTCAGGCAAGGTAATGGCTGCTGATGTAACAGATGGTGATGTTGCAACTGTAGAAGGTCAGAACATTAAGCTTTCAACAGCAGAGGGTGTAACCGTTAACGGTGCAACAGTTGTTGCTGCAGATGTTGCAGCATCAAATGGTGTAATCCATGCAATTGATGCAGTAATCCTTCCACCAGGAGTGGATGTATCAAAGTTCGTAAAGAAGTAATTGATTAAATAGTTCGTAGTTACTTCACGGTTAAGGCCGCCCCAGATATGTGGGGTGGCCTTAACTTTTTAGTTCAGCCAGCTTGTCTGTTACCTGCTTGGCAGATGGGTTAGTCATTGCAGCGCCATCACTAAAGACCAATGTGGGCACTGTGCGATTGCCGCCGTTTACCTTTTCAACGATCTCTGCGGTACCTGGAACCTCTTCAATGTTGATCTCTTCAAAGGTGACACCAAGATCTGCTAACTGGGACTTGAGGCGCTTGCAGTAACCACACCAGGTAGTTGAGTACATAACAAAAGACATTGGGTTCACTTTCTGTTGAAGTAAAGAAAGTTTAGTGTTTCAAACCGCTGTGCGTTGCAATAGCCACTCCCATACTGCGCGTATGGGAGATGCGAAAGGGTCGCCGTGATAAAAACGACGACCCTAATCAATCTGGCACTTGAGTTCGCATAAGGCAGTTGGGTCGGGATTGGCACCCCGGCTCAACTTCATTAATTAAAGCATACTTGTGTGTTACGCACAGTAACTTTCACTAGAAGGCAAAGCCGCAGTAACTACTTAATAGAAGGTAATTACTTCTCCATCTACTAACTGTTGATCAGGCATTCCCTTTAACACATGCACCTTTGCCTCACCGACAACTACCCAGTGATCATCTCCGCTGCGCTTAACAATGGCTGTTAACTCATCAACGCCAATAAGTATTGAGTCATCAGGAACATGGAGTAACACCTTGGCCGCACTCTCTGGAATCCATCTAAAGAACTTGTTGAAGTGTGGAATCACGCGGATCTCTGGAAGCAGGTTAAGTCCTGCTGTGGGTGATTTTTTAAGTAAACGAAAGTTTGGAATATGAGAGCTTAAAACCATTGCACCTGCGCTGCACCCAGCAAGTGAGGTTCCCGCTGCGCCAGTTCTCTTGGATTGCATCCCAGAGCGGCGTGCCCATAAGGGTTTCTGCCAAGTAGTGCGGGTCTCCCCCGGACATATAGATCAGTGCCGAGTTATGAATCAGCGTTGCATACTCAGGGTTGTTGGCATCTTCTCGTGTAAAGATTGGCAAGAAGATTGAGTCAACACCTAAGCGATCTGCTTGGGTCTTTCCTAATTGTTTCCAGTACTCAAGCCGATCATCACTTTCTTGACCAGCAGCTGTTGGGATTTGAACATAGATAGGTCTTTTCCCGTTTTTGATTCCATCATCTAGTAAAGATTTTTCGAATGTGGCCATTGCAGGCAGGTATTCACCAGAGCCAACTAGGGCGAGTGATCCATGCATGTGGTGAAGTCTAGGTGTTAAAGGCTTAGCCGGCGGTGCTCACATAATCTTTAAGAGCCTGACGCTCAGAATCAATTTCACTGACATAGTTCTTGACTACATCGCCAATAGAAACAATAGAGAGAAGCTGGCCTGTGGCATCGACAACTGGCACGTGGCGAATGCGAAGCGAGGTCATCATTGCCATTAATTCTTGAACCGTTGAATCTGCTGTGCAGGTGTGAACATCCACAGTCATGATGTCTCGAACATGCATGCCTACTAGCTGATCTAACTTGCCTGGCATTGCGCGCACAACATCTCGCTCAGAGACAATGCCATCTATTGTCTTGCCATCACCTGACACAACAAGTGCTCCCACGTGGTGGGTGTTTAAAGCGTTAACCAGATCATGAACGCTTGCACTTGCTGAAATTGTTTCAACTCTCTTGCCTGCAATGATGCTGCCGATCTTCATGATCTCCCCCTGCACTAGTAGGTGAGCACATAGTGCGCCTATTGCCTGAAGAAATCAATAGTTAAGCAAGCCTTAGGCGCCCTTGCTATCGATCAACCATTGGAGCACTTGATTGGCAAAGCCACGATCTAAGACCGGGACGTGAACTCCCCCGTTTAACTTCCATAACTCTAAAGAGCCTTTGCTGCAATCAAATGGGAAAGAGGTTGTTTCTGCTCCCGACATGGCAGCGATGAGATCCAACTTATTCTCAGGCTTGGGGGTGCATTGGTTGTTGTTACTCCATC